>JBBKVT010000365.1:0-10671 GCA_037968535.1 Paracoccaceae bacterium
ACGTGAGCACGGCAATAGACAAGAAACAGGTCGTGATCAGTGTCGCGGATACCGGGCCGGGCATCCCGCCGGAAATGCGAAGCAAGGTCTTTACGCGATTCTTCACGACAAAGCCTGACGGCAGCGGAACAGGGTTGGGTCTGTCGCAAGTCGCGGACATGGTGCGAGAGGCTGGCGGAAGTGTATCGATTGAGGACGCGAACGGCGGCGGTGCGCATTTCATGCTTCATCTGAACCGGTCGTCCTCGGAAAAGAAAACGGGCAGGAAACTGAGAGCGGCATAAGCGCATTCAATTTGCATTTTGCAGGGGGCCGACACACACAGGTCCACCGCAAGCGAACATTCATCTGACGTCTGAAATGACCGCAAAGCGCCGCTATCGCCAATGCCCTACCCCCGCTACACAAACCATCGAGCCATGCGAGACCGGGCACTCAACGAAAAACGCCGGGACAATCGCCCCGGCGTTCTGAATTTCTGGTGCGCCATTCGACCTTAGTCGTCGCGGTGCACTTTCTCGCGCCGCTCGTGACGTTCCTGCGCCTCGAGCGTCATCGTTGCGATCGGGCGCGCATCCAGCCGCTTGAGCGAGATCGGTTCACCGGTCACTTCGCAATAACCGTATTCGCCCTCTTCGATTCGTCGCAGCGCCGCGTCGATCTTCGAGACCAGCTTGCGCTGACGATCCCGGGTGCGCAGTTCGAGCGCGCGGTCGGTTTCCTCGGACGCGCGATCGGCCACATCGGGGATATTGCGGGTGCCGTCCTGCAAGCCCTCGATGGTAAGCTTGCTGTCATCCATCAGGTCATTTTTCCAAGCCGTCAACTTGCGGCGGAAATATTCGACCTGACGTGGGTTCATGAATGGTTCGTCTTCGGCAGGACGGTAATCATCTTGCAGGAAAACTTCAGCCTTCATCGTGCTTCCCTTGTTCTTGCCGGACGACTTCTGCTCAATCTGATCACTCATCCGACACCTCCAACGGCGCCCATGTAGCCGAGTCCCGCCGGGTTGTCACTAGCCGATGCACGTCACTTGATGGATTGTTACGCTCTCGATATGGATACGTGAACAAAGCAGGCTTGAGAGCAGAAATTGAACATGAAATTCACCGGAACGAAATCCTATGTCGCCACCGACGATCTGAAGGTCGCGGTCAATGCGGCGGTCACTTTGGAACGGCCGTTGCTGGTTAAGGGCGAGCCGGGAACCGGCAAGACCGAACTGGCGCGGCAGGTCGCGGCCGCACTCGGGCTTCAGATGATCGAATGGCACGTCAAGTCGACGACCAAGGCGCAGCAGGGTCTGTATGAATACGATGCCGTCAGCCGGTTGCGCGACAGTCAGCTGGGCGACGAGCGTGTCCATGACGTTCGCAACTACATCCGCAAGGGCAAGATGTGGCAGGCATTTGAGGCGGACGAAAAGGTCGTGTTGCTGATCGACGAGGTCGACAAGGCCGATATCGAGTTTCCGAACGATTTGTTGCAGGAACTCGACCGGATGGAGTTTCACGTTTACGAGACCGGCGAGACGATCAGCGCAAAACACCGTCCCATCGTGATCGTCACCTCGAACAACGAAAAGGAATTGCCGGACGCGTTTCTGCGGCGCTGCTTTTTCCACTACATCCGGTTCCCGGATCTCGATACGATGCGCCAGATCGTGGCCGTGCATCATCCCGGCATCAAGCAGGCGCTGCTGGCCACCGCGCTGACGCAGTTCTACGAATTGCGGGAAACGGCGGGGCTGAAGAAGAAGCCTTCGACCAGCGAGGCGCTGGACTGGCTCAAGTTGTTGCTGGCCGAGGATCTTGGGCCGGAGGATCTCAAGCGCGACGCGGTCAGCCTGCTGCCCAAGCTGCACGGGGCGCTGTTGAAGAACGAGCAGGATGTGCACCTGTTCGAGAGGCTGGCCTTCATGGCCCGAAGCCAGCGGCGCTAGGCCGCGATAGGAGAGACCGGAATGGGCGTGACGATCAGGGAAATTCGCGAAAGCGACTATGATGCGTGGCACAAGCTCTGGACCGGGTATCTGGAATATTACGAAACCACCCTGCCCGACGAGATCAAGCGACATTCCTTCGCAAATCTGCTATCGGACACGTCGAACTGCCATGGCTTTCTGGCGGTTGATGGGGATCGACCAATGGGACTGGTGCATTACATCTTTCACGAGCACATGTGGCGACCGGAGGGGACGTGTTACCTGCAGGATCTCTATACGGATCCGGCGGCGCGCGGCTCGGGTGTCGGTCGCGCGTTGATCGAGGCGGTTTATGCTGCGGCAGATGCCAGGGGCGTGGCGCGGGTGTATTGGCTGACACAGGACTTCAATGCCACCGCGCGACGGCTTTACGACCGGGTTGGCCAACTGACGCCGTTCATCAAATATGATCGGCCATAGCGTGCGGTGGCTTGGATTTACGCTTCTGATCGCAGTGCTGAGCGGATGCGGCGGAACTGCCGGGCTTGACACGACCGCCCGCCGCGAGCCGGCGGCGACCGCTTTGCCGGCAATGAACACGTTCGGGGCGGCGCATCTCAGGCCGGTCACACGGTCCAATACGGCGATCGCCCGCGATTTCATGGAACTCGCGTTCGAGCTGGAAAGCGGCCGCAGGTTACCGGTTCTGTCGCGATTCGAGGGGCCGATCACGCTAAGGGTCGTTGGCAACGCCCCCGCGACTTTGGGGCCCGACCTGCGACATTTGTTGACGCGGTTGCGGTCCGAGGCCGGGATTGCCATCACCCAGGTGCCTGCCAGCCAGTCAGCCGGGATCACCATCGAGATTGTCAGCCGCCGCGCCTTGCAACGCGCAGTGCCGCAGGCCGCCTGCTTTGTTGCACCGCGCGTCGCGGGCTGGTCCGAATTCCTGAAGACCCGGCGCAAGCCGCAAGGCGACTGGACCACGCTGACAACTCGCGACCGGATGGCGGTCTTCCTGCCGGGCGACGTCAGCCCGCAAGAGGTTCGCGATTGCCTGCATGAAGAGCTTGCCCAGGCGCTGGGGCCGGTCAACGATCTGTACCGGCTGTCGGATTCCGTCTTCAACGACGACAATTTCAACACCGTGCTGTCGTCCTTCGACATGCTGATCCTGCGCACCTTCTACGATCCAGAACTGCACAGCGGCATGCCGCCCGCCGAGGTCGCGGCCCGCCTGCCCGGCGTGCTGAACCGGCTCAATCCAGGCGGTCGCTTTGCCGAGAGCGAGCCGGCGGGGCGCACGCCGCAGGCCTGGAAAGCGGCGATCAACACCGCGTTGTCATCGCAATACAACGAATCGCGGCGGCAGGTGGCGGCCAAGCAGGCCGTCGGCATCGCCCGTGCCGAAGGCTGGACCGACAACCGCATGGCTTTCAGCCTGTTCATCCTGGGGAGGTCTTCGCTGGGGATCGACGGCCCGCTGGCGCTGACCGCGTTCCTGCAGGCCGCCGAGATCTACGGCTCGCGTCCTGACATGCGGCTGCAGGCAGCACATGTCGCGGTGCAGATGGCCGCCTTTGCGCTGTCCAGTGGACAGCCACAGGCGGCGATCGATCTGGTCAACAGCCATTTCGGCGCCGCGTTCGAGGCGCAGAACGCGGGACTTCTGGCGACATTGCTGATGATCAAGGCCGAGGCGCTTGATGCGCAAGGCAAGACCGCCGAGGCGCGGCTGATCCGGCTCGACAGTCTGGGATGGGGCCGATATGGCTTCGGCTCGGATCAGGAAGTGCGCCGCAGACTCGCGGAAATCGCCTTGCTCGCGCCGATTGCCAACAGGAGCGCACCCACATGATCGTCATCGCGGGCCTTTTCGCCGGTGCAGTTCTGGGGTCGGTTCAGGCCCGTCGCAAGGGGGGCAACCGGCTTGACGCGTTGCAATATGCCGCGGTCTTCGCGATCGTTGGCGCCCTTCTGGGCATGTTCCTGACCATCGCGATCGACCGGATGATCTAAGCGATGTTCCTGCCCTTCTTCGAAACGTTGCGAAGTATGGGAATCCCGGTCAGCCTGCGCGAATACCTGGGTTTTCTGGAAGGCGTCGGCGCCGGTCTGGTGACCTATGACATCGAGGGATTTTATTACCTCGCCCGCACCGCGATGGTGAAAGACGAACGCAACATCGACAAGTTCGACCGCGCGTTTGCGGCGAGCTTTCAGGGGCTGGAGCAGATCACGCTGGATCAGGTTATGGACGCGGTCGATTTGCCCGCCGACTGGCTGGAAAAGATGGCCGAGAAGCATCTGAGCGCCGAGGATATGGCCGAGATCAAGGCGCTTGGCGGCTTCGACAAGCTGATGGAAACCCTGCGCGAGCGGCTGAAGGAACAGCAGGGTCGGCATCAGGGTGGATCCAAGTGGATCGGCACGGCGGGGACGTCGCCGTTCGGGGCCTATGGCTACAACCCCGAAGGCGTGCGGATCGGGCAGGACGGGTCGCGCCACCAACGCGCCGTGAAGGTCTGGGACAAGCGCGAGTTTCGCAATCTGGATGACACGGTGGAACTGGGCACCCGCAACATCAAGGTGGCGCTGAAACGGCTGCGCAAATGGGCCCGCGACGGGGCCGATGAAGAGCTGGACCTGCCCGGCACGATCCGCGCGACGGCGGAACATGGTTATCTTGACGTCAAGACCCGGCCCGAGCGGCGCAATGCCGTCAAGGTGCTGCTGTTTCTCGACGTTGGCGGCTCGATGGACCCTTACATCAAGCTGGTCGAAGAGTTGTTCAGCGCCGCGCGCAGCGAATTCAAGCATCTGGAGTATTTCTACTTTCACAACTGCCTGTACGAAGGCGTGTGGCGCGACAACCGGCGGCGCTGGACCGAGCAGGTCTCGACCGCGGAAATCCTGCGCACCTATGGGTCCGGCTACAAGTGCATCTTCGTCGGCGATGCCAGTATGTCGCCCTATGAAATCGCCTTTCCGGGCGGCGCGAACGAGCACTGGAATGCCGAGGCCGGACAGGTCTGGCTGACCCGGGTGACCGAACACTGGCCGAACCATCTGTGGCTGAACCCGATGGCGGAACGCTACTGGCCGCATACCCAGTCGGTGGGCATGATCCAGCAGATCTTCGGGACGGACCGGATGGTGCCGATGACATTGAAGGGGATCGAGGCGGGAATGAAGGCGCTGGGACGGTGAGCCGGCTGGGCGCGGTATGGCGGCGGCATCCGGTGCTGAGCGCGGGGTTCACGCTGGCGCTGGCTGTCACGCTGTTCTTTGCCGTTCGCGCAGCGTTCTTCGCGATCTACTGGATGGACCCGGCGCATCGCGACCAGGCGCTGGAGGGCTGGATGACGCCGCGCTATGTCGCGTTAAGCTGGCGGGCGCCGCCCGAGGTGATCCAGGATGCGCTGGGGTTGAAACGTGATGGCAGCGGTGCGCGCATCACGTTGAACCGTCTGGCCAAAGAGCGTGGCGTGCGCGTCGAGGCGCTGATCGCCGATCTGCAGGCCGCAATCGACGCGGCACCGGCCGGCACCAATGACTGAGGCGCTGGTCGATCTCGTTGCGCGCTACGGGCCGCTGGTGATCTTCCTGTCCTGTTTCCTGTCCTGCCTGCTGCTGCCGATCCCAAGTTCGCTGCTGATGCTGGCAGGCGGCGCTTTCGTCGCCTCTGGCGATCTGGTGGGCTGGCAGGTCGCCGGAGCGGCCTGGCTGGGTGCGGTGCTGGGCGACCAGACCGGGTTCCGGCTGGGCCGGGTCGGGACCGCGCCGCTGGAACGGCTGGCCGCCGGGCGTCCGCGCCGCGCCCGGTTGATCGAGCGTGGCCGTGCGCTGGTCGACCAACGTGGCGGGCTGGGCGTTTTCCTGAGCACCTGGCTGTTCGCGCCGCTCGGCCCCTGGGTCAATATCGTTGCCGGTGCGGCAGGGCTTGGCTGGTTGCGCTTCTCAGTTTGGGATGCGGCGGGCGAGGCCGTCTGGGTCGGCCTTTATGTCGGTCTGGGCTACGGCTTTGCCGAACAGTTCGAGATCGTGGCCGATATGGCCGGCAGCATCAGCGGCCTTGTCGCGGCTGGGGCCGTGGCGCTGCTTCTGGGTCTGTATCTCTTCCGCAGCGCCGATCTTGCCGCACCTGCCGAAGAGTAGCCACGAGCTTCATTGAACAGGAATTTGAACGGCTTTTGCATGCACCGATTGCCGTCGGGGCCGATTGACCCCATATCTACACCATGCTGAAGTTCACGCCGATCCTTCTTGCGATACTCTACGCGCTCGTCATGTATCGGTTTTCGGTCTGGCGCACCGCAAGGGAACTGGACGCCCGATCCACGGCGCTGGCTGATCCGGTGCTCAAACGGCTGACCGACCGGATGGCGAAGGCGCTCGATCTGCCAAGGATCAAGGTGCATATAT
Source organism: Paracoccaceae bacterium (assembly GCA_037968535.1). Lineage (GTDB taxonomy): Bacteria > Pseudomonadota > Alphaproteobacteria > Rhodobacterales > Rhodobacteraceae > JAHEAO01. Next base: position 6,353 of record JBBKVT010000365.1, read on the forward strand.
ACGAGATCGAGCCGGTGAACGGACTGGCCGCCCCCGACGGGCGCATCTTCATCACCCGCGGGTTTTACGACCGCTACCGGGCGGGGGACGTCAGCGCCGAAGAGATGGCCAGCGTCATCGCCCATGAACTGGGGCATGTGGCGCTGGGGCATTCGCGCAGGCGGATGATCGACTTTTCCGGCCAGAACGCGCTGCGAACCGCGCTGGCCATGGTGCTTGCGCGGTTCATTCCGGGGCTTGGGGTGATGATCGCGGGGGTGCTGACCTCGATGCTGGCCGCGCGATTGTCGCGGGCGGACGAATACGAGGCGGACGCCTATGCCTCGGCGTTGCTGGTCAAGGCCGGGATCGGCACCGCGCCGCAGAAATCGCTGTTCACCAAGCTCGACGCACTGACCAAGCAGCGGGCCGGGGCGGCGCCTGCCTGGTTGATGAGCCATCCGCGCACCGACGACCGGGTGCGCGCAATCGAGGCGAACGAAGCGCAATGGCAGCGGCCCTGATCCGGGACGCGCTAGCCCAGCGCCTTGCCCAACCGCGGCAGACGCGCCTTCTTCAGCAGTTTGCGAACCGGCTGCGGTTCACCCGACAGACGTTCAGCCTCGGCGCGGACCGCTTCCACGGCGGCGCGGATTTCCGCGGTTGAACGATCCAGCAGATCGCGCAGATAGGCATCTGGATGCACCGCCCTGAGGCCGTGTTCGGCCAGCAGATGCGCCGGGAAATCGCGCAGGTTCAGGGTCAGGATCACGTCGGCTTGGCCGGTGATTGCGGCGGCCAGAACGTGAACGTCATCAGGGTCGGGCAGATAGAGCCGCGCCTGGAGGTCCGGCGACGGCGGCACCTCTGCCCCCGGCCATGCGGCGCGTAACAGCGCGATTTCTCCGCGGGCTATGGCAGCGTCAGCCTCGCCAAGCTTGACGGTGGCGCGGGCCCATTCTTCCAGGATCCGGGCCGACCACAAGGGCGTGAAAAGCCCCGTCTTCGCGACCGCCAGAACGATCTCACGCATCACCGTCGGGTAAAGAACACAGGCGTCGATCAGTATCCTCAATCGACCAGCCGGAAGAACAGCGACTTGAGATAACCGCTTTCGGCGAGCTGCGGCAATTGCGGGTGGTCAGGGCTGGCAAACCCGGTATGGATCAACTGCGCGTGGCGCCCTGCCCGCCCGATACCGCGCCCGCTGGCGTTGCGAAACCGCGCCAGATCGACCGCGTGAGAGCACGAGCACAATCCCAGATAGCCGCCCGGCCGCACCAACAGCGCCGCCAGCCGCGCGACCCGTTCATAGGCACGCAAGCCGGCCTCCAGCGCCTTCTTGCTCGGCGCGAAAGCTGGCGGATCGCAGACCACCAGATCAAAGGTTTCACCCTCGGCGGCCAGCGCCTCCATCACTGCAAAAGCGTCGCCTTTGCGGGTCAGGAGCCGGTCCGCAGCACCCATCGCCTCGGCGCCGCGTGTCGCTAGCCCCAATGCGGGATCGGAACTGTCCACCGCCAGTGCGGACCCGGCCCCTGCCGCCAAAGCCGCGAGTGAGAAGCCGCCGACATGCGAAAACACATCCAGCACCCGCGCACCTTTGGCCAGCGTCTGGGCGAAGGCATGATTGGCGCGCTGGTCGAAATAGAGCCCGGTCTTCTGGCCGCCAAGCAGGTCCGCCATGTAGATCGCGCCATTCATCGGAACCGGAATGGGGTCTTCGACGGAACCGCTCAGCACCACGGTTTCCTCGACCAATCCTTCGAGCACGCGGGCCCGACCGGTGCCGTTCTTCACGACAGTCGTGACGCCGGTGAGCTCGCGAAGCGCCGCCGTCAGATCCGCCAATCGCATTTCGGCCCAGGCAGCGTTCGGCTGGATCACCGCAGTATCGCCAAACCGGTCGATCACCACGCCCGGCAGACCGTCCGCCTCGGCATGGATCAGGCGATAGAACGGCGTGTCGCAAATCCGTTGCCGATGCGCCAGCGCGGTTGCGATCCGCGCCGCGAACCATTCCTGCCCGATGACTTGCGCGATGTCGGGTTCCAGCATCCGGCAGAATATCCGGCTGCCAGGATTGACAGCGACCAGCCCCATCGGTTGCCGGTCGGCATCTTCGAGAACCGCGATCGACCCCGGCGCAAGCGCCTTGGTGCGCCGGTCGGTCACGACCTCGTTGTCATAGGCCCAGGGAAACCCGTGCCGGATGGCCCGCGCGTTTGCCTTGGCATTCAGCCGGATGGTGGGAAGGTTTGGGTCGGTCATGCCATCCCCTAGCCGGTTTCGCCGAGCCGCGAAAGCCCCGGCCTCAGCCCGCAGGAGCGACGACCGTTCCCGTCAACTGGGCGCGAATCGAATCCGCCATCAAAGCGATGTTGTCGTCTTTCTCGGTGCGACCTTCCTGGTCGGCCACAAGCGCGTCGTCGCCGCCGGGCGCATCGGCGATCGCATAGACCGTGTAGGACGGAATGATCACCTCACCGCTTCGGGCATCGCGCACTTCAAGGTCATAATAGATTTCGTATTTTCCTCCGAAGGAATAGCGGACCTTCTGGGTCTGGGAATGGAACCGCTGCACCACGACAACCAGATCAACCGGCACATTACCGTCGAGGTCCTTGGTTCCGGCCTGGATCCCGGCCTCGACGACCGCCTTGACCTGAGGATACCGCGGGCCGAACGGATCGCCGCGCCAGACGATATCCGCTTTCGGGTCGTAGGAATTGTCTTCTGACACCGTCAGAGTCTCGGGCACCGACACATCGACCGACGCAACCCGCATCGGCGCCAACTGCGTCACATCGACCGGAGCGACCGTCTGCGGCGGGGCAAATGGCCCCATGGAACAGGCCGCCAGACCCAGCATTACAACGGCCGCAAACACAATCTTGATCGATTTCATGCTGTCTCAGTCCCCAAATTGCTGCCCTGTCGAACTGGCTTGTCTGGCAAAATCGACGTAAAAACAAGAAAATCCCGTTAACCCGCATTCCCCAAGTAACTCGCTGATTTTGCTGTCTTGAAGTTGGTATTTCCTATATAAATCATAGTGTTGATGGCTGCGAGGGGCGCATTTCATGGATCACCCAGAGGGTGCGGGCTCCGAGCGAGGCGATCGGGTGGATTTTGACCGCCGGGTGCGTCTGGAATTTCGCGGCACGCAGCTCAGCTCCGATGGTGGTCTGCTGGTGATGCGCGAGCTGGACGGCGCGCTCTGGCTGGCTGATCTCGCGGCGATGGCTCTTTCCGACAGCCGCCGGGGAAAGAACACGACGCACCGGCTCGATGGTCAGTTCCGGCAATCGGTCTACGGCAGGCTGGCGGGCTACGAGGACGTCAACGATGCCGACCGGTTGGCCCTCGATCCCGTGATGCGCCAGATCGTCGGTGGCCGTGCTGTCGATGCGCAGGCGGCTTCAGCCACCCAGATGGGTCGCTTCGAGACCGAGACGCTGGCCTTGCCCGAGAACCGGGTGGCTCTGGCCGATCTCAGTGGCCGGTGGATTGACCGTTTCCATGACCGCCGGGGGCTGAAGTACATCACGCTGGACATGGACAGCTCGGTCAGCCCGACCCATGGCGAGCAAGAGGGCACGGCCTGGAACGGGCACTTTGACTGCAAATGCTATCATCCGCTCTTCGTGTTCAACCAGTTCGGGATGCTGGAACGCTGTTCGCTGCGCCCCGGCAATGTCCACAGCGCTGATGACTGGCAGAGCGTCCTGAAGCCGGTGATAGCGCGCTATGCAGGGAGCAACCTTCAGCGTTTCTTCCGGGGGGATGCGGCCTTCGGCGTCCCGGAACTCTACCAGACGCTGGAAGCAGGAGGCTATCTCTATGCCATCCGGCTGCGCGCCAACTCCGTGCTGCAAGCCCGGATCGCCCATCTGCTCAAGCGACCCGTTGGCCGACCGCCCAAGGGGGTCAAGCGCCGCTATGGCGACTTCGAGTATCAGGCGGCATCATGGGACAAGCCCCGCCGGGTGGTGGCAAAGGTCGAATGGCACCCGGGCGAGCTGTTTCCCCGCGTGGGCTTCATCGTCACCAACCTGCCGATGGAACCCGACTGGGTGGTGAAGTTCTACAATCAGAGGGGCACCGCCGAGCAGCACATCAAGGAAGGGAAGTATGCCTTTCGCTGGACGCGGCTGTCGTGCAAGCGGTTCCGCGACAACGAGGTGCGGCTGCAGTTGCACGCGCTGGCCTACAACCTGACGACCTTCCTGCGCTGCATCGAGTTGCCCGAGGCCATGGCTGACTGGTCGCTCACCAGCTTGCAGCTCAAGCTGATCAAGATAGGCGCTCGTGTGGTGCGTCACGCCCGCGCCATCACC
>JBBKVT010000366.1:0-3513 GCA_037968535.1 Paracoccaceae bacterium
TTCCTTCATCGCGGCCTCGACCGTGTTGAAACCCGCGCCGGTCGCGCGGACGTGGGTGCGATGACCTTCTTCACCGCCAACGAGCTGGCCTCGACCGCGCCCGACGAGGTCGAGGTGACCGACCCCTCGGCGCTGCCCGACTGGACGTTCAACTGGGTCGGCATCGCCTTCCGCAAGGACGACAGCGATTTCTTGGCGGCCTTCAACGAGGCGCAGGCGAAGTACATCGGCACGGCCGACATGCTGGGCGCGGTCGGTGAATACGGATACACGGAATCCCAGCTTCCTGGCGACAGGACGACGGAATGGGTCTGCGCGAACCGCTGATCCTGCTCTAACTTGACCGCGACGGACCGCCCGGTTGCGGCCCGTCGCCTCGCCGGAAAGAGGGAGCGGGCATGTCCTACTGGGAGTTCCTGACCGAACATGGCAACCGCTATGTCGACGGCGCCCTGGTCACGGCGGCCCAGTTCCTGCTTGCGGCGGCACTTGCGATGCTTCTATCGCTGCTGTTCGGGCTGATGCAGCTGTCATCGAGCCGGATCCTGCGGGGCGCCGCCACCATCTATGTGGAGTTCTTCCGGGGCACCTCGCTGCTGGTCCAGCTTTTCTGGCTGTTCTACGTGCTGCCGCTCTTCGGGCTGACCTTCGACAAGTTCGCCACGGGGTTCGTCGCCGTCGGGCTAAACCTCGGGGCCTATGGCGCGGTGCTTGTCCGCGGGGCGATCCTGTCGGTGCCGCGGGGGCAGTGGGAGGCCTCCTATGCGCTGTCGATGTCGCCCATGATGCAGATGCGGCGGATCATTCTGCCGCAGGCCTTCGTCGCCATGCTGCCGCCTAGGGGCAACCTAATCATAGAGCTGTTGAAGGGCACCGCGCTGGTCGCGCTCATCGCCGTGCCGGACTTGATGTTCGAGGCGCGGCAGATCAACGGGTCGACCTATCTTTCGGCGCAGGCCTTCGGGACGGCACTGGTCATCTACTACGTCTTCGCGCGGTTCCTCGTGACGCCGTTCATGCGCTGGCTCGAACGGGTCATGCAGCGACGGCTGGGAAGGGCCTGACATGCGCGACTGGCGCTGGGACTTCGCCTTCGAGATCATGCCCCGGATGCTCTGGGCCACGCTCAACACGCTGATGGCGGCGGGGATCGGCTATGCGATCGCAGTCGTCCTGGGCCTTGTCCTTGCGCTGGCGCAGCGCACGCCCTACCGGTCGCTGACCCTGGTCGTGCGCGAGACGGTGGAGTTCATCCGCTCGACGCCGCTGGTGTTGCAGATCTTCTTCGTCTTCTATGTCGGCCCGCAATACGGCGTCACGCTGAGCCCTTGGGTCGCCGGGATGATCGCCATCGGCCTGCATTACGCGGCCTATCTTTCCGAGGTCTATCGCGGCGGCATCGAATCCGTCCCGAAGGGCCAGTGGGAGGCCTGCACCGCGCTCAACATGACGACAACGCAGACCTATTTTCGCATTATCATCCCGCAGGCCCTGCCGTTGTCGGTCGCGGGGATGGGCAATTACCTCGTCGGCATCTTCAAGGACACGCCCATGCTGTCGGTGATCGGGGTCGCCGAACTGATGCATGCGGCCAACGCCATCGGCGGACAGAACTACCGCTACGTCGAACCCTACACGATCGTCGGGGTGATCTTCCTGATGATCTCGCTGCCCTCGGCCGGCCTGATCCGGGCCTTCGAGAACTGGGTCTGTCGCAGACTGGGAATGACCTGATGGAAGACATGTCGCAATATCCCCTGGAGCTGACCGGGCCGGACGTGCCGATGGTCCGCCTGATGAACGTGAGGAAGAGCTATGGCTCGCTGACCGTGCTCGACAACCTCGATCTGGATGTGGCCGAGGGCGAGATGGTGACAATCATCGGGCCGTCGGGATCGGGCAAGACCACGGTTCTGCGGATGCTGATGACGCTCGAGCCGATCAATGGCGGCGTGATCTATGTCGATGGCAAACCACTCACGCATATGGCCAGGAACGGTAACCTCGTCCCCGCCGATGCGAAATACCTGCGCAAGGCACGGTCGCAGATCGGCATGTGTTTTCAGCATTTCAACCTCTTTCCGCACATGACGGCGTTGCAGAACTGCATGGAGGGGCCGGTCCAGGTGCTGGGCCTGTCGAAAGGAGAAGCGCGCGAGCGGTCGGAGGAATTGCTGCAGCTGGTAGGCATGATCGACAAGAAGGACCAGCACCCCTCGCGGCTTTCGGGGGGACAGCAGCAGCGGGTCGCGATCGCGCGGGCGCTGGCCATGCGGCCCAAGGTGATGCTTTTCGACGAGGTGACATCGGCCCTCGACCCCGAGGTGATCGGCGAGGTCACCAGCGTGATCCGCAAGCTTGTGAGCGAGCATAACCTGACGATGCTGATGGTCACCCACCAGATGGGATTCGCCCGCGACATATCCGATCGTGTGTGTTTCTTCTTCGCCGGCAAGATCGAAGAGCAGGGACCGCCCGACCAGCTTTTCGGCAATCCGCAACGTGATCGGGCGAAGCAGTTCCTCTCGGCGGTAAAGGAAGCATACTAAGGACGGTCGCGAATGGGTTCAATGACATTGACAAAGGTCGGTATCGCCGGGACGGGTGCCGTCGGTCGCCATGTGGCGCTGCGATTGTGCCGCGACGAGGTGCCTGGATATGTGCTGGGCGGCTTTGCCGCCCGAAACGAGACACGGGCGGCGGTGTTCCTGGAGGGCTTGCGCAAACCAGTCCCTCATCTAACTTTTGCCGAGCTTTCCATTGTCTGCGACGTCGTCGTCGAATGCCTCCCGCCCGATCTCTTTGAAGACATCGCGCGCCCGGTGCTGGCGGCCGGGAGGTCGCTGGTGGCCCTCAGTGCGAGCCAGCTCATCGGGCGAGACGACCTCATCGACCTCGCGCGCGAGACCGGCGCGCGGATTCTGGTGCCCTCGGGCGCGATACTTGGGCTAGACGCGCTCAAGGCGGCTGCGGAAGGCACGCTGCACTCGGTGACCATTGAGACGCGCAAGCCGGTCGCGAGTCTCGCCAAGGCGCCGTATCTGGCCAAGGCCGGGATCGACCCGGCCGCGATCACCGAACCTACCTGCATTCTCGCCGGCACAGTGACGGAGGTCGCGCGCGAATTCCCGGCCAACGTCAATGTCGCGGCAGCGATCAGCCTTGCGGGGATCGGCCCCGACCAGACCCGCATGGAGGTCTGGGCCGATCCGGGCATCACGCGCAACACGCATACGGTGCGGGTGGAATCCGACAGCTCGGATTTCACGGTCTCGATCCAGAACCGACCGAGCCCGGACAACCCGGCGACCGGCATCATAACGGCGCAGAGTGTCATAGCGCTCTTGCGGGACATTCACAGCAACTTGCGGCTGGGGACCTGAGCGATGATCGACCTTGCAATGATCGAAACGGCAGCGAAACGCCTCAGCGGCGTGGCCGCTCGGACGCAATTGCTCGAATCCGAACGGCTGAACGCGCGTTTCGGCTGCCGGCTCCTGATCGAGCTCGAAT
>JBBKVT010000367.1:0-3172 GCA_037968535.1 Paracoccaceae bacterium
ATCCGCGCGCTTTCGGAAATGCCGGGCAGCCTAAGCGCCAGCGTTTCCGGCGGCAGGTGGTTGAGGTGTAGATGGATGTGGTCCTTCTCTGGGCCAACCCCCCGGCCCTCTCGAATCTCCAGCGTCATGCAGCGCGACACCACGTCGCGCGACGCCAGATCCTTGTAGGTCGGCGCGTAGCGTTCCATGAACCGCTCGCCTTCCGAGTTGGTCAGATAACCGCCCTCGCCGCGTGCTCCTTCGGTGATCAGCACGCCCGCGCCGTAGACGCCGGTCGGGTGGAATTGCACGAATTCCATGTCCTGCAACGGCAACCCTTGCCGCGCCACCATGCCGCCGCCATCGCCGGTGCAGGTGTGGGCGCTGGTGGCGCTGAAATAAGCGCGGCCATAGCCGCCCGTCGCCAGCACCGTCATCTTGGCGTTGAACACATGCATCGTGCCATCGTCGAGCTTCCATGCCAGCACGCCCTGACAAGTGCCATCCTCGGACATGATCAGGTCGATGGCGAAATATTCGATGTAAAATTCCGCGTTGTGCTTCAGGCTCTGGCCGTAAAGCGTGTGCAATATGGCATGGCCGGTGCGGTCGGCGGCGGCACAGGTGCGCTGCACCGGCGGGCCCTCACCGAACTCGGTGGTATGGCCGCCGAACGGGCGCTGGTAGATGCGGCCGTCCTCGGTGCGCGAAAACGGCACGCCGTAATGCTCCAGCTCGTAAACCGCCTTCGGGGCCTCGCGGGCCAGATATTCCATCGCATCGGTGTCGCCCAGCCAGTCGCTGCCCTTGACCGTGTCATACATGTGCCACTGCCAGTGATCCGGCCCCATATTGCCCAGCGACGCCGCAATGCCACCTTGTGCGGCGACCGTGTGCGAGCGCGTCGGGAATACCTTGGTCACGCAGGCGGTGCGCAGCCCCTGTTCGGCCATGCCAAGCGTCGCGCGCAATCCCGCGCCGCCTGCCCCAACCACCACCACGTCAAACTCGTGGGTTTCGTATTCATAAGCTGCCATGTCTCGATTTCCTCAAAGCGCCAGTCGGGCGATGGCGAACAACGCCACGCCCGCCGCGCCGTAGCTCAGGCAGATCATCGCGACAATCAGGATCTCGCGCGTCAGCCCGTGCGCATAATCCTCGATCATCGTGCGAACGCCGTTCTTGAAATGCATCAGGCCGACCGCAAGAGTCAGCGCCGCGACGATCGCCGGGAAGGGTCGCGCGTAATAGACCAGCACATCCTCGTAGGTCGATCCCAGCACCCGCCCGAAGGTGAAGATAAAGAGCGGCACCAGCACCAGAAGTCCGACCGAACTGACGGTCATCGACCAGTGACGGGCGGTGCCGGTGCCGGAAGATCCCATGCCCACGGCGCGTTTGCGGTCTGTCAGAAACTGCATCGTTCGGCCCCCTACAGAATGAACGCGGTCAGGATGGTCAGCAGCACCGAGCCGATGATCACGCCCCAGCCCAGCGTTTCGGCGGTCTTGATTTCCAGCCCGCGCCCGGTGTCCCAGTAAAGGTGCCGCAGCCCCGCCAGCAAGTGATACCAGATCGCCCAAAGCGACAGGAACATCACCAGATCGCCGAACCAGCTTGTCAGGATGCCGTTCACCAGATCGAAATACCCCGAGGATGTCGCCGCCGCCAAAAACCACCAAACGATCAAAAGAGCCGTGACCAACAGCGCGTTGCCGGTGATCCGGGTCAGGATCGAGGTCATCGAGGTCAGTTGCGGGCGGTAGATCGTCAGGTGAGGGGACAGCGGTCGGTCGCCCCGATTCACATCAGCCATGTGAAGTCCTTGTCTGTTGTGGTCGTCTGTTGTCGTCCTGCGGGTGGTGCTGCCACTCGTGATAGCGTCTTTTGCCGCAATGTCACTAGCCCCTGGCCGGGTACCCGCCCGGAATCCGCGACAAATTCACCGCAAGCCGGGTTTGTGATCACGAAATTTTCGCCTGTGATCACAAACTTGCCGATTCAGCGCGGTGCCCGGTCCAGCATCGCCACCTGCTTGGTGGTTTCGCGGATCAGCTTGCGCCGGATTGCGGCGGGATATTCCGAAAAGCCCTGCGCTGTCACCAGAAATGCGCCTTCGCCGGTGATCACGTTTTCCCAGAAATAGACGTCGAGATCGGGCTCGCTGCCTTCGATCACCACCGCGTTCACGGTGATCCCCGCGGCGCGCAGCGCGGGATGCCGATCGCGCGGCTCGACACCTTCGTTCGACGATCCGTCGCCGCTGACATCAATCACCCGCCGCTTGCATTGCGCCACATCGGCGAACTGTGCCGCACCGATGGTCAGCGCCTCGCCGATCGCCGTCGAATAGTCGCGCCACCGCCGGGGGTCGGTCTCGATGCGCACGGCCAGTGCTTCCAGCGCCGCATCGCTGTCGATCGTGACCCAGGGGATCGTCACCTCTTGCCGGGAAATTCCGGACCACTGAATCAACCCGACCCGCGCTTCAGCCTTGATCAGCGCCTCGGCGACCAGACCGTCGCGCAAGGCCGCCGCCAGCCCGTCGCTTTGAATGCGAAACTCGTCCCGGCTGACAGAGCCCGAGACATCGACCGCGAACAGCAGCGCCAGGTCACAGGCGCCGGCGGGCGAAGCCAGACAGACGGCAAGACCGAGGGCGCGCGACAGGACCATCCGCGCAGTCTATCGCGGACGGGCCTGTTGGGAAATCAACAAAAGGTCAGCGAGGTGGCCGGGATCACTTCGGCATCAGCGCCCAGTAGTCGAGATCCAGCAGCACATCAGGCAGATATTTGCCGTCCGGACCGCGCAACTTGAACGCCGCACCCTTGGTCGCCACCAGCCGCAGCCGGATCGCACCGACACCCGGCGCCGGGGTATCGGCCTTGTCCAGCACCTCGGACCAGGCGCGCACCGTGTCGCCCGCGAAACACGGGTTGGCATGGGCACCTGCGTTCAGCGCGACGATCATCTGCGCATTCGCGAGCCCGTTGAACGACAGTGCGCGGGCCAGCGAAATCACGTGACCGCCATAGATCAGCCGCTTGCCATCTTCCCGCGCGGTCGCATCGAAATGCACTTTCGCGGTGTTCTGCCACAGCCGGGTGGCCAGCATGTGCTCGGCCTCTTCGACGGTGACGCCATCGACATGGTCGATCTGTTCGCCGATCTCGTAGTCGCGCAGCCGGTG
>JBBKVT010000368.1:0-5629 GCA_037968535.1 Paracoccaceae bacterium
TACGCGTGGTTCATCTTATTCCATTTGCTTGCTGCAACGTCCGAACGTAGGCAATGATCGTCTTGATTTCGGCATCGGTGACGTCCTTGACGGGCGGCATGTTGCCAAAGCGCCAATGATGACTGCGGACGCCAATGCGGGCGGCCAGCAGGAAGGCGGCGTCACCGTGGTGCGAAGGTTCGTAGATCTTGTGTACCAGTGGCGGCGCAACCCCATCCTGCCCGGCCGCATTTTTGCCGTGGCACGCAGCGCATTTAGCGGTGAACGCCCGTTCGCCAATCAGCGCCTGTCCCGAGAGTTCCGGGACGGTCACCTCGACGATCGGGCCGCCTTCGGCAACGATGGCATCAGACGATCCGGTCGGCGCCCACCACCAGAACGCCAGTCCCGCCAGTGCCAGCCCAATGATCGCGACCACACCCCATCCTGAACGCATTGCTGAACCCCTACCAATTGTTTCGTCTACTTCTTGCCGGTTCCAGCAGGGAGAAGGTCAAGCCCTTAATCTTGAAAGTCAGGCACTTGTAAGCACTCGTTTGGCGCGGCCTTCGGCCCAGATCCGCACCGCATCGCCAAACGCCTGAAAAAGTGGCCGCGACACCGGATCGTTGGTTGCGTTCCATTCGGGATGCCACTGCACTGCAAGCGTGAAACCCGGTGCGCCATCGACATGCAGCGCTTCTGGCGTGCCGTCCTCGGCGAGCCCCTCTATCACGATGCGTTTGCCCGGTGTCTTGATCCCCTGACCGTGCAACGTGTTGGTCATCACGCAATCCGACCCGAACAGTCGATGGAAGACTCCACCGTGCTTGAATCGCACCGGGTGGCGAAGCGCGAACTTCTCTTCCAATGAACCGTCGGGCGGCATCCGGTGGTTCATGCGGCCCGGCAGATCTCGGATCTCGGGATAGAGCGTGCCACCCATCGCTACGTTGACCTCTTGGAAGCCACGACAAATCCCGAGGAAAGGCTGGCCCGCGTCAACGCAGGCGCGAATCAACGGCAGCGCAATTGCATCGCGGGCGCGGTCGAAGGCGCCATGCGCCTCGGTCTCGTCTTCGCCGTACTCGGCCGGGTGAACATTCGGACGTCCGCCGGTGAACAGGAACCCATCGCACGTCGCAAGCAGTTCAGGCACGCTTACGAACCGGGGATCAGCCGGAATTAGCATCGGCATGCACCGTGACACCTCGGCGACCGCTTCGGAGTTCATCGTGCCACCCGCATGGGCAGGATACTGGTCGTTGATCAGGTAGCTGTTGCCGATGATCCCGACGACGGGGCGTTTCATGTGTGCCTTCCCTTTTCGCCCACAACATAGGGTGTAATTCTGGCGCGAAAAAGGCCCTATCTCCTGACCGGCGCAGAGCCTGCAGCGGCACCTCTAGCCAATTGCCCTAATCCTCGCCGACCAGTCCCGCAGCTTCGATCCCCGCCAACGCCGTAGCCGCGTCATTGTCAGAAGTGTCTCCGGTCACGCCCACCGCCCCCAGAACAGTGCCCTTGCCGTCGCGGACCAGCACGCCGCCCGGCACTGGCACGACCTGGCCACCAAAGACGCCGTTGACTGCTCCCATGAAGAACGGCTGGGCCTCGGCGCGAGCCAATTGCGCGCGACCGGCAATCCCCAGCATCACGGACCCATAGGCCTTGCCGTGAGCAATCGTGAACCGGCCGGGGCTGGCGCCATCTTCGCGCTCAAACGCTTTGACGTGCCCCCCTGCATCGAGCACGACGACCGACAGCGGTTTCAGCTCCATCTCGCGACCCTTCGCCAGTGTTCCGCGAATGATCATCCGGGCCTTCCGCAATGTTATTTCAGCCATGACTCTGCCTTTCATCTGTTCCGATAATCCGTGGGGGGCGATTTGCCTGAAAGGCAAACAGGTGGCTACCAGCCCCCGCTCCTCACCCCGCCTTCAACTCCAACCGTCGGGCATGCAGGATTGGCTCGGTATAGCCCGAAGGCTGCTCACGCCCTTTCAACACGAGGTCGCAGGCCGCCTGAAATGCGATCCCGTCGAAGTCGGGCGCCATTGGCCGATACAGCGGATCGCCCACATTCTGCCGGTCCACCACAGCGGCCATCTTCTGCATCGCCTCGATGACCTGATCCTTGCTGACCACCCCGTGATGCAGCCAGTTGGCGATATGCTGCGCCGAAATCCGACATGTTGCGCGATCCTCCATCAGGCCGACATCGTTGATATCAGGCACTTTCGAGCAACCGACGCCCTGGTCAATCCAACGCACGACGTAGCCGAGAATGCCTTGCGCGTTGTTCTCGACCTCGCGGGTGATATCTTTCTCGGACCATGCTCGATATGTGGCCAGCGGGATTTCCAGCACGGTTTCCACGTAGGCCCGCTTGCCGCCCGCAGCGATCCGGTCCTGCGCGGCGAATACATCGACGCGGTGATAGTGCGTGGCGTGCAGGGTGGCGGCCGTCGGGCTTGGCACCCAGGCGGTATTGGCCCCAGCGCGCGGATGCTCGATCTTCTGCTCAAGCATCGCGGCCATCAGATCCGGCGCGGCCCACATGCCTTTACCGATTTGCGCCTTGCCCTGAAGCCCGCATTCCAGCCCGATATCGACATTCTGGTTCTCGTAAGCCCCAATCCATGACTTGCGCTTGATGAAATCCTTGCGGCTGAAAGCACCTGCCTCCATCGAGGTATGGATCTCGTCGCCGGTGCGATCAAGGAACCCGGTATTGATGAAGGCGACCCTGTGTTTCGCCGCGCGAATACATTCCTTGAGATTGACGCTGGTGCGCCGTTCCTCATCCATGATGCCAAGTTTTACAGTGTATTTCGGCAGGCCCAGGACTTTTTCCACAATCTCGAATGTCTCATCGGCAAAAGACACTTCTGCTGACCCATGCATCTTCGGCTTCACGACATACACGGATCCGTGGACCGAGTTGCCACCCTCGCGCTTGAGGTCATGCATCGCGATCAGTGTGGTGCAGAGCGCGTCCATCAAACCTTCGAAAACCTCGTGTCCATCGCGGTCGAGGATCGCCGGATTGGTCATCAGATGTCCGACGTTGCGAACCCACATCAAGGCACGCCCCTTCAGCGAAAACGGCTTGCCGTCCGGCGAAACATACTCTCGATCCGGCGAGAGGCTACGAATGAAGCTCTTTCCACCCTTCTCCATCTCGGCCGTCAAATCGCCCTTCATCAGGCCCAGCCAGTTGGAATAGGCCTGCACTTTATCCTCGGCATCGACGCAAGCCACCGAATCCTCGCAATCCATGATCGCCGTCATCGCGGCTTCCAGGATGATGTCGGACATGTTCGCGGGATCGTGCCGGCCGATCGGGTGTCCGGCATCGAAGGCCAGTTCGACATGCAACCCGTGATTGACCAACAAAATGGCTTCGGGTTCCGCCGGATCACCGCGGTAACCGACAAACTTTGAAGCGTCTTTCAGCCGGTAGCCGTCGATCAGTAACTCGCCCTTTTCCACCCAATAGCGCCGCGCGTCGGTATGGCTGATACTGTCCACCGGAAAGATGTCATCTAGAAACACCCGCGCCCGCGCGACCACCCGACCGCCTCGTCCGCGGTCATACCCCTTGCCTTCGGGCAGAGAGCCCATCGCGTCCGTGCCGTAAAGCGCGTCGTAAAACGAGCCCCAGCGCGCATTCGCAGCGTTGATGGCGTAGCGCGCGTTGGTAACCGGCACCACTAGCTGCGGACCTGGCACCTTCGCAATCTCGGGGTCTACGTCCTTGGTGGCGATCTTGATTTCCGCGCCTTCCGCTTCGAGATAGCCGATCTCTTGCAGGAACGTCTTGTAGGCTCTCGGATCATGCGCTTGATTGCGGCGGGCAATATGCCAGTTGTCGACTTGTTTCTGCAGATCCTCGCGGCGTTCCAAAAGCGCCCGGTTCTTCGGACCCAGCTCATGGGCAAGCAAAGACATGCCCGCCCAGAATGCATCAGCCGATACACCAGAGTCCGGCAAGGCCGTGCGCTCGATGAATTCGACGAGTTCCCGCGCCACCTGAAGCCCGTGCTTTTCGATCCGTGCGACCATTGGCCAGTTTCTCCGTTCCTGTGCACCGCTGCATGCCGTGCTGAAGCCTGCGGGGAACCTAGCGAAAACTTTGTCGCCCGCAACCGCATTGGCACCGGTAATCGTCGTTTCTCGCCTCGCGAACATGCGTCGCGCAAGTAGGAGGCCAATACTTAGCCTATTGCCTAATTATATCTTGCATTGCGCTCCGACTTCGCGATACTTAGCCACATGACTTACCATTCATCAAATCTCGATTCCCTGTTTCAAGCTCTCTCGGACCCAACCCGCCGGGCGATTCTGACCCGACTGGCACAAGGCGAAGCACCTGTCAGCGCACTGGCCGAACCGTTCGACATGGCGCTGCCGTCTTTCATGGGGCACCTGAAAAAACTTGAAGAAGGCGGACTGATCGAAACCACCAAATCCGGCCGCATCCGCACCTGTGCGTTGCGGCTGGAAGCGCTGGAGCCTGCCCGCGACTGGATCGACGACCAACGTGAAATCTGGGAAGGTCGGCTGGACCGACTGGAAGCTTATGTGACAACACTAGTGAAGAAGGACAACAAACCATGAACGACTTGGTTCTGCACCGCATCCTCAAAGCCCCGCGCTCAATCGTCTGGGACTGCTGGACCAACCCTGATCACCTGAAGAAGTGGTTCTGTCCGAAGCCGCATTTCGTGACCGAGGTAAAACTAGACCTGCGCCCCGGTGGCGAATTCTGCACAACGATGAAGGTTAATGGCGAGATCTACCCCAATGATGGCAGCATACTCGAAATCGTTCCGCAGGAAAAACTGGTGATCACCGACCTGATGTTGTCCGACTACCGCCCGGTCGACGCACCCGGCCTGGGCTTCACCGCGATCGTGACATTTGCTGATCATCCCGACGGCACGGACTACACAGCGCTTGCTCGCCACAGAAACCCCGAGGATACCAAGAAGCACGAAGAAATGGGCTTTCACGACGGCTGGGGTATGGCGGCGAAGCAGTTGGAAGAGTTGGCCAGCGAGATTGCAAAAGGAGCCAGAAAATGACCCCTGCGGCGATCCAAGATGCAGTGCAGGGGCGCAGGATGGTGTTGCAACGCTTGATCGCCGCGCCGGTGGCGGCGGTCTGGGCTGCATGGACCGACGCATCGGCGCTGCCGCGTTGGTGGGGACCAAACGGGTTCACCTGCAAAACTCGAGAAATCGACCTGCGCCAAGGAGGTCTTTGGCGTTTCGACATGATCGGCCCCGACGGCACCGTCTATCCGAACCGCCATCGCTACACGCTGTACGAAACACAGAGCCGGATCTGTTACATTCTTGATGATGACGACACTGACGGTTCAATGGGTCCGAAAAACGTCACTATCCAGTTCGAACCGCAGGGCAACACAACCCGTCTGACCCTAACGATGGATTTTGCCGATGAGACCGCGGCTGAGTTCGCCCGGAACTTCGGTGCGGTGGAGCTTGGATACGAAACGCTCGACAAACTTGCACAGTTCGTAATTCGGCACGATTGAATTTGGCGCAGTCGGAACGACGGACAGGCTTGAACGACCAGATCTGTACATCGAATTTTACTGCGGGACTGGTTCGACAATTTG
>JBBKVT010000369.1:0-2766 GCA_037968535.1 Paracoccaceae bacterium
GAAGTGTTCGGAGAGATTTCCGGGGTGTCGCCGACCAGCCTCCACGACGCAACGACCGGTCAGGCCTATTATCGCGCCACGCTTACTATCCCGCCCGAACAACTGGCCCTGCTTGGCGATGTCACTGTGATCCCCGGCATGCCGGTCGAGGCCTTTCTTCTGACCAATGACCGGACCGTCCGCAGCTATCTGACCAAGCCGCTTCTGGACCAGTTGCAGCGCGCCTTCCGGGATGGTTGAGGCGACGGTTTTTAACGTGCTTAGCCCGAAGAGTGATGCAGACGTGGCACATACTGCGTCAAAGGCTATGCCTGGCTTGTTCCAAACCCGGTTTTGCGGCACATTCCGCACAAAGAGGCAGAATTCGCGGCACAACATCGCATAAGCGGGACGCGGGTAGAGCAGGCAAAAAATGGCTGACAGGAACAGACGCGGCTGGCCCCGTGTCATTTCTTTTGTAACGGTCTTGGCAACAGTTTCAGGCTGTTCGAAGGACATGGCTTATAATACGCCGGTGTTTCCGTTCCTGAATTCCTACAAAAGCCGGGAAAGCGGCGCCCCGGTTCTTCTCGACAATGCCGCCTGGTGGGAAGGGCTGCACGATCCGGTTCTCAACACGCTGGTCACACGAGCCCTGCAGCAGAATCTCAATCTCGATCTTGCCAAGGAACGTGTTGTGGAATCCCGGGCGATTGTGAAGGCCGTGCCAAGTGCCGCCACACTGAACCCCACGGTCGGTATCAAACTGAACGGCACGGACCGCGGCAGCGGCGATACCCGCGCCGAGGGCACGCTTGGCTTCGAGTGGCTGCTTGATCCCTATGGCGCGCGCCGGGCTCAGGTCGAGGCGGCCAAGGCCCGGGTCGAAGTAGCGGATGCCGAACAGGATGCCGCCCAGCTTCTGGTCCTGCTGAACCTCAGCAATGCCTATGTCGATCTTGTCTATTTCCAACGCCTGCTGCAGATCCGCCAGCAAGAGATCCAGTCCCGGACACAAACGCTGGAGCTGACCCGCAGCCTGATGGACCAAGGGTCCGGCACCCGGCTTGACGTGGTGCGGGCAGAGGCGCGGCTAAGCGAGGCCAAGGCAGCGATCCCGGCGACCAGATCCGGGATCCAGAGCCAGAAATATCAGATTGCCGTGCTGCTCGGTCAGGCGCCCGGCACGCTGGACGTCAATCTTGTCGCCCGCTCCCAGGTACCGCGCCCCACCCTGTCGCCCCAGGTGGGCATCCCGGCCGATCTGCTTCGCAACCGCCCCGATATCCGGATCGCGGAACGGCTTTACTATGCGTCGCTCGCCGAAGTTACCCAAGCTCGGGCGGATCTCTATCCGCGCTTGTCGCTTGGCGGCCCGATCACCCTTGCCTCGACGGGTGGTGCAACCTCCGGAAGCTACTTCTTCGGCCCAAGCCTGCAATTGCCATCGCTGCCCACGACGCCCACCAAAGCCTCGATCGCCGCCCGGGAATCCCGCGCCAGACAAGCGCATACATCGTGGAAATCCGCCGTGCTCGATTCAATCTTCGAGGTCGAATCCTCCTTGGCTGACTATTCCGGCGCGAAATCCTCGGTCGGAACATCGCAAGAGACCGTCCGGCTTTACGCAGAAGCCGTCGAACTGACCCGAGAAATGGTCCTGCGCGAAGGCGCCACGATCCAGGAACTGCTCGATGCCGAGGAATCGGTCACCGATGCCGAACTGATGCTGGCCGACAACCAGCGTCAGCTGGCCCGCAGCTTCATCAGCCTCAATGTGGCGCTGGGATCGGGCAACTCGCATGGCCAGTCGCCCGCAGCCGTGATCACCCAATGACCGGATATTGGCGCCACGCGGGCCAGGGTCGGCGGGCCTGAACCAGGTTCATCCGAGTTGGTTCCCCGCCTGCAAAGGGTTACAGAACCTCTGAAGGAGCCCGGATGTCTGCACCTGTCGACCTGTCGATCGTCATCCCGCATCTCGATGCCCCGGAAGCGCTCGGGCGGTGCCTGCGCGCCCTGGCCGGGCAGCGTGGCGACAGCCACCGCTTCGAGGTCATCGTGGTCGATAACGGATCCCGGCAGCGCCCCGAGGCGGTCTGCGGCACCCATGACTTCGTCCGGCTCGTCGACGAGCCGACGCCCGGTCCCGGCCCGGCCCGCAACACCGGCGCGCGGCTGACCCGCGCCGACCTGCTGGCCTTCATCGACTGCGACTGCGTGGCCCAGCCCGGCTGGGTCGTCAGCATCCTGCGCCATTTCAAGGCTCATCCCGAAACCGGTGTCATCGGCGGCGATGTGCGGATCGCACTGGCGGATCCGCAGCGCCCCTCGGCGATCGAGGCCTATGAAAGTATCTACGGCTACCGCATGCAGCTTTACGTCGAGCGCGACCACTATACCGCGACCTGCAACATGGCGGTGCGCCGCCCCGTGTTCGAAAAGGTCGGCGACTTTGCGGGCATCCAGATCGCCGAGGATGTCGATTGGGGCCAAAGGGCGACAGCGCTTGGTGTCCGGATCGACTATGCCCCCGACATGCAGATCGAAACCCCGGCCCGCGACAGCTTTGCCCAGCTGGCGCGCAAATGGGACCGCCATATCGGCCATGATTTTGCGGAAGTCTCCGGCCCGGGCGGACATCTGGCCTGGATCCTGCGGGCATTAGCGTTGACAGCCTCGCCCCTTGTCGAAGGGCTGCGGATCCTGCGCTCGGACAGGGTCGCGGGGCTGCGCGCCCGCACGCTGGCCTTCCTATGCCTGACCCGCATCCGGCTCTACCGCGCC
>JBBKVT010000370.1:0-4380 GCA_037968535.1 Paracoccaceae bacterium
CATTGGCCGAAGGGGCTGGATCTGGACAGGCTGGATCCGCCAAGGGCATGGCTCAGGCCGGCCAGTGCCTTTTCGGACAGATCGGCGATGGCAAGCTTGCCGTGCAGAACATTGGTGCCAGCGTTGCCGGTGCCAAGCGATCGCGCCATCCCCTCGAAGGCCTGTTGGGCAAGCCAGATCTGCATCTGGGCCTCGATCCAGCTGGTCTGCTCGAAGGCCGATAACCGCTGCGCGCGCTTGCCGAGACTGCGCTTTGCCTCGGCTTCAGCAGCATCAAGAATGCCCATGATCACCGCCGAGAACATGAAGCCGATAACCGGCGCGATCTGCGGCAGAAGATCAAGGATTCCGCCCTGCAATCCGTGTCGCGCGACCCGCACATCGTCAAAGCGGAAGGCATGGCTTTGGGTTGCGGCCATGCCCATGCCATCCCAGGCGCGCACCATTTTCAGTCCTTCAGCGCCATCCCAGCCGATGTTGCGCGTGTCGAGCAAGAAGACATCGGGCCGCTCTTCACCCTCGGGCCGCGCGATCGTCATCATGAAAGAGGTGACGCCCGAGCCACTGCCCATGAATTTATCGCCGCTCATCCGCCAGTCCCCGTCGGCATGCGGTTTTGCGGTCGACCGGGTCGCGAGGATATCGCCGCCAATGCCGGGCTCGGACGCGACGGTTCCGAACCAGTGACCAGATTTTGCCTCTTCAAACACGCCGTCGCGGTGTTGCTTCCAACCAGCGGGTGCGCCGCCGTCCGGTTCGGTGATCCAAAACATCAATACCGTCGGATGCATCGATGCGACCAATGCAAGCGATGGGTCCACGCCGGCCAGTCTACGCAACAACCGCGCCACCGGCGCAGCAGACTGCCCCGCATCAATCCACAGGCCACCACGACTGACTGGCACACCTGTAAGTGTCAGGCCGATCCCGGCAAGAGCATCAAAATCCGCTTTGTCGAGGGCCAACCGTGACATTCGCGCTGAACGGTCTGTTGACCAAGTTGCAATTAGTCCATTCAAACCCTCTTCGAGAGCCCCGAAATCCATGGCGCATCACCTTCCCAATTGGCAAATATCCAGCAAGCTGTTGTCAGGCATCCCCAGCTTGAACTCGAGGTGAGGATTGCATTGAGCATGTTCCTTTCCAGATCGCAAAACAAGCGTGGCGAATGACGCGCCTGTCCCGGACTTCCAAGCGCGTGCAGCAAGGTTTTTGGGCCGGGGCCGGGCCAGTTCTGAACACAACACGCCGACTCGATTTTTCTGATGTGAAGGTCCGCTTCGGGCTAATTGTGTTGAAAAAGTCTGTTCCTGGCGGTTTTCGCAAGAGATTTTCGCCACACAGGCCCGGTCGTCAATTTTGGCAGAGGGTCCAACTAACGTTCAGCAATATCGATCCAACGGCAGCCCATCGAGTCTGGCGGGCATTCGAAAGCTGGATTTTATTTTGTTGGTCAATTCGCGAGATTTTTTCAATTCCAGAATTCCGACTTTTTCAACTCAATCGGCTCGAAGCAGACCTCCGCTGCGGAGGACATGAAGGTCAGCTTGGAGCCGGTATTCGCCAGATATGCGCCGGGATCAGTTGAACAGGCAATGCTCTACTTTTGTTCTTCTCGGTGTCTGGCAGGATTTTGCCTTCGGCTTCTGTGAATCGTCGGAATAGGAGCGGGTGCAGTCTGGTCCTATCTCGGAGGAAGGGCATTACTCACTGCATGACACGCATCAATGTTGCCGCCTCGGCAGGCGGCCATAAGGACTTGAATCTCAGGCGGCCGTGGTGCCGGTGTTGGTTCCTCGAAGCATCCACTTATACCGAAAAAACTAAGCATTATCGCGAGTCTTCTTAGCATCCGAGTCTACCTCGGTAATTGTCAGAATACCGCACGTTAGGGGCTCGGGATCGGTATTTGCAATCAATTGCTGTGAGTTTTTTCTGCCTCTGCCCTGATCTTCTGGGGCCAGAGGGGGAATTAGCCCTAGCGAACTCAACCTCCCACCTACACTTAATCATTTCGAGTCGAACATTGGTGACCGGAATCGTCCCTTCGCTTGAATGTCGTGTCGTGTCGTGTTCGTGTCGTGTCGTGGCAGAAGAAGGTGCATCGCATTGACCGGCCGGGGAATTGCCTACTGCGTTTCTTCGTGCCCATAGGCGCTACGCGAATTGATCGCACCAACTGGCTGAACTACTGGCACAGAAATCTCGTTAGAGGAACGGCGGCCCCGAAAGTTGATCATTGGAGCACAATACATGGAGTAGCCCGGAATACTGGGGAATCCGTGCCATGAAGACCAAGTGGGGAATCTGCAATGCTAATAGGAACATAATCTGGCTCAACGCGGAACTTTCACGAAAGCCGGATCGTGCGCTGGATTACGTCATCCTGCATGAACTGACCCATCTGATCTCGGAGCGCCACGATGAGCGCTTCCATTCCGTTCTTGAAATGCACATGCCCCGATGGCGCGCAGTTCGAAAGGAGCTCAACGCATTTCCGCTGGCGGCCTGGGAGGGCGCAATTGATACGCCGTGACCTGGAATCACAGGAGTTAGCATGCCGTTCGGGATTGTGCTGTGAAAACCGGGCGGCCCCCATCGCGTCAAGATTCGTCGCCGCCTCGGAAAAGGAAACTGCGACTAGGTCGCATACTCATAAACCCTAGGCTCAGGACCTATAAAGCACTCGGCCCCAGGGCGTTCAGGTCCACGAAGTCGAGGACCCGCCGCACAAACTCAGGCCGAGCCTGCCACGGACCCCCATGACCGACACCTTGGATTTCTGACAGCGAAGCGCCCGGCAGACAGGCCAGGACCTCTGCCGCCACGAGCTTGTAGTGCGGCAGGGTTTCCGAGCCGACGATGAGGAGAACAGGGCACGACACCTCGCCGATCTGCGCGCAGGTCAGCGGTTCTGGTGTAGGGGCGTCAAAGTCCGGGATCATCGTGTGGGCATTCTCGATAAGCATCGCTTGGATACGCGGGTCCAGCGTCGCGAACCCACCCTTCTCCATGCCTAGCACGAACTCGACTGCCATCGGCATCGCGCTGGCCCCTTCGCCCGCCTTTGCCGCGGCATATGCTCCTGCAAAGCCCTGGCCGAAAGCCTCAAGCAGCGCCTTGTTATTTGGCGTGTCGGGAAGGATCGAACTCAGCGACGGCTCATAGACCGTCACCGTGCGAACGAGGTCGGGCACCTCCATGGCCGCACGCAGCACCATGCCTCCACTGTAGGACCAGCCGACCAGATGGACGGGTTCATTCAGAGTCCGGAGGATCGCTACCAGATCGGCAGTGTGCACATCCCGGGAGAACGGCTTGTCCTGGGGCCATTGGGTGGCTCCAAAGTGCCTGTGCGTATAGGCCATGAAGCGATGCTGGGCCGCCACGTCCTGCCAAAGGTCGCACCAGCCTCGAAGGTCGGCCCAAGAGCCGTTGACGAACAGTGCAGGTTCGCCTGTTCCTGCTGAGACGAAGGGAAACGCAACGTCGCCTACCTCGAGCATCTCAGGAGCCGGCATCGTCTGATCGACTTGCATCCTGACCCTCACTGCCTTTGCTGCATCGGCAGCATGGAATATGGCACAGTTGGGTAGCATGGTCCTGAACTATTTATAGGTTCTGACCCTAGGCAAATCAGTTGTCGAGTGATTCAAACTCCGAAACAGGAGATTGAACATGGCACATGGGCGATATGACTTGACCGAGTTTGAGTGGCGGGCAATCCAGCCGCTCATGCCGAACAAGCCGCGAGGCGTCCCGCGGGTTGATTACCGTCGGGTTTTGAACGGCATTTTTCATCATCTTCGGTCCGGCTCGCCCTGGATTGATTTGCCTGAGCGATATGGGCCTTACACGACGGTTTACAACCGCTTCAACCGCTGGCGGAAAGCGGGCATCTGGGACAAGCTGATGGACGCCATCATTGTGGCTCATGGCGGCAAAGTGCAGATGATCGACTCGACCTCTGTGCGCGTTCACCAGCAAGCTGCCGCCCAAAAAAACAGAGTGGAGATGCTTGTATCGGTCGTAGCCGGGGAGGTTTGACCACCAAGATGCACTTGCGGGTGAATGAGAACGGCCTTCCCATACAACTCGAACTCTCACCCGGCCAGATGCACGATGCACCCATGGCCGAGCTTCTCCTGCAAGACCTGCCCAAGGGGACGAGCCTTCTGGCAGACAGAGGTTACGACGCATACTGGATCAGAGAGCTGATCGAGGATCGGGACTGCATCGCGGTCATTCCGCCGAAATCAAACAGACGCGAAGAAATCCCGTTCAACAAGCGCAAATACAAGAAGCGCAATCTCGTCGAGCGCTGCATCAACAAACTCAAGCAGTTCCGGCACATTGCCACACGCTACGACCGAAAAGCCT
>JBBKVT010000371.1:0-3815 GCA_037968535.1 Paracoccaceae bacterium
ACCGAAGGCGGCGGCAGGGCAAGGCGGATGTTCAGCACCAACCGGCCTGCGGCAATGTCTTCTGGGCGGTCGGACACGGAATACGCGCGTGTCACCGGCTCGCTGCTGCTCACCGACAAGTCGCGCAACGGGGTCCAGCCGGCGGCCTGCGCCTCGGGCACCTCAAGGTCGGCGTAGCGAAGCGTGAAGGCCGGTGCTGTGACCTGCACGAAGGATCCCGCGACGATCTCGGGGCGCATCCCATCAGGCAGATCCAGCACGATCTCGCGGATCAGCGGCGTCAGGTGGCGGGTCGAGAGCACTGTCGTTTCGAAACTTTCGGCCCCCAACAACGCCTCTGGAACCTCGACCCCCATATCGCCGCGCAGCACGACCTGACAGGCAAGGTGCATCCCGTCGAGCAACTCGGCTCGCGACAGGCGGGCGGTCTCGGTCGGCAATGCCGCGACGCCGCCTTCAGTCACCTTCACCCGGCAAAGCCCGCAGGTGCCCGCACCGGCACAGGCCGAGGGAACCAGAACGCCGTTATCGTTAAGCGCACCCAGCAGTTTCTCGCCGGTCGCTGTGGCGATCCGTTCGGTTCCGTTCACCGTCACAGTGACGGGGTGCATCGGGCTAAGCAGGCGGCGCGCGGTCTGAACGGCAAGGGTCAGCGCAAGCACGATCAGCGTCAGCAGCAGGGTACCGGAGACGATGTCGGTCATGGGCCGGCCCCCGCGAAGGCCGAAAAGCCCAGCGACATCAGGCCAGTGACGAGGAATGCAGAGGCCAAGCCCTGCACCCCCTCGGGCATATCGGAATAGCGCAAACGTTCCCGGATCGCGGAAAACGCGATGATTGCCAACGCCCAGCCCACGCCGCTGCCAAAGCCGTAGGTCAGCGCCTCGGGGAAGTCATAGCGGCGTTCGACCATGAACAGGCTGCCGCCGAGGATGGCGCAGTTGACGGTTATCAGCGGCAGGAAGATGCCAAGCGCACGGTAAAGCGCAGGGGCGAAGCGGTCGAGCACCAGTTCCAGAATCTGCACCATCGCGGCGATGACGCCGATGAAGCAGACCAGTTTCAGGAAGGTCAGGTCGACCTCCGGCAGCCCGACCCAGGCCCATCCGCCCTCGACCAACAGCGCGTTGAAGATCAGGTTGTTGACCGGCACCGTGATCGTCTGCACCGCGATGACGGCGATGCCGAGGCCGACGGCGGTCTCGAACCGTTTCGACACCGCCAGGAAGGTGCAGATCCCAAGAAAAAAGGCGAGCGCCAAGTTTTCCTCGAAGACGGCGGCAAGGAAGAGGTCGATCATCGGTTTGCCTCCTCTGATGCCAGCGGGAACTCGGCGGGTTCAATCTGGTCGCGGCGAAGGGATCGGATTGCCCAGACGAGAAGGCCAATGATGAAGAAGGCCGAAGGGGCCAGTTGCATCAGGCCCAAGGGCTGAAACCAGCCGCCCTCTGCCTGCGTCGTCACAACGGCGCGGCCGAAAAGGGTGCCCGCACCAAAGAACTCTCGGATCCCGCCGACGATCATCAGAATCAGTGAATAGCCCAGCCCATTGCCCAGCCCGTCCAGTACGGAAGGCAGCACTGGGTTGCGCATGGCAAAGGACTCGGCCCGGCCCAGCACCACGCAATTGGTGACGATCAGACCGACGAAGATCGACAGGCGCTTGCTGATCTCGAAGGCGTAGGCCTGTAGCAACTCGTCGATCACGATGACCAGCGCGGCGATGATGGTAATCTGCACGATCAGCCGGATCGTCGAAGGGATGTGGCGGCGGATCAGGCTGATAACAGCCGCCGAGGCGCAAAGCACCGCCGTCAGCGCCACCGACATGGTCAGCGCGGTGGTCAGCGACGTGGTGACCGCCAGCGCCGAGCAGATGCCGAGGATCTGCAATGTGACCGGGTTCTGGTCGATCAGCGGCGCGGTGACATGGCGAAACAGCGACATTCAGAGACCCTCGCTTTCCAACCGGTCGAGGAACGGGCCATAGCCCAGATCGCCGAGCCAGAAGGTCAGCATCGCGCCGACCGCGTTGCTGGACCGTGTGGCGCCGGAGATCCCGTCGACCTGATAGGGGCCGGTGGCCGTGCCGCGCACGACCTCGATCACGATCTCACCGTCCTCGTTCGCGATTTCCTTGCCGGGCCAGAGCGCCGCCCAGTCCGGTTCGGCGATGCGCGCGCCAAGGCCCGGCGTCTCTCCCTGCCCGGTGATGGTCAGCGCGGCGATCGTGCGCAGGTCGGGTTGCACGGCAAGCATCGCCGTGATCGTCGACTGGTAGCCAGTGGCGCGCATCGGCAGGACCAGCAGCATCAGTTCGCCATCGCGTTCAAGAAGGTAAACTGGGGCATGGTTCTCGCGGCGCTTCAGGCCAGCGACATCGGCTTCGGGCGGGATCGCGATGCTGGAGTCTGGGTCGTCGGCGGCGGCCACATCGAAGTTCACGGGATCGAGATCCGGTGCGAAACTGCCATCCGAAAGGTTAATCATGCGGGTTTCCAGTGCGGTGACGCCAGCTTCTTGCATCAGCCCGCGCATCTCTGGCAGGGTATCCAGCATCGCCTCCATCCGTGCCGCGCGCTCTGCCTCCAGATGAGCATCCTGCAAGGGTTTCAGCGTTACCGATGTCGCCGAAACCACTGCGGCGCAGACGAAAGCCACCAGCACCGCGACGCCGAATGTCTTGACGCGGTCGTCGTTGGGTCGCGCCAGAAACCCGCGCCAGAGGGTGAGCGGATCAGCCATGCGACCGCCCCGCTCGTCCTGCCCGCCGCGCGCGCCGCCGCGCGTTTTGCAGCACGACGAGTTGATCGAACAGCGGCGCAAAGATGCTGGCGAGCAGCACTGCGAAGACCACGGCATTCGCAGAGATCTCCGGTCCGCTTCCCGCGCCGAAAAGGGCGATCAGTCCGCCGACTAGTGCGCCGTAAAGCCAGCGACCGGGATTGGTGCTGGCCGCGCCGATGGGATCGCAGGCGAGGAACACCAGACCGAAGATCAGCGCACTGCCGGTGGCGACGGGCGCTAGCGCCTCGCCCTGCACCAGGGCAGCCAGAACGAAGGCCGCACCGGCCGACAGAAGCACCTGCCATGAGATCAATCCCCCGGCCAGAAGGAGCGCCGCGCCGGGCAGGCTGGCCACAGCGACCCACGCCTCACCGCCTTCAAGCTCCACGCCCGGGAACGAGAAAACGAGAAGCGCCAGCGCGGTAACTGCCGAGCTTAGAAAGCCGAAGCCGCGCCCGCCGAACACGAGTTCGCCCAGAACCACACCCATCGTTACAGTCAACCCGACCTGCCAGAGCGGGACGCTGACCGGCACCATTACGGCCACGATCAGTGCCGTCGTCAACCCGTGCGCGGTGAGCGCGCGGTGACGGACCAACGCAAAAAGGCCCTCCCAGAAAAGCGCGGCTATCAGTGCTGCGGCCAGCGTCGTCGCCACGCCCGGACCGCGCAGTATCCCCGCGGCGATGGCAGGTGCTGCCAGCGCCGCCGCCTGTACCAGCGTCACCCGCGCAGGCCCCCAACCGAGATGCAGAAACGGCGGGTGGGCCGACATCGACGTGTGCGGCGCAATCCTCATGCCGTCTCCGCCAAGGTGTTCAGCACTTGCCGCAACAGCGCGCCGTAATCCGCGCTGCTTGTGCACAGCGCCGAGATCAGCGCCATGTCCTCTTCGATAAGCTCCAGCGCGCCCAGTCGGGCGGCAGCGTCGACATCGCCGACGGCCAGCGCCCTGATCAGCGGCACCGGCAGAAAGCCCGCCGGCAGTGCCCGCTCAAGCGCGGCGGTGGGGATGATTGGCCGTGGCC
>JBBKVT010000372.1:0-8098 GCA_037968535.1 Paracoccaceae bacterium
GCAAATCCCGCGTCCCACGCCCGCTTGTGTTCTTTGCCATACTACCCCTCGGGCGCTGTTGCCCGAACCATCAACATCATTTGTCCAAAAATATCCAAATCCGGCACCTGACGCAAAGCCCGGGTGGCGGCAACGGCATACGCTCAGAACGGCCCGTCTTCCAACACCCCGTCCGCCGACATCTGCGCATAGAGCAACCCTTCGCGCAGCCCCCGGTCGGCCACTGAAAGCCGGTCGGTCGGCCAAACCCGCAATAGAGCCTGCAAAATGGCCGCCCCCGACATGATCAGCGCATGCCGGTCGCGCCCGATCCGGGGATCGTCGCGCCGCCCCGCCGGACCCAGCGACAGGTAATTGCGGATCACCCGGTCGATCTGGTCCGACGTCATCCGCAGCCCGTCAACCTTGTTGCGATCGTAACGGCGCAAGCCAAGATGACTGGCCGCGACGGTTGTCACGGTTCCGGAAGTGCCGATGATCTGGAACCCCTCCCGCGCCTGTTCGGACGCATAGGGGGCGAAGGTCGCCAGGTTCTCCTCGAAAAACCAGCTCATCAACGCAAACCGCCCGGCATCGTCGAGAACGTCGTCGAACTGATCGCGTAGCGTGGCCACGCCAAGCGGCACCGAAATCCAGTCGACGACTTTCGCATGTGGAAACGGCGTTTGCTCTTGCTTGAAGCCGGTATGCAATCGCATGATCGACTTCGGCCGCTCGCCCCGTGGCACATTCGACAGGTCGATCCATACCAGTTCCGTCGAGCCTCCGCCGATGTCGACGACCAGCAATTGTTCAGTCCGGATCGAAACCAGCGAGGCGCAGGATATGACCGCCAGCCGGGCTTCTTCCTCGGGCTCGATGATGTCCAGCTTCAGGCCGGTTTCAGATTGTACGTAGCGGATGAATTCATGCGCATTGGTCGCGCGACGGCAGGCTTCGGTCGCGACCAGCCGCATCCGCTTGACCTTGTGCTTTTCCAGCTTCTTGCGACAGATCCTGAGCGCCTGAACCGTCCGGCCCATCGAGGCGCGAGACAGACGTCCCGATGCCTCAAGGCCCGACCCCAACTGGACCGATTTCGAGAAACTGTCGACGACATGAAACTGATTGCCTTTTGGCTGCGCAATCAGCATGCGGCAACTGTTCGTGCCCAGATCCAGCGCGGCATAGAGATCCGCAGGATCGGGAAAGGACGGCGCGGGTGGCTCGACCGGGTTCAGGAACGCGCCCGCACCAGTGGGACGCTTGGGCGCCATGGATCGCCCTCCGATTTCAACTTGCCCCCACCCTAGCCACGCGCCCGGCATCGCGCAAGTGGGCTGCCCGATCTGGCTCATGATCTCGATGAAGATTTTTCAAGGCGGCACCTATGGTCTTGAGGCTTCCCACACCCTAAGCGTTGATGGCGATTTGGTCGCTCTGCACGCGCACGATGTCGAAAACCGGCCGCGTAGTCGCAATCGGGCCGCGTAGAAGCGGGGGACAAAAGGGAATCAGCGATGGCAGATGTGACAATCGTTTACTGGCGCGACATTCCGGCCCAGGTGATCGTGGGCAAGGGACGCCGCGGCGCGAAGGCGCAACTGCCCGAGCGGTTCGAACAAGCCATCGACCGGGCCGCGATGAAGGCGGACATGGCCGGGACTGACGACTATCTTGCCGAATGGCGCAAGGCCGAGCCCTACCCCGTTGAGGACGACGGGTCCGACATCGAGATCGCGCAGGCCGAGGCCGCGCGGCTAGACGCGGACTACGATCAGGACCGGATCAGGACCCTGATCGCCAATGATGGATGGGCGTGAATCGTCGCCCGATTTTGGAGGCAGCAATGGCACTTCTGAACTTTCGCAAGAAAAACAATACCGCGTCCCTTCCGGCCCGCGCCAATGTCGAAGCCTTCCTGCAGGGTTATTCGATCGAGGTGATGCCGCGCATTGCCGAGAAGGTCGAGGATTTCCGTGCGATCCTGCCCGAAGGCACCCGCGTCTACATCGCCCATATTGACGGAACCCCGGTCGACGAGATGGTCGCGACCGCCAAGCGCCTGAACGATGCCGGCATGAAGGTGATGCCGCATTTCCCGGCGCGGATCATCCGGGACGCCGCTATGCTGGGCGACTGGATTGCCCGCTATCAGGGTGAGGCCGATGTGCGTCAGGGTCTGATCCTTGCCGGCAACCCGGCTGAACAACTGGGCGAGTTCCATTCCTCGATGCAGCTTCTGGAAACCGGCCTTTTCGACAAGGCGGGCTTTGAGCGTCTTCATGTTGCTGGTCACCCCGAGGGCAACCGCGACATCGACCCCGACGGCTCGGACAGGAATGTCCTTGATGCAATGCGCTGGAAGCAGGCTTTCAGTGCCCGCACCGATGCGAAAATGGCGCTGGCCACGCAATTTGCGTTTGAAGCCGAGCCAATCATCAAATGGGTCGACCGCCTGCAGGCCGAAGGTATCGACTTGCCGATCCATATCGGCATAGCGGGACCTGCAAAATTGCAGACGCTGATCAAGTTCGCCATCGCCTGCGGCGTCGGCCCGTCGCTGAAGGTCCTGCAAAAGCGCGCGCTCGACGTGACCAAGCTGATCATGCCATACGAGCCCACCGATATCATCGCCGAACTGGCGGCCCACAAGGCCGCCAACCCCGCCTTCAACATCGAGCAGGTGCATTTCTTCCCGCTCGGCGGGATCAAGACCAACGCAACCTGGGCGATCGAAAACGGGGGCGAAAGCGCCCGGCCCGCCAACGCAGCCTGAACCTTAGGAAATTCAATGACCCGCACCGTTCTCGAGTCCAAAACCAAAACCGTCGTCATCGGCTTCGATGAGCCATTCTGCGTGATTGGTGAACGGATCAACCCGACAGGCCGCAAAGCGCTGGCGGCCCAGCTGGAGGCGGGCGATTTCTCGACCGTCGAGAAGGACGCGCTGGAACAGGTCGCTTGCGGTGCGATGGTCCTCGATGTGAACGCAGGCGTTGTCTACAATTCCAACCCGAACCCGAACGAAACCGAACCACCGCTGATGACCAGGATGATCCAGATGATCCAGGGTCTGGTCGATGTGCCGCTTTGCATCGACTCTTCCGTGCCGGGTGCACTGGAGGCCGGCCTGGCCATTGCCGAGGGCCGACCGCTGCTCAATTCGGTCACCGGCGAAGAAGACCGGCTTGAACTCGTGCTGCCGCTGGTCAAGAAGTACAATGTGCCGGTGGTTGCGATCTCGAACGACGATACCGGCATCTCGATGGACCCCGACGTGCGCTTTGCCGTGGCCAAGAAGATCGTCGAGCGCGCCGCCGATTTCGGAATTCCGGCGCATGACATCGTGGTCGATCCGCTGGTGATGCCGATCGGCGCGCTGGGCACCGCCGGACAGCAGGTGTTCACCCTTGTGCGTCGCCTGCGCGAGGAACTGGGCGTCAACACGACCTGCGGCGCTTCTAACATCAGCTTTGGGCTGCCGAACCGGCACGGCATCAACGCGGCTTTCTTGCCGATGGCGATCTGCGCGGGCATGACATCCGCGATCATGAACCCGGTCCGCCCGGTCGAAATGGAAGCGATCCGCGCCGCCAACTTCCTGATGAACAACGATCCGAACGGCACCGAGTGGATCAAGTTTTCCCGCGCCATGGATGCCGTCAAGGAAGGCGCCAGCTTCGCCGAAGCCTCTGCCGCGGCGCGTGCCAGCGGCGCCGGCAAGGACGGCCGCCGTCGCCGCCGCGCTTAACGCCGCCTTAACCTGCTACGGGCAAATCTGTGCCCATGAACGAGACCGAAACGATCCACCGCAACGATATCTGGCTCAGTCAGATATTCGAGGCGAAGTCGGTCCTGTCCGGCGGTGTCGTTCGCCGGAAAGTCGCGGATGTGGAGCGCAAGGTCGGTCGTCTGCGGCTGGAATTGGAAGTTCGCAAGCGGGGCTTTCACCTGATCCGCTGCGGCTCGCAGTTTGTGATCCTCTGCGACACAGGCGAACTTTCCGTGGTCTGTTAGAAAAGTCTTCCCGAAGACTTTTCGGCGAGATAAATTTTTCAAGAAAAATCTCTGTCCGATCCGCGTTTAAATCATCGGATTGCCGTTCTGCTTGCTTTGCCAGCTTCGCCGCCGCAGCATGACGAATGTCCCGATTGTCCCACAGGTCACAAATGACGCAGCCGCCGCCCGCTCTTTCGCGGTCCCTGCCCCGCATACTTCTCCGAATCGCGCTGATTCTCGCCCTTGCTTTTGGGGCGCATCTGCTGATGGATTTTGCATTGACGGGATTGAAGGCACTGCCACCCGGTGAAACCTCGCTGATGCTGACGTCGGTCATGGCGCTGGTCCTCGTGGCCTATGCCATTCTGATTGCCGTACCCTTCGTGCCGGGCGTCGAGATCGGTCTTTCGCTGCTCGTGATGCAGGGACCGCCGATTGCGCCGCTGGTCTACCTGGCCTCGGTTGCCGGTCTGCTTCTGGCTTACTTCTGCGGACGCTGGATACCCGCGGCTTCAATTCGACGCCTGTTGCTGGATCTGCGCCTGGCGCGGGCAGCAATATGGATGGACCAGATCGGGGCCGCATCGCCCGAGGAACGTGTGGCACTTCTGGCCGACCGTCTGCCCGGCTGGCTGGGTCCGCACCTGCTGCGCTGGCGTTATGTCATGCTCGGTGTCCTGATCAACCTGCCGGGCACGACGGTGATCGGCGGCGGCGGCGGTATCTCGATGGTTGCGGGACTTAGCCGACTTTTTGCCCCGCTTGCCACCGCTCTGACGTTCGTGGTGGCGGTTCTTCCGGTGCCGCTCGGGATCTGGTTCTTCGGGATCGGCCTGTTGCCCTGATTTGTGCCGCAAGCAGGCCAGAGAATGCCGTGCCCCGGCTTCCGTGTCGTCCGCAAACCGCTATGGTCGTGACATTGAAATCCGACCAGAGGCACCGCATGTCCACCGATCCGCTAGTGATTTTCACCCCGTCGGGCAAGCGTGGCCGTTTTCCGGCCGGCACCCCGGTCCTGACGGCGGCGCGCCAGTTGGGCGTGGATCTGGATTCCGTCTGCGGCGGGCGCGGCATTTGCTCGAAATGCCAGATTACCCCCAGCTACGGCGAGTTTTCCAAGCACGGCGTGACGGTCGCGGAAGACGCGCTGACTCCGTTCAACGAAGTCGAAGCGCGCTACGACCGCATTCGAGGGCTGAAGTCGGGTCGGCGGCTGGGCTGTCAGGCCAAAGTTCAGGGCGATGTTGTGATCGACGTGCCGCCCGAGAGCCAGGTTCACAAGCAGGTCGTCCGCAAGGAAGCCACGATGCGCGACATCGTGATGGATCCTGCCACCCGGCTTTACTATGTCGAGGTCGCCGAACCCGACATGCACGAACCCACCGGAGATCTGGAACGGCTGCAACGCGCGCTCGCCGAGCAGTGGCAAATTGGCGCGGTTCGAACCAGCCTGATCGTGTTGCGCAAGTTGCAGCCGGTTCTGCGCAAGGGCAACTGGACCGCGACGGTCGCCCTTTACAAGGGGCATGATGACGAGCACGAGACCATCCTCGATATCTGGCCGGGATATTTCGAGGGGCGGCTTTACGGGCTTGCCATTGACCTTGGATCGACCACCATCGCGGCGCATCTGACCGACCTGCGCAACGGATCGGTGTCGCATTCCGCCGGGGTGATGAACCCGCAAATCCGCTTCGGCGAAGATCTGATGAGCCGTGTCAGCTACGTGATGATGAATCCCGGCGGCGATGTTGAAATGACCGAAGTTGTGCGCGGTGCGATCAACGCGCTAGCGCAGTCCCTGGCGGCCGAGGCGGCAATCGATCCGGCGCAGATCATGGAAACGGTGTTTGTATGCAATCCGGTCATGCACCATTTGCTGCTGGGAATCGATCCGGTCGAGCTTGGTCAGGCGCCGTTCGCGCTGGCCACCGCGAACTCGCTGTCACTGACAGCGCCGGATCTGAATCTGACGGCGATGAACCCGTCGGGTCGGGTCTACATCCTGCCCTGCATCGCGGGCCATGTCGGGGCGGATTGCGCCGCCGTGGCGCTGTCCGAAGAGCCCTACAAATCCGAAGACCTCGTACTGGTTGTCGATGTCGGCACCAATGCCGAGATTTTGTTGGGCAACAAGACCCGCGTTCTGGCCTGCTCCTCGCCGACCGGCCCTGCATTTGAGGGCGCGCAAATCAGTTCCGGCCAGCGTGCCGCCCCCGGCGCGATCGAGCGGGTCGAGATCGACCTGGTGACCAAAGAGCCCCGATTCCGCGTGATCGGGTCCGACATCTGGTCCGACGATCCCGCTTTTGCCGAGGCGACCGCCGCAACCGGCATCACCGGGATCTGCGGATCCGGCATCATCGAGGCGGTGGCCGAGATGCGCATGAGCGGACTGGTGGATGCGTCCGGTCTGATCGGATCGGCAGAACAGACCGGCACGCTCCGGTCAGAACCATCCGGCCGCACCCACTCCTACCTGCTTTATGATGGCACCGCCGAAGGTGGCCCCCGGATCAGCGTGACTCAGGGCGATATCCGTGCGATCCAGTTGGCAAAATCAGCCCTCTATGCCGGCGCGCGGTTGCTGATGGACGAAATGAAAGTCGACCAGGTAGACCGCATTGTGCTGGCCGGCGCGTTCGGGGCACATATTTCGCCCAAGCACGCGATGGTGCTGGGGATGATCCCCGACGCGCCGCTTGACCGCGTATTCTCCGCAGGCAACGCGGCCGGCACCGGCGCGCGGATCGCACTTTGCAATGTCGCCAGCCGTCGCGAGATCGAGCAGACGGTGCACCGCATCCACAAGGTCGAAACCGCGATCGAGCCAAAATTTCAGGAACATTTCGTCGCCGCCAATGCGATCCCGCATGCGACTGCGCCCTATCCTGAACTGCACAAGATCGTCACCCTGCCCAAGTTGTCGTTCAACACTGCCGGCAGCGGCGATGACGGCGGCAGGAAGCGTCGACGCCGGGGATGACGGCCGGAATGACGGCTTGACGGGGGGCTGCTGTTTTGCTTACCTCAAAAGGCGAAACGCGGGTGTCGCTCAATGGTAGAGTAGCAGCTTCCCAAGGAAGAGACCGGACTTCCACCTAGTCGCAGCTACTTGCTATATGTTTCATTTCATTTGAAAATATCTTTCACCTAGACACAGCCAGTGTCGTGACATTGATTGTCGTTACCTACAAAAAAAACTGCAAAATGCCAAAGCTGACCGAGACCGACGCCACCAAGCTCTGACATGTGAAGTCCGGGACGGACAAGCACTGGGATAGTGAAGTCCCTGGCTTGTGCCTGTTCGTCGGGAAGCGCTCGAAAACCGGGAATTTCCAGACGGATGTTGGCGGCCAAACCAGGCGTGTTCTGATCGGCAGGTATCCGTCGATCTCCGCCCAGGCTGCTCGACAGACGGCGATGGGGTTTGCCCTTGGATTGGGGCCGGGACGCCGATCCAGATCGGGGTGCCAACACTGGAACAGGCGATGGAAGTATATGTTCAGAGGCCCAAGCTCCGGTCGAATGACTACCGGAAAAATGTGAAGGCGACGCTGGACCTGCACCTGAAGGACTGGCTCAAGCTTCCTCTGGACGAGATCAACAAGCAGATGGTGGTGCGCCGGCATCAGGAGATGGCGTTGCATCCTGTTGGCTCAAATCGGACCCTCCGGATGGTTCGCTCGATCCGGAACCACGCGGGACGTACCCATGACCTGCCCGAAAGCCCGACGATGGCAATCGAATGGTTCGAGGAACGGCCTAACGGCACGATCATCGATGACCTTTCGGAGTGGCGGGACAAAGTCAACGAATTGTTCAATCTGATCCATCGGATCTACTACGAGCTGCTCCTGTCTACTGGCCTGAGAAAGTCCGAGGCCCTGACGCTCGAATGGAAGAACATCCACGAGGACTGCATCCATATCCCAATGACGAAGAACGGTCGCAGTTTTGACTTGCCTATCCTGCAACTGCATCACGAAATCTTCGTTCCGCTGCGTGCGTGAGCCGCCAGTGGGTCTTCCCGTCTCCGAAATCCCCGTGTGTTTGTAACCTAGACAGACCGTTGGGACACCGATGTGGTCATGATAGCCGTTGTCTCAGGGCTTCG
>JBBKVT010000373.1:0-4507 GCA_037968535.1 Paracoccaceae bacterium
CGTGCGCTTGGTGTAGATGCGCCACAGGATCTGGCGAGGTTTGCCGGCGGCGGGTACGGCGAGGTGGTCAGAGACCCGTTCCACCGCACTGTAGATGCCATGATCGAAGGCGCCAATCACCGTGGTGCGCGGCATCAGGCGGACGTTTGGTAAAGTGGCAAGCTCAGCCATTGTCGCTGCCACCCAGTCCGGCCCGGTATGATCGCCAAGCACAAAGGTCTCGGTGTTCAATCGCCCGCCGAATGCGAAGTCCTCTTCAGCCAGAATAACATTCGCGCCGGCGCGGCCGGCGGTCAGAGCTGCGGCAAGACCGGCCGGTCCGGCCCCGACGATCAAAAGGTCACAATGCAGGAAGCCCTTGTCGTAGACATCCGGGTCATCCCGTAACGAAAGGCTGCCCAGACCGGCAGCGCGACGGATGATCGGTTCGTAAAGTTTCTCCCAGAACGCTTTCGGCCACATGAAGGTCTTGTAGTAGAACCCGGCGGTCAGGAACGGCGCGAAACTGTCATTGATCGCCATCGTGTCGAAGGCAAGCGACGGCCAGCGGTTCTGTGAATTGGCCACCAGCCCGTCAAAAAGTTCCGCCGTGGTGGCGCGTGTATTCGGCTCCTGCCGAGCCCCGCTGCGCAGCTCGACCAGCGCGTTGGGTTCTTCAGAGCCTGCGGTCAACGGCCCGCGCGGACGGTGATATTTGAAGCTGCGTCCCATCAGCCGCACGCCATTGGCCAGAAGCGCCGAGGCCAGCGTGTCGCCAGGATGGCCCTGATAGTTCTTGCCATCAAAGCTGAACGAGATCGTACGCTTGGTGTCGATCTGCCCGCCCTTTAGCCGATTGACTTGCGTCATTTGCTGCGCCCCCGTGAGCGGGCCACATCGCGGGCCAGTTCGACCTTGGAAATTTCATGCGTCAGTGTGTTGCGGGTCACCACCAACCACGACCGGTCGCCCTGTTCGTGAAACCACAACTCGCGGTGCTCGCCCGCCGGGTTGTCGCGCAGGTAGAGGTATTCGGTGAAGGTTTTCACCGCGCCCTCGGCCTGCCAGTCCGGCCTGTCGATGAGTGCGGCATCGCCGAGATAGGTGAATTCCTGGGCATCACGGGGGCCGAGCAACGGGTGATTGATGATCATCTGGAATGCCTCAATGCAAGTTGGGCTGCGCGCCCATGCCTTTTTCGTCGATCATCCGCCCCTTGGCAAAACGGTCAAAACGATAGGCTTTGGCGGTGGGATGTGGCGTGTCAGTGGCGAGCAGGTGCGCATAGGCAAAGCCGCTGGCAGGTGTGGCCTTGAAGCCGCCATAACACCACCCGCCGTTGAAATAAAGCCCGTCGATATGGGTGCGGTCGATGATCGGCGAGCCGTCCATCGACATGTCCATGATCCCGCCCCACATCCGCAACATTCGCGCACGACCCAGCATCGGCATCAGCGCCATGCCGCCCTCGCAAACATCTTCGACCACTGGCAGGTTGCCGCGCTGCGCGTAGGAATTGTAGCCGTCGATATCGCCGCCGAAAACCAACCCACCCTTGTCCGACTGGCTGCAATAGAAATGACCCGCGCCAAAGGTTATGACGCCGGGTAGGACCGGCTTCAGCCCCTCGGATACGAAGGCCTGCAGGATGTGGCTTTCAATGGGCAACCGCATGTTCGCTTTGGCCATCAACCTCCCAGACGATCCCGCCACGGCGCAGCCGACTTTTGCCGCACCGATGAACCCGCGGGAGGTTTCGACCCCAAGGCACTTGCCGTTCTCGATCCGGAAACCGGTCACTTCGCAGTTCTGGATGATGTCAACACCGCGGCTGTCCGCACCGCGCGCATAGCCCCACGCCACCGCATCGTGTCGCACGGTGCCGCCTCGGTGCTGAGCCAAACCGCCCTTGATCGGGAACCGCGCGTTGTTGAAGTTCAGGAACGGATAGCGCTTGCGGATCTGCTCAACTGACAGCATCTCTGCATCCGCGCCATTCAGGATCATCGCGTTACCGCGCCGGGTGAAGGCATCGCGTTGTGCGTCGGTGTGGATCAGGTTCAGGATACCGCGCTGGCTGACCATGGCGTTGTAGTTGAAGTCCTGCTCGAGCCCTTCCCACAGTTTCAGCGAGAATTCGTAGAACGGCTCGTTTCCGTCCAGCAGGTAGTTCGAGCGGATGATGGTGGTATTTCGGCCGACATTGCCGCCGCCGATCCAGCCCTTTTCTAGCACCGCGATGCGGATTTGCTTGAATTCCTTGGCAAGATAATAGGCCGTCGCCAACCCATGACCGCCGCCACCGATGATGACAATGTCATAGCTCTTTTGGGGTTCGGGATCCCGCCAGACCGGCTTCCAGCCTTTGTGGCCGGTCAGCGCCTCTTTGACTACCCTAAAACCGGAATATCGCATGCCGCCCTCGCAACTGTTCACAGTAAGACTAGGCCGTTTCAGTCGCGCCGGATCATTCAAATCAGACATGCCGCTCATCGGATCGGACACGGACGCTGATTTCGCTTTTTGTGAAAGGGGGAAGGCAGTAAGGCCACGTCAATGGGCCGACGGACGGTCGGGATGGTCCGGTGAGGGCGGTTCGCTGTGCAACGACAACGAATTCTTTTTGACGAGGGGCCGATTGTCGGCGGCTCCGCGTTCAACGACCCGGTTCGCGTCATCCGGGCTGATACACCCGAGGACGTGCCGACCGCCATTGAGGATCTGGGCAAGGCCACAGCCGATGGGTACTGGTTGGCCGGGTGTGCCAGCTATGAACTCGGCTATGCGCTGACTTCGAAGCTGGCGCCTTTGTTGCCAGCCAAACGCAACATACCGTTGCTACAATTCGGGGTGTTCGATGCGCCCGAACCGGCTACCTGGAAGGAGGGCGATACTGGAAATGCACAACTCACCCGTCCCAAACCGCTTTGGTCATTTGCGGAATATCAGCCCGCGTTTGATCGCGCAAAGGCCTATATCGCTGCCGGAGACATCTACCAGGTCAATCTGACCTTTCCGATGCAGATGCAGACGAGGGGTGACGCAATCAGTCTGTACATGGCGTTGCGAAAGGTCCAACCAGTGGGGCACGGCGCGCTTGTTGAGCTAGGAGGCACCACGCTGCTTTCGCGCTCGCCAGAGCTCTTTTTCGCCGCGGACAAGTCTGGTTTGATCGAGACCCGCCCGATGAAAGGCACTGTGGCGCGCGGCGCGACGCCTGCCGAGGATCGTGCGCGGCGCGACTGGCTTGCCGCTTCGGAAAAGAACCGGGCCGAGAACCTAATGATCGTCGATCTTCTGCGCAACGACATTGGCCGCGTCGCAAAGGTCGGATCGGTCGATGTGCCAGAGTTGTTCCGGATTGAACCCTACGAAACGGTCTATCAGATGACATCCCGGGTCCGAGGCCAGTTGCGACCCGGTGTAGCCTTGCCCGAGATTCTGCAGTCGCTTTTCCCCTGCGGCTCTGTCACCGGCGCACCGAAAATCCGCGCGATGCAGATCATCCGCGAACTGGAACCCGATCCGCGCGGCGCCTAGTGCGGGTCGATCGGCTGGGTGGCGCCGGACGGGGCGATGTCATTCAACGTCGGGATCCGGACGTTGGTTCTGCAAAGCGACGGCAGCGCACGACTGTCTGTGGGCGGTGGCATCGTGTATGACAGCACCGCAGCGGAAGAATACGAAGAGGCGCTATGGAAAGCTCGTTTCGCGACACTTGTCCCGATGATCTGAGAGTCATCGAAACATTGCGCTACGACGCTGACGGATGGACAATTCGCCGCGATCTTCACCTTGCCCGGATGGCGGCAACCTGCAAACGGCTGGCGATACCATTCGAGCGGCGCAGAGGTGTCGAGCTTCTCAACGGAGTTCGCGGGACGAAGCCGCTGCGTGTCCGGCTGACAATCGGCCTGGCAGGTGACTTCGATTTGACCAGTCACCCCCTTGGCGCAACGGCGGATATCTGGCGCGTTGTCGTCGCGCCCCAGCGGTTGTGCTCGGACGATCCGTGGCTGTCGGTCAAGACCACCCAGAGGGCCCTTTACGACGCGATCCGTGGCGCGTTGCCGGAAGGCATCGATGAGGCTGTTTTCTTAAATGAGCGTGGCGAGGTCTGCGAAGGCACGATCACCAATATATTCGTCCAGACGCCGAAAGGGTTGTTGACGCCAAATCTGTCCTCGGGGCTATTGCCCGGCCTCCAGCGGGCTGCACTTATTGCTGACGGTCGGGCCAAACCGGCCGTCCTCATAGCGGACCATCTGGCCGATAACGAAGCCATATTCGTTGGCAATTCGCTGCGGGGTCTGATCCGGGCCAAGGTGATATGATCTGAAGGGCCAACGTTGTAAAGAACTCGGTTTTGGGCTGGCAGGGCGTTTTTGCACCTTCTGCTCAAGTACAAGCACGCATTTATCGTGATTTCCAAGACCTTACGAGGAGTCGTCGGCCTAGCGATTATGCCGTGCATCCGGCTGTCGTGCTCGGGACTGGTCGCCAGAGCGTCGAAATGACGCCAGTCACC
>JBBKVT010000374.1:0-3629 GCA_037968535.1 Paracoccaceae bacterium
CGCCCGAACATGGGCATCGGCGGAATAACACCCGCGCAGAAACTGAAAATGGCCGCATGAGTTCTACGACCGCACCCCACTAAGAATGGGGGGATTACCCTTGCGCCAATGCCGAGGCCTGGAAGGCCCGTGTTTCTTGGCGAACCATTCCCCTTCGCCCTCGGCCTTGATACCAGTGCTGTCCATTGCCCGGCAGGGCAATGCAAAGCAATGTCCCGAGAAGGGATAAGCAGGTGCAGGGCACCAGTGCTCTGGCGATAAGGAATAGCGACACACAGACCCTTCTGGCGACGAGACAGTGTGCTGAAATCCGGCACAGGCCAGTCCAGCCCGGCAAGCTCCAGAAGGCTCGCGACCTGCCCCGTCGTCTGCCGCAACGGCAACCCGAACAGCGCCTTCAGCGTCAGGCAGGCTTGGATCGCCGCATCCGTGAAGGTGGCAGATCGGCCCCGCTTGCCGATTGGCGCCGCCAACCAATCCGTCTCAGGATCAAACCAGATCAACAGCGAACCACGCTGCTGCAGGGCGGCGTTGTAGCTGCGCCAGTTCGTCGTGCGGTAGGTCGGAGGTGTAGGTTTGCTCATCCATGCCGACTAACACCCGGGAGTCACGCAGGGAATCCCTCACGATTTGTGCAACAGAGCCCCTCAAAGCCGTAAACAAACCGTCGCGTAGCCGCAAATTAAACTCGTTTTGACAGGCAATCTCTCGTATTGTCACACGAAAGCAGGGAATATGATGCGAGTTGAACCAGGAAATCACGGGCTGGCCCGTTCGTCAGTCTGCATAGATTCACTGTTCAGGATCATTTCGATTGCATTGTTGTCGTTTGCTCGTCGCGCTGGGATCACCCTGGCGGCGCTGCTGCTCACACTCCTTGTCTATGCCGGAAATGCCGACGCAGAAGCACTCGTGATTGGGCAAAGCGGAAACTCGAACGTACCGTTCAATAATGACAACGAATACGATCTCACATCTTTAACCGTCACCGGCGCCACAACAGTCACGTCAGTAACCTTCCAGGTGGGTCAACAAAACAACTCGTCCGGAGGACCAAGCGGAACATATGGAACATTCAAGGTATTCCTGCGTGTCGTCACTCCGGGGGCCGGCAGCTCTCTCATCACAGGAGATATAGTAGCATTGTTCAATGTGGCCAGGCTGGCAAGTTGGGGGACCGATGCTCCAGTGACAGTCGGTTCTTTGTCGGTGAATGTTCCCGCAGGTCAGTATCGAGTACTTTATCAGAAGACGGGCGGAGGAAACTTTTCTTCGCGGCCGAGTGCCTCCGTGACACTGTCTCCACCGCCACTCAACCAGGCACCGGTGGCCAATGCGGGGCCGGACCAGTCGGTTGCGTCCGGCGCCGCCCCGGTGACGCTGGACGGGACCGGCTCTTCGGACCCGGATGCCCAGGCAATCACCTACCTGTGGAGCCAGACCTCGGGCCCGAGCGTGACGCTGAGCTCAACGACGGTGGCCTCGCCGACTTTCA
Source organism: Paracoccaceae bacterium (assembly GCA_037968535.1). Taxonomy (GTDB): domain Bacteria; phylum Pseudomonadota; class Alphaproteobacteria; order Rhodobacterales; family Rhodobacteraceae; genus JAHEAO01. The sequence continues at coordinate 1,496 of JBBKVT010000374.1, forward strand.
CCGCCCCGACCCTCGCCATCGGCGACCCCGATGCAACGCTGGTCTTCTCGCTGACCGTCAACGACGGCCTCGCCTCGAGCCCCGCCGACACCGTCACCATCACCGTGCAGGCGTCGGGCTCGTCTGTGGATGTGCCGGTAATTGAAGCCTTTGACGAAGTCACCAGTGCCTTCATAGCAAGGCGCATAGACCGGCTTCTGTCGAGCGAGCCGCTTGCTTATCGCCTGGAACGGCGTCGGAATGGCGGAAGGATGCCCGAGGTCAGCATGAGGGCCAGCGGCAATACCGACCACCCAGCGGTTTCGTTGGAAGTCAATGCCGACTTCATTTCGGACGATCAGCGGTGGTATATCTGGTCTGAAGGCGAGTACTCCAACTACACCGATGACACCGGGAGCCTGCGGCACCGGCAAGGAGAATTCGGAGTCCTTTATATCGGCGCAGATTATCTCGTGAATGAGGATTTCGCGTTGGGCATTTTGGTACAAGCGGACACGGGATCGGAACGCATCACCAGCTTCTCGGAAGTGTCCGGTAATGGCTGGATGGTCGGTCCGTACATCACCATGGAGATAAGTCCGGATCTGTTCTTTAGTGCCCGGGCTGCCTGGGGCCGGTCGGAGAACAGTGCTTCTGTCGATGTGTTTGAGGTTGGCAACATATTCACGGGGGATTTCCAGACTGAGCGCACACTTGTCCGTGCGTCACTCCTCGGGACCTATGATATGGGTCAGTTGCAGGTTTCGCCCGATGCCGAGCTCGCCTACATGCGAGAGCGCCAAGAGAACTATCTAGTGAGTGACGGGCTAAGCACGGTATCAGTTGCCGGCGGAACCGCCGAGATCGGTCGACTTTCCGTGTCTGTCAGCATCGACTATCCGGTCGCAATGGGCGGAGGCACTGCGATCCTATTTACAGAGCCATCCTTCGATTGGAATTTCTATTCGACCGGCGCCGGTGACGCGTTAGAGCGCATTCGCGGTTCTCTTGAGATGGGAGTTCGAACGGACGTCAGTTCTGACTGGCAGGGCGAATTCTCCATTCGCTATGACGGAATCGGTGAGCCCAATTTTAATGCGGTCTCGGTCCGAGCCTTAATCGAATTGGAGTTCTAAGGTCAACGGCACGACGAAATTCGCCGACATCGACGGGCATGCTTTATCTGAAATCTAACAACATTTAGATGTGTGAAAATAGGTAAAGGTGAAACTTCTTTTCGCCTCGTCGTTGTCTGCCAGGAAATTCGCAACCTCGTGCGCATAGATGCGCTGCCGCATGCCATTTGGACGTGTCTGAAGCTCCGCAACTGAATTGATCCACCGCTGGTGTGCGGTTTCGGGTCGCGCGCGAAAGCTGGTGGTCGGTTTGTCGGTCCGCATTGTCCACTGAAACGCGATGGAAAACATTTTTGCGCAGCACGTCGCCTGGTCTTAACCCCTGAAACGGTTTTGTCAGAAGGATTTGGCTTGAGGCGGGCAGCCGGTTTCGTAGCCTTTGCTCAAGACGAGAACAGACCCCTTCAAGTACTTTCAGAGCAGCCCGGAGATCATTCGTCTGGCGGTCATGATGTACGTTCGCTTTCCAATTTCGCTTCGGAACGTCGAAGACCTGCTGCACGAGCGCGGCATCGACATCAGCCACGAAACTGTGCGGTACTGGTGGAATAGATTTGGCCCAATGTTCGCCGCTGAAATCCGCCGAAAACGCGTGCAGCAGATGCGGTCGTATTCGAACTGGCAATGGCATCTGGACGAGGTTTTCGTGAAGTTCAATGGCGAGTGGCACCACCTTTGGCGCGCCGTGGACCATGAAGGCGAGGTATTGGAAAGCTTCGTCACGAAGACACGGGATCGTAAGGCAGCATTGTAATTCCTCAAGAAATCAATGAAGCGCCACGGAGGTCCTCATATCCTTGGTCACCGACAAACTCCGGTCCTATGGTGCGGTAATGAAGGACATCGGCAATGCGGACCGGCAGGAAACTGGTCGCTGGCTGAACAATCGGGCGGAGAATTCGCACCTGCCATTTCGACGACGAGAACGGGCCATGCAACGGGCTCTGTTGCTTAAATCAGCCTGAGGTCGAGTTTCCCCTTCCCTTGGACGGAGTCATCCTTCGCGCTGAGTTTGCGGT
>JBBKVT010000375.1:0-28776 GCA_037968535.1 Paracoccaceae bacterium
ACTGCGCTGCAACAGCAGTTCGGATCGGCGGCAACAGACGCGATCCTGAAACAAGCCGGCGAGCGATTGCGTACGGCCCTCAGGGATGCAGACATGGTTGTTCGGCTTGATGATGAAACATTCGGGGTGGTACTAGCCCCGATCCGACGTCTCGACCTGGAGGCGCTGATTCAGCTTTGCGCCAGACTGCAGGCGTCGATCGGTGAAGCTTATTCCCATTGATGCGACGCGTGTTTATGTAACGGCGTCGATTGGCTTCTGCACCGCCGCGCGAGCGACCGAAAACACCGGGCAGGGCATACTGAACTGTGCCGAAGCGGCTCTTGCAGAAGCTTATGTCAACGGCGCGGGTTCGATCCGGGCATTCACCCCGGATATCAAGCGCCGTGCGCTGATACGGTCCGACCTGACGGAAGCCGCAGCGAGTGCCTTAGAAAGCGGGCAGATTAACGCCTGGTTTCAAATTCAGGTCTCTACAGACACCGGCGCTATCACGGGGTTCGAGGCCTTGGCACGTTGGGAGCATCCCGAAACGGGAATCATTCTTCCTGCCGATTTCCTTCCTGCCCTGGCTGAACACGGCATGATGGAGCGGCTTGGCGAGGTGATGCTGTATCAGTCCCTGACCGCGCTGCGCGATTGGGATACAGGGCAATTGGGTATTCCAGCCGTTTCGATCAATTTCCTCGCGCCTGAACTGCGCAATCCAAAATTCTGTGACCGGATCAAGTGGGAACTTGATCGATTTGACCTGCAGGCCGACCGTCTGCGCATCGAAATCCTCGAAGAGGTGATTGCGGATGCGACAGAAGACGTGATTGCCCAAAACATCCTGACCCTGTCGAAACTGGGCTGTGGGATTGACCTTTGCAGGTTCGGCACCGGTCATGCCTCGATTGCAAGCCTTCGCCGTTTCGCAATCAAGCGGATCAAGATCGACAGCTCGTTTGTCGCCCGTCTAGATCGTGACCGCGATCAGCAAAACATGGTCGCCGCTGTGCTGACAATGGCCGAGCAGTTGCGACTGGAAACGTTGGCAGAAGGCGTCGAAACCGTGGCCGAACATTCGATGATTGCGCAAATGGGGTGCGGCCATGTGCAAGGTTTCAGTGTCGCCCGGCCGATGCCACTGACCGAAACCGCAAGCTGGATCGCCAAGTACCGCGCCAAACTCGGCAAGACGCCGCGCGTCGATCGCAAAGTCAGCTGAGACCATGATCCACAGCGCTCGTCAGGTGCCTAAAACCGCTTGACCTTTGGGCCCACGGCCTGTTGAACCTCCCCTGACGCGGAACAGTCAAGCGGTAGGCCGAATGGACAGTCAGAACAAGAACCTCATCCTCGCCACGGCCTTGAGCTTTCTGGTGATCCTTGTGTGGTTCGTGCTTTTCCCGCCGCAGGACACCGCGGTCGACCCCAACGTTCCGGCCGTAACTGAATCGGCCGCCAATCCTGCAACCGCCGCCGTGGCGCCAGATACGTCCGCGACGGCTCCGAACCTCGAGGTCACAGCGGCCCGGGCACCGCGCGTCCGGATTGATACGCCCCGCCTGTCGGGCAGCATTTCGCTGCAAGGTGGCCGGATCGACACGCTGTCCCTGAAGGACTACCGCGAGACGATTGACGCAGGCAGCCCGAATGTCACCTTGCTGACCCCGGTCGGACAGCCTGAAGCCTATTACGCCCTGTTCGCCTGGGCCCCGGGCGGCGATCTGAATTTCGAAGATGTTCCCGGACCCGACACAATCTGGCAGGTCGAAAGCGGCGATGTGTTGTCTGTCGGGAAGCCGGTGACGTTGGTCTGGCAGAACGAACAGGGTCTGACCTTCCGCAGCAAGATCGAAGTTGACGACGACTTCATGTTCACCGCGACCCAGTCGGTTGAGAATGCTGGTGAAACCGCCGCCAGATTGGCCGCCTACAGCCAGATCAGGCGCCACGGCGAGCCATCGAACCGCAAGAAATTCTTCGTCATCCACGAAGGCCCGATCCGCCAGTCCGGCAAGGAACTGGAAGAGCTTGATTACAAGGACATGCGCGGCCTTGGATCTGATCCCCGTTGGGGCGCGAATGCCGAAGTTGTCGAAGCAGAATCCAATGGTTGGATCGGCTTTACCGACCATTACTGGATGACCACGCTGATTCCGGATCAGACGCAACCGTTCACGTCGATCCTGAAGTATGACCAGACCCGCGACATCTACACATCCGAGGCGCGGCTGCCCGCGGTCGAAGTGGCCGCCGGGCAAACGGCAACGTATTCCACCCAGTTTTTCGCTGGCGCCAAGGAATGGTCGACGATCCGCGAATACCAGAACCAGGGCGGCATTTACCATTTCATCGATGCAATCGATTGGGGTTGGTTCTTCTTCCTGACCAAGCCGATATTCTTCGTCCTGCATTGGCTCAACAGCGTCATCGGCAACATGGGCTGGTCGATCATCGTGCTGACCCTGGTGATCAAGGCGATCGTCTTCCCGCTCGCCTACAAATCCTACGTCTCGATGGCGCGAATGAAAGAACTGCAGCCCGAGATGGAGGCCCTGAAAGAACGTGCCGGCGACGACCGGCAGAAGATGCAACAGGGCATGATGGAGCTTTACAAGAAGAACAAGGTGAACCCGGCTTCGGGTTGTCTGCCGATCCTGCTGCAGATCCCGATCTTCTTCTCGCTCTACAAGGTGATCTTCGTCACGCTGGAACTGCGCCATGCGCCATGGATCGGCTGGATCCGGGACCTGTCGGCGCCTGATCCGTCATCGATTCTGAACCTTTTCGGCCTGCTTCCCTGGGCAACACCGGAACCGGGTTCGATCTTCTTCATCCTGTCGCTTGGCATCCTTCCGATCCTGCTCGGCATCTCGATGTGGTTGCAGCAAAAGCTGAACCCTGCACCGACCGACCAGACCCAGGCGATGATCTTCGCCTGGATGCCCTGGGTCTTCATGTTCATGCTGGGCAGCTTTGCATCGGGCCTTGTGTTGTACTGGATCGCGAACAACACGATCACGTTCACACAGCAATACCTGATCATGCGAAGTCACGGTCATAATCCCGATGTGTTCGGCAACATCCGGTCCACGTTCAAGCCAAAGAAACCGTCCGCGAAATGACCGGTGCGGTCGCCCAGATCTGGCGACACCCGATCAAGTCGCATGGCCGCGAGGCCCTCGACACCGTTGTCCTGACAGCGGGACAGACGATGCCCTGGGACCGGACCTGGGCCGTGACGCATCAGAAGTCCGCGGCAGATGGCACAGCCTGGGCCCCCTGCGCGAACTTCTCGATCAGTTCCAGGGCCCCCCAACTGCAAGCGATCACCGCGCGAATGGACGAGACCAGCGGCACGGTTTGCCTGACCCATCCGGACCGTCCCGAACTCTGCTTTGACCCCGACAAGGACGTCGCGCGGTTTCTTGATTGGGTCAGCCCGCTGATGCCCAATGATCGTGCCGGCTCTGCCGGGATCGTTCGGGTGCCGGGGCGCGGCATGACCGACACTGACTATCCGTCGGTCAGCCTGATCAACCTGTCGTCCAGCCGGGCGGTGGGGCAGCAGCTTGGCCAAGAGATTTCGGCCCTGCGTTGGCGCGGAAATTTCCTGCTGGATGGTTTGCAGCCATGGCAGGAATTTGCGTGGATCGGAAAGCGGGTGCGGATCGGGTCCGCAGAGCTTGAAGTGCGCGAGCGCATCAAACGCTGCAAGGCGACAATGGCAAATCCCGCGACCGGGATTCGGGACGCCGAGACGCTCGCCGCTTTGCAAACCGGCTGGCAGCACACCGAATTCGGGGTCTATGCCGAAGTGGTGCGATCGGGCGTAATTCAAATCGGCGACAGGCTGGAGGTCTTGGGATGAAACTACCTTTCCCGATCGTCGAGGCGGAACCCGACGACATCGAACGCGGTCGCGTGCTGTTCGCCGGTGAGACCGAGTTCGTCAAAGGCGTCGTCGCGATGGAGGGTCTGCCCTCTGCCGATCGGCTGGAAGTATGCTTTGCAGGTCGATCCAACGTGGGCAAATCAAGCCTGATTAATGCGCTGACCGGTCGCAAGGGGCTTGCACGAGCCTCAAATACACCGGGCCGGACGCAAGAGATCAACTTCTTCACCTGCGGCGACCAGATCTACCTTGTCGACCTGCCCGGCTATGGATTCGCGAATGCGCCGGTCAAGGTGGTCGAGAAATGGCAAAGACTTCTGAAGGCCTATCTGTCGGGTCGCCAAACATTGCGACGCGCCTTCGTTCTGATCGACGCGCGGCATGGCATCAAGGCGGTGGATCAGGAAATCCTCGACCTTCTCGACAAGTCGGCGGTGACGTTTCAAGCTGTGCTGACGAAAGTGGACAAGGTGAAACCGGCGGACCTTGAAGCAATCGTGACACAGGTTCGCGCGGCGCTGGCGCAGCATCCTGCGGCCTATCCGGAACTTGTGCTCACCTCTGCCGATAAAGGCGACGGCATCGGGACGCTCAGGGCAATCATCGCGAACATCGACTAAGCCCGGATTGCCTTGCAGTTCGGCGCGCGTAGACACTAACTGGACCCCGCTCCAAGGATCATGCCAATGAAAAAGCAGGTTGCGATGAACAGAGACTGGATAGCCACCGCCCGCACACTTTCGCAAGCCCTGCCTTATCTTCAACGCTACGACGGCGCGACCGTGGTCATCAAACTTGGTGGCCATGCGATGGGCAGTGATGAGGCGATGATCAGCTTTGCCCGCGATGTTGTCCTGATGCAGCAGGTGGGGGTGAACCCGGTCATCGTGCATGGCGGCGGACCGATGATCAACGACATGCTGGCAAAGCTGGCAATCAAGTCGGAATTCGTCAACGGCAAGCGGGTGACCGATGCCGCGACGATGGAAATCGTCGAAATGGTGCTGTCCGGCCTGGTGAACAAACGGATCGTGCAGGCGATCAACTCTCAGGGCGGCAAGGCAATCGGGTTGTCGGGCAAGGATGCCAACCTGATGATCTGCGACTACACCGACCCCGATCTCGGGCTCGTCGGCACCCCGACCGAAATAAACCCGGACTTCCTGCGCTCGCTTGCGGCCGCTGAGATCATCCCGATCATCGCCCCGATCGGCGTCGGCCGCAACGGTGAGACCTTCAACGTCAACGGCGACACGGCTGCCGGCGCAATCGCCGCGGCGCTGACGGCGGATCGACTGCTACTGCTGACCGATGTCGCCGGCGTCAAGAATGCCGAAGGCGAGGTTCTGACGGCACTCAGCGCCGACCAGATTCGTCAGATGACCGCGGAAGGTGTGATTGCCGGCGGCATGATCCCCAAGACCGAAACCGCGCTGGATGCCCTTGCCGGCGGTGTCCGTGCTGTCGTCATTCTGGACGGACGCGCGCCCAACGCCTGTCTGCTGGAACTTTACACCGAACACGGTGCAGGTTCCCTTATCCGCGCAACGTAAACCGGCAGAGCCTTTCCATGATGGACCACGCCGCCATTTGCGATCTCGTCCAACGCCACGGCCTTGATGTCTACGGTGGCTTTCACCCTGCCCCCAGCGACAGCATCGACCCAATGATCGGCACGCTGTTGTTGCTGGGGCCGCATGAGCCGGGCTTTTGGGCGCGGGTCACACAGGAGCCAGAGTTCACGGATGGCCGTCCCGACCCACTTGATCGTTGGTCCGAAAGGATCGTTTCCAATATCGCGGCCAAGACGGAAGCGACGCCGTTGTTCCCGTTTGGTGGACCGCCGTACCAGCCGTTCATTGCCTGGGCATTGCGAAGCGGACGCGCGTGGACCTCGCCCGTTGGCTTGCTGGTTCACGAGACCGCCGGTCTTTTCGTGTCCTACCGGGGCGCGCTCGCGCTGCCGTATCATCTCGATCTTCCCCCCGCGGCGACAAGCCCGTGCACCACTTGTGCGGGTCAGCCTTGCCGGGCGGCCTGTCCGGTCGCAGCCATGACCGAAGCGGGCTATGATCTTGGTCGCTGCCATGCTTATCTGGACACGCAGCCGGGTCAGGATTGCATGTCGTTTGGCTGTGCCGTGCGTCGCGCCTGCCCTGTCTCGGCCAGCTATGGCCGCCAAGAAGAACAATCAGCGTTTCACATGAAAGCCTTTCATCCATGACACACCGCCTGATCCTGACACGCCACGCAAAATCCAGCTGGGACGATCCCAATACCCAAGACCATGACCGGCCGCTGAACCGGCGCGGTCGCGACGGCGCGAAGGATATTGGTGAATGGCTGGCGCAGCATGATTATCTGCCGGATCTGGTGATGTGCTCGACCGCGGCGCGCACCCGCGAAACATGGGAGATCATCGCTGCAGAGCTTCCGGGCGAGCGCGAAGCACAGTTTGAAAAGTCGCTTTACCAGGCCTCACCCGATCAGATGCTGGCTGCGCTTCGCAAAGCGGGCGGCGCCGAGACCGTTCTGATGCTTGGCCACAATCCCGGAATTGCGCAGATGGCGAAGGCGCTGGCCGCATCGCCTCCGCATCATCCGCGTTTCGCGCATTATCCAACCGCCGCAACCACGGTCTATCAGTTCGACGTCGATGACTGGTCGAAGGTAGAATGGGGCAGCGGCGATGTTCTGGCCTTCACTTTGCCCCGCGGCGAGGAATAGTCCTGCCAAAGCTGCCGGGACACCTTGCCCCGGCGCAGTTCCATCGGGTCTGTTGTTCGGTGCCTAATGCCCCAGAATCTGGCTCAGGAACAACTTCGTCCGGTCCGATTTGGGATTGAGGAAGAACTCCTCGGGCTCGTTCTGTTCGACGATCTGACCCTGATCCATGAAGATCACCCGGTTCGCGACCTGCCTGGCAAATCCCATCTCGTGGGTCACACAGATCATCGTCATGCCCTCTTCGGCAAGCTCGATCATCGTATCGAGCACTTCCTTGATCATCTCGGGGTCAAGCGCGGATGTCGGTTCGTCGAAAAGCATGATCTTTGGCTGCATGCACAGTGACCGCGCGATCGCCACGCGCTGTTGCTGGCCCCCCGAAAGCTGGCCCGGATATTTGTGAGCCTGCTCCGGTATCTTGACCTTCTCGAGGAACTGCATCGCGGTTTCGATGGCTTCCCTCTTCGGCGTCTTGCGCACCCAGATCGGCGCCAATGTGCAGTTTTCCAGAATCGTCAGATGCGGGAACAGGTTGAAGTGCTGAAAGCACATCCCGACCTCGGACCGGATCTTGTCGATGTTCTTGAGATCCGAGGACAGCACCGTGCCGTCCACCTCGATCCGGCCGGATTGGTGTTCTTCCAGCGCGTTGATACAGCGGATCAGCGTTGACTTGCCGGATCCCGACGGGCCGCAGACAACGATCCGCTCACCCTTATAGACCGTCAGGTTGATGTCGCGCAGCACGTGGAACGTTCCGAACCACTTGTTCATGTTCGCGATCTGGATCGCAACCTCGTCCGAGACCTTCAGTCGGCTGCGGTCGATGGTGTTCTCTGTTGCAAGTTCAGACATGTTTCAGTCTCCTTAGCGATGCTCGGTCTGCAGCTTGCGCTCCAGCCATTGCGAATAACGTGACATCGAAAAGCAGCAGATCCAGAAGACCGCCGCGACGAAGATGAAGAGTTCGAAGTAGACGCCGTTCCATTCGGTGGAAGCGCGGATCGCACCGACCAGTCCAAGCATGTCGAAAATGCCGATGAACAACACCAGCGTCGTGTCCTTGAACAGACCGATGAAGTTGTTGACGATCCCTGGGATCGAGATCTTCAGCGCCTGCGGCATGATGATCAGCCGTTGTGACTTCCAGTAGTCCAGCCCCAGTGAATCCGCCGCCTCGTATTGGCCCTTCGGAAGTGCGGCCAATCCGCCGCGGATCGTTTCGGCCATGTAGGCCGAGGCGAACAGCGTCACCATGATGATCACGCGCAGCACGATGTCGAAATTCGTGCCTGGTGGCAGGAAATAATTCAGCAACAGCGACGCGGTGAACAGCAGGGTGATCAGCGGCACACCCCGGATGAATTCGATGAAACCGACGCAGATCATCTTGACGATCAGCAGGTCCGATTGTCGTCCCAGCGCCAGCACGACGCCGATCGGAAGCGACAGGACGATGCCGGCAAGCCCGATGATGATCGAGATCATGAAGCCGCCGATCTTCTTGGAATCGACAGGGTCCAGGCTGACGGGCAGGATCGACTGAATCGCATCCGCCACCGGTGCTGCCAGGAAATACCACCAGATCAGCGGCATCAGGAACGCCCCGAGCGCGGCCACAAGACCGCTCACTGATCCCAGAAGCTGGAACGCCACGAATGCCAGCACAAGCCCGGCCAGAACCGACACCGGCATCCAGACCGATCCGCCCCAGACCAGCCAAAACGCAAGGAACGGGTATAGCGCCGAGAACCACAGCATCTTGCGCGGCAGCTTGTCATAAAGAATGGGGGCAATGGCCACGAACAGAAGTGCAAAGGCAATATTCGGACGGATGTACAGAAACAAGAAGCTCGCGTCAGCGCCCCAGCTTCGGTCGACCGGATAGAAGCCGTAGATCAACTGCTGCCATCGCTCGGTGATGACCGCGAAACAGGCGCTGGGCTCGCCGCCGTTCACAGCGTCCCGGATCTGCCGACATTCATCCAGCGAATCCGCAACCCAGATCGAGTTCACGAACCACGGCAGGATATGCGACAGAATGACATAGATCACGTAGATCGAGACGATCGTCAGAATGCTGTTGAACCAACCCGAAAACAGGTTCTCGCGCATCCATTTGATAGCGCCGCGTTCAGTGATCGGCGGCGTTGCCTGGGGCAGCATCGTGTCGCGGACGAAGGAAACGCTGTGTGCGTGAAGATCGCTCATCTCATCGCTCCTTCAGCTCGACGGAACTGTTGTAGAAGTTCATCGCCGACGAGATCAGCAATGAAATGATCAGGTAGATCAGCATCATCAGCATCATGCATTCCAGCGCTCGCCCGGTCTGATTCAGCGTGATGCCGCCCAGCGTGGACCGCAAATCCATGTATCCCACCGCAAGCGCCAAAGACGAGTTCTTGGTCAGGTTCAGATATTGCGAGATCAGCGGCGGAATGATGACCCGAAGCGCCTGCGGCAGGATCACAAGCCGCATCGTACGGTTGGGACGCAGGCCCAGTGCAAACGCGGCCTCGGTCTGGCCATGCGAAACGGCCAGAATGCCGGCGCGGACGTTTTCCGCAATGAACGCGCCGGTATAAACCGAAAGCGCAAGCCACAGGGCGATCAGAGAGTTGCGCATTTGCAGCCCCCCCTGGAAGTTGAAGCCCTGAAGTTCGGGATATTCCAAGGTGATCGGGCGGCCCATGACGAAATAGGCAAGCACGGCAGGAACGAAGAAAAGCCCCAGCTTGATCCAGAGGTTTGGCAGGATGTCACCGGTTTCCTCTTGCCGCTTTCTGGAATAGCGACCAAAGGCCCAGATCGCCACCAGCGAGGCCAGGAAAACCACCACCACGACCACAGAGCCGTCGTGCCAGATCGGCAGCGGTGCATAGGTGCCGCGGTTCGTCACCGCCACCGAGCCGTTCAACCACATGAACGCCGTCGGATCGTCGCCGCGGAAGGCATTCGGCGCCGACGTCGCCTCGGTCAGAACCGCGAAGAACGCGATGATCCAAAGCAGGACCGGAATGTTGCGGAAACTTTCGATGTAGACGGTCATCAGCCGCGCCGTCAGCCAGTTCTTCGAAAGCCGAAGAACACCGGCGATCACGCCAATGAACGTCGCCAGGATACAACCGAGAAAGGCGACCAGAAGCGTATTGAGAAGTCCGACAATTGCGGCCCGCAGATGGTTGGAGTTCGAACTGTATTCAATCAATGTCTGATTGATGTCGTAGCCCGAGCGCACGGTCAGGAAGCCGAAATTGATATCCTGCCCCAAGGCGTGCAGGTTAACGACGGTGTTCGAAATCAGCCATGCGAACAATGCCATGAACCCGATCAGCGCGATAACCTGAATGGTCATCGACCGATAACGCGTGTCATAGATTAGCTGGCCGAGGCGGAACGATTCCTTGTTAGGATCGGTCAGTGTCGTCATGAAAGACGCCCCCATACTCCCTGATGTCTATCTTTACCGGCAACTTCTGACGAGTCGCTTGGTGGATCTTACGTGTAGGCCCAAATAGGCGAAGGGCGCGGTTCTTGCCGCGCCCTTCGTGATTCAGTCGTTTACCGGAATGGCGGCGAATAAAGCAGACCGCCGTTGGTCCACTGCGCGTTCAACCCCCGAGCAAGACCGATCGGGGTGTTCTGCCCGATGTTCTTCTCGAAGATCTCGCCGTAGTTGCCACCAGCAAGGATCGCGTTCTTCGCCCAGTCGTTCGGCAGACCCATCATCGCACCCAGCTCGCCTTCGGTCCCCAGAAGACGGTTGATCTCGGGATTGCTGGTCGGGGCCGCAGACATCTCAGCGACATTTGCCGACGTGATGCCAAGTTCTTCCGCAGCGATCAGCGCGTTCAGCGTCCACATAACGATGTCGCCCCAGGCGTTGTCGCCATGACGAACAAGCGGTCCCAGAGGCTCTTTCGAGATGATTTCGGGCAGCAGAACGTGGTCGGCGGGGCTCTCGAAGGTCGCACGGCTGGCGGCCAAGCCGGACGCGTCGGTCGTGTAAACGTCGCAGGCACGAGCAAGATACTGCTGCAGGGCTTCGGCGTTGGTTTCAACCGGCACGGGCTCGTAGCTGATGTTGTTGATGCGGAAGTAGTCAGCAAGGTTCAACTCGGTCGTCGTCCCGGTCTGGATGCACACGGTCGCACCGTCCAGTTCCTTGGCCGACGAGACCCCGAGAGCTTTCGGGACAATGAAGCCCTGGCCGTCGTAATAGTTGACCCCGATGAAGTCGAACTTCAGGTCGGTGTCGCGTGAATAGGTCCAGGTGGTGTTGCGTGCCAGCAGATCAACCTCGCCCGAGGCCAGCGCGGTAAAGCGGGTCTGGCCAGTGGTCGGCGTGAACTCGACAGCGCTTGGATCGCCGAAAATGGCGGCGGCAACGGCGCGACAAACAGCAATGTCGAAACCTTCCCAGACGCCGTTTGCATCAGGCGCCGCAAAGCCGGGGACGCCAGTGGATACGCCGCAGCTGACCTTTCCACGAGCCTTGACATCGTCAAGGGTGGCGGCCGAAGCAACGCCGGCAGCAAGACCGGCAACGGTCAAAGCGCCAAGAAATACGGTTCTTTTCATTTTTACCTCTTCGTGAGTTGCCACCCGAACACTGACGGTCCGTTTGATCCGGCAAGACCGGGGGCGATCAAATGAGCGGTTTTCCCCCTCAACGCGGTGAGTGTGCGAGGAATTGTCTCTTCACGTCAAGAGCATGACCAAGGAAAGTGATGGGTAATCCAACGTAAAGCAGTCCTGCAGGAACGTCCTATCCCATTAATATATATAGCTATTACTTTGAAATATTCAGAATCCGTGACGCGGTCATGAATGCTGATCGTTTCCGCTCGGCAAGCGCCGTGGCGGCATCGTCTTCGCCCCATTGCTCTACTTGCCAGTTTTCATCAACTCTGGAAGCTTGCCACAGCCGTTCGTCGTCCGCCATCGACCGGGCCACAGCGTAACCGATGACAAGCGAACCCGACAGGCTGACGAGGTCGTGAAACGCCGTCAGTTCGATATCCGAAAAATCCTTCAGAAGCGCGCCAAGTCGATCAAGTGCGGCCCGGTCCTGCGGCTGATGCACGACCCCGGGTCGCGGCAAAAGCCGGGCGCCCAGCGCATCCGCGGCCCAGTCCAGAAGCGGATCCCAGGCCGCACATTGCCGCTCGACCAGTTCTTTGGGCGATGTCGCGCGATAGCACAGAAGATCGGCATCGCCATATTCGGCGATCATGGCGGCGATGTTGTCGCGCTGCGGGCCGACCTTGTCGATCGCGGAATTCACCGTTCGGGTGACCGGCATCGTCTCGGGATCGATCTTTCCACTCTGCGCGTCCCATTCCTCGCGGACCGCTTCGGCAAGCGCCCGTGTCGGCATCACGAGCAGCGATTTCCCCGGTGTCCGGATATCGCGCCCGTCCAGCTGGACAGTGAACCCATCCGGCGTTTCAACGACGTTCGACTCGCTCCAGAATCGCTTCGCCGTCCAACCGCTCATTCCGGATTCTCGAACGGATCGACGGGAACATCGTCCGACCGCCATCCGAAACTGTCCCAACTGCTTTGCATATGCGGCGGCAGGGGTGCGGTGAAGCTCATCAGCGCCCCGGTTTCGGGGTGCTCGATCTGCAGGTATCGCGCGTGCAGGTGCAGCTTGTTGCTGATGTCACCGCCCAGTTGCGCGCCCCATCCATCGCCCAGATTCTCTTGGCCAGAGCCGCCGTATTTGCCGTCGCCGATGATCGGATGGCCGATCTCGGCCAAATGCGCGCGCAACTGATGGGTGCGGCCGGTGACCGGAACCAGCGCGACCCAGGCGGCACGGTTCGCCAGCGGGCTCAGAACCGCATAATCCGTCGTCGCGCGCTTGGCGCCGGGGGTCTTGGCGACCTCGTCGGGATGGATGCACTGCATCTTCTCGCCCTCGCCCTTGGCGCCGCGTCCCGGTGCCTTGACCAGCCCGAAGCGGATCGTGCCCATGCGCGGATGCGGCACCCCCGCGACGATCGCCCAGTAAATCTTGCGCGTCGCCCGGTGCCGAAGTGCGGCCGAAAGCACGCTTGCCATGCGGTTGGTTCGCGCCATCAGCAGAACGCCGGACGTGTCCTTGTCTAGCCGGTGCACCAGCCGGGGTTTTTCGGGATATCCAAAACACAGCGCCTCGGCCAGACCGTCGATATGCCGGGTCTGACGACTGCCGCCCTGGCTTGCCAGCCCCGCGGGCTTGTTCAGCACGATGATATGATCATCGCGATACAACACGGCCGCTTGGATCAACTTCACGTCGGCATCGCTTATCTTTGCCGGCCCACGCGCGGCGTCAGCCTCATCGGGCAGCGGCGGGATGCGCACCTCTTGCCCCGGTGCGATCCGTGTCGCGCCCTTGACCCGGCCGCCATCGACCCGGATGTCACCCTTGCGGCACAGCTTTTCGATCTGGCCCTGGCTGACATGCGGAAAGTGGCGCCGGAACCAACGGTCGAGCCGTTGCTCGGCCTCGTCATTGCCGACGGTGATCGTCTGGACCCGGCTCATGCGAAGAACCCCCGCGAAAGTGCCAGCCCGGCAACGATCCCGGCCAGCGACAGCACCACCGAGCCGGCGACGTAGGCAGCAGCCGTCCAGACCTGCCCACGCTCGAACAGCGTCAGCGCATCCAGCGAGAATGCGGAAAACGTCGTGAACCCGCCAAGCAAGCCGGTCATCAGGAACGGCGCCATCCGGGTTCCCGATTTATGCGCCAGAACCACCACCAGAACACCCATCAGGAATGATCCCAATATATTCACCACAAGCGTCGCCCACGGGAAACCGGGGCCGATCAACCGGATCGAGGCGACACCGGTCAGATACCGCGCACTGGCCCCGATAGCGCCGCCCAATGCGACCTGAAAAAGAGTTGTAACCATGGCGCTTTCCATTTCTCGCGGCGCGGCGAAAGTCAACCGTCATGGCGCTTGGCGCGCAGCTTGACGAAATAGTCGAGCCGCTTTTTCAGCTCCCGCTCATAGCCGCGTTCGACTGGCTGGTAATAGACGCCCCGCTTCATCCCCTCGGGGAAATAGTTCTGCCCGGAAAATCCATCCGCGGCATCGTGGTCATAGGCATAGCCTTCGCCGTAACCGTGCTCTTTCATCAGCTTGGTCGGCGCGTTCAGGATATGTTTCGGCGGCGGTTCCGATCCGGTCTGGCGCGCCGCGGCCATCGCCGCCTTGAAGCCCGCATATCCGGCGTTGGATTTCGGCGCGAGTGCGAGGTATGTCACCGCCTGCGCCAGCGCCAGTTCGCCCTCGGGCGAGCCCAGGCGTTCGTAGGTTTCCCACGCCTCCAGGCAGATCGACTGCGCCTGCGGGTCGGCCAGACCGATATCCTCGATCGCCATCCGGGTGATGCGCCGTGCAAGATAACGCGGATCCTCGCCGCCGGTCAGCATCCGCGCGAACCAGTAAAGTGCCGCATCCGGATCGGACCCGCGGACCGATTTGTGCAGCGCCGAGATCAGGTTGAAATGCTCGTCGCCGGACTTGTCATATTTCGCCGCCCGCCGCATCAGGCGCGTGGTCAGCGCGTCGGTATCCAGCTTGGCATCTGTCTTCCAGGCCATGACCTGTTCGATCAGGTTCAGAACCGCGCGGCCATCGCCATCGGCCATTTCCAGCAGCGCCTCGCGCGCCGCACCGGTCAGCGGCAGCGGCTTGCCCAGTTCACGCTCTGCGCGTTGTGCCAGATGTTCAAGATCAACAAGATCAAGCCGCTTGAGCACAAGCACCTGCGCGCGCGACAGCAGCGCCGCGTTCAACTCGAAACTTGGATTCTCGGTGGTGGCGCCGACCAGAAGAATGGTCCCATCCTCCATGTAAGGCAGGAAGCCGTCTTGCTGGGCCTTGTTGAATCGGTGAATCTCATCGACGAACAGCAGCGTGCCCTTGCCGTTCTGCCGTCGCAGCCTAGCTGCCTCGAACACTTTCTTGAGGTCCGCAACGCCGCTGAAAATAGCGCTGATCTGGATGAAATGCATATCGGTTTCGTCGGCCAACAGCCGCGCGATCGTCGTCTTGCCCACCCCCGGCGGGCCCCAGAATATCAACGACGACAGACTGCCCGCGGCCAACATCGCGCCAAGCGGGCCGTCGGGGCCAAGCACCTGATCCTGTCCGATGACCTCGGCAATGGTTTTCGGGCGCAGCCGATCGGCCAACGGGCGCGGGCCCGCATCGGGTAGCTTCGGATCCGAGTTTGAAAAGAGATCGGCCATGCGCCAACCGTAGTGACGAGCGCAGGTCGAGAAAAGCATGATCTGAGGCTGGGGCCGGGCGCACCAGCCTCTGAAACCATGGCACTAGTGCAGTTTGGACTGAAGGTTGATCCGGATGCACCGGCTGGTATCGCCTCCAATATTCAACACCGGACCGACAACGTCGATATCCAGCCCGACACGACGACCCCAACGCGGCCCATTTTCCGGGATCAGTCCCAGAACCGTAGACGCACCAAGTTCGCGGGCAGAGATCGTCATTTCGTTGATCAGGTTCATCTGCACCCGCATCCGCAGCTTTGCAGGCACCTTGTGCGAGACAAAGATGCGCGACGATTCCCAGATGTGGCTGGCGACCGGGGCTTCCTCGTAAAGAAGGTCCGCCGGAATGGAATCGAGCAGCCCGCGCTGCGCGTCACGGATCATGTAGGTGTAGATACCGCAACGGGCCGTGGTCGGGGTCAGACGGACACCCGCCAGAACTTCGCCAAATTCGTGCACGGCGATCCAGCGGCTGGCTGGCGTGTCGTACTGGTCGTACTCCATGCCATCTGCCTCTGGCAGGTCCCAGTTGGCCTTCTGAATGAAGGTTTCGTGCCGCGCGCGAAGCATGTTGGCGAACAGGGCGCCGTGGTTGTGCATGTTGTTGAATGAAAGAGTGGTCGTTTGCATAATTGCCTCCGGTGGGTTGAGTTCAACACACCGCAAATAGCAAACCGTCAGAGCAGCCGATACTCCTTGGCACGTTGAATCGCCTCGGATGTCGTGCGTGCCATGAGCCTTGTTCGCGCCGAGATGAGACGCGCCTTGAAAGCACTTTCGGATATGCCAAGCTTGGCAGCAGCGGCTGCGTGACGGTCCCCGTCCGCGATGCACCGGAGGGCCTGAACCTGGGCGAGAGTCAACTCGGTCGGAGGCTCCGAGATCTCATGCAATGCAAGAATCAGGCCAAATGCTTTCTCAATCTCCAGATCGTCGAATTCGCGGTCAGCGCGCGCGATTCCGACAATTGTTCTTGATTGAATCGGGCCACATGCGAATGCAGCACCATAGATCAGGCCAAATTCAGCCGCCTGTCCCCAGATGTCGAAAGGGTCGGGGAGTTCTATTTCGCTCCACCTTGCGGTGCCCTCGCAACTTAATCCCCATGATATCATCGGATCGCGCAAACCGTATGCATTGACGGTATAATGCTCGGACCATTTCGGGTTGTAGGTGCTGACGGCAATCATTGGCGCCGCGAACCTGATATGAAGACCCGCAGCGAATCCCGCTGGCGCGCTATCTCCGAGCTGCTTGAACAGCAAGCTTATTTCCGGGCGTCTGGACATGTCTTTTTAGACAACTTGCGGTCCCCCCAGTCAACCTTAAATTGAGTATTGAATTCAAGTATTTTGCAGGGAAAACCGGATGTCATCGGACCAAGATCTTATTACGAAAATCCTGCTGCTTCCCGAACAGAAGCGGGCCGATTTCCTGCAGTTTTTCGGCGTTTCGAAGATGACAAAGGACGAAATGAAGACGCTGGAAAGCAACCTGGCGGCATCTTTCGAGATGAAGAGCGTTCTTCGATCCGCAAAAGCGAATTAGCCACCGATAAAATGAAAAGCCCCGCTGTGCGATGCGCAGCGGGGCTTTTGATTCTCGGCTTGAAGGGCGTCTAGTCTTCGGCGGATTCGGCTTCAATACGGGCGCGATCGCCGGCACCTTTGGCATCCACATCGCGATCGACAAACTCGATGATCGCCATCGGCGCCATGTCGCCGTAGCGGAACCCGGCCTTCAGCACGCGGACGTAGCCACCATTGCGCTCTTTGTAGCGCGGGCCAAGCACCTCGAACAGTTTCGCCACATAGGCGTCCTGCTTCAGTTGCGATCCAGCCTGGCGGCGGGCGTGCAAATCGCCGCGTTTGCCAAGGGTCACGAGCTTTTCGATGATCCGACGCAGCTCTTTCGCCTTGGGCAGAGTGGTCTTGATCTGTTCGTGTTCAATCAGTGAACCGGCCATGTTCGCGAACAGCGCCTTGCGGTGTTCGTGGGTTCGGTTCAGCTTTCTGTAGCCGTTACCATGACGCATTTTGTTACTCCTTCGTTGCCCTCTACGGGCGGTTTTGCTTTGTCCGGCAGACTGTTGCGTGCAGCCTGCTCTCCTTGGGGCGGGATTGCCCAATGCGAAACCGAAAGGGTTTCACCGGTGACCGGCAGTCGACTTGTCCCGGATGGGCCAAGCCGACGAAAGCCGGTTGTTCCTAGAACTGGTCTTCGAACTTCTTGGCCAGATCCTCGATGTTTTCCGGCGGCCATTCCTCGACATCCATGCCAAGGTGCAGACCCATTCCGGACAGCACTTCCTTGATCTCGTTCAGCGATTTGCGACCGAAGTTCGGGGTCCGAAGCATCTCGGCCTCGGTCTTCTGGATCAGATCGCCGATGTAGACGATGTTGTCGTTCTTCAGGCAGTTCGCCGAGCGCACCGAAAGTTCCAGCTCGTCGACTTTCTTCAGCAGCAGCGGGTTGAATTCCAGACCGTCCTCGTCGCTGTCCGCACGCGCCGATTCCGGCTCTTCGAAGTTCACGAAGATGTTCAGCTGGTCCTGCAGGATCCGCGCAGCATAGGCCACCGCGTCATCCGGCGTGATCGAGCCGTCGGTTTCCAGCTTCAGCGTCAGCTTGTCATAGTCCAGCACCTGACCTTCGCGGGTCGGCTGCACATCATAGCTGACCTTGCGCACCGGCGAATAGATCGCGTCGATCGGCATCAGGCCGATGGGCGCATCTTCCGGCCGGTTCTTGTCGGCCGCAACATAGCCCTTGCCGGTATTCACCGTCAGTTCCATGTACAGGTCCGCACCCTCGTCGAGGTGGCAGAGCACGTGATCCTTGTTCAGGATCTCGATGCCGGAGCTTTCCGAGATGTCACCCGCGGTGACGACAGCCGGGCCCTTGACGGAGATGTTCAGGCGCTTCGGCCCGTCGACTTCCATCCGGATTGCGACGCCCTTCAGGTTCAGCACGATGTCGGTGACATCTTCGCGCACACCGGCGATCGAGGAAAATTCGTGCAGCACGTTGTCGATCTGCACGCTCGTGATAGCGGCACCTTGCAGCGACGACATCAGGATGCGGCGCAGCGCGTTGCCCAGCGTCAGACCAAAGCCGCGTTCCAGCGGTTCGGCGATCAGCGTGGCCTGACGCATCGGGTCATTGCCCGGCTTGACGTCCAGTTGCTGCGGTTTGATCAGTTCAGCCCAGTTTTTGTGGATCATGCGAGTCTCCTCAATTCAAGTTCCCAGGCTCATGTCCGGAAGCGGGGAACACCCGAGGTAAAAATGACGGCGCCGGGCCGCGCCAAGGCGCAACCCGAACGAAGGTGTTGTCGTTAGACGCGGCGGCGCTTTGGCGGGCGGCAACCGTTGTGGGCCATCGGGGTCACATCACGGATCGAAGTGATGTTAAGACCGACAGCAGCCAGGGCGCGAAGTGCCGATTCACGACCCGAACCGGGGCCCTGAACTTCGACTTCGATGGTCTTGACGCCATGTTCCTGGGCTTTCCTGGCCACATCCTCTGCAGCCATCTGGGCCGCGTAAGGGGTGGATTTCCGAGAACCCTTGAAACCCATTGTTCCGGCCGAAGACCATGCAATCGCATTGCCCTGCACGTCCGAAATCAGGATCTTGGTGTTGTTGAACGACGAGTTCACATGCGCCACGCCGGCGGCGATGTTCTTGCGCTCTTTGCGCTTGGTGCGGACTTTTTCGCGTGCCATTGATCAGTCCCCCTATTTCTTCTTGCCGGCAATGGCCTTTGCGGGGCCTTTGCGGGTGCGAGCGTTGGTATGGGTGCGCTGACCGCGGACGGGCAGGTTGCGACGATGACGCAGGCCGCGGTAACAGCCAAGATCCATCAGACGCTTGATGTTCATCTGGGTTTCACGGCGCAGGTCACCTTCGACGGTGACATTGGCGTCGATATGCTCGCGGATTGCCAGAACCTCGGCGTCGGACAGTTCGTTGACCCGGCGGGCCTTGTCGATGCCGACGGCTTCGCAGATGCTTTTGGCAACCGAGGGGCCGATTCCGGTGATATAGGTAAGGGCGATTGGAACCCGCTTTGCAGTCGGGATGTTCACGCCGGCGATACGTGCCACGTTAGCTTTCCTTTTCGTTGCGGTTCCGTAGTTCCGGAACCTTTTTTCACAACGTCAAGCCCGCGGGGATTTTCACCTGCGGGCCACGCTGAATTCAGTCTGGTATGAAAAGGGCGCGACCCCGGTTTTCACACCGATTCCCGTTCGGGATGCGGTGCAATACGGGGTTCTGCCGGTAGGGTCAAGACCTCTGAACCGATTAGAGCGAGATGACTTTTCAAAGACGGAAAATCATCGGAATTCGCCCGGTCCTGGGGTGAATTCCGATTCAGTTGGAAGGGATCCTGCTTCAGTCCAGAACCTCTGAGATAGACGCCGCGACCTTGTCAATCTCGGCCAGGCCATTCACCGAATTCAACTTGCCCTTGGCATAGTAGTAGCCGATCAGCGGCGAGGTCTTCTTGTAGTATTCCATCAGCCGGGTGCGCAGGCTTTCGGCATTGTCATCGGCGCGGCGGCGCATGTCCTTGGCACCGCAGATATCGCAGGTGCCCTTGACCTTCGGCCGCTTGGTCGCGTCGTGATACACCTCGCCGCAATTGCCGCAGGTGAAGCGGCCAGAGATCCGCTTGACCAGCGCCTCGTCATCGACGCGCAACTCGATCACGCTGTCCAGATGGGCGTTGAACTTGGCCAGCAGGTCACCCAGCGCATCGGCCTGCGCCAGCGTGCGCGGGAAGCCGTCGAAGATGAAGCCGCCGGCGTTCTCGCCAGCCAGCTTTTCCTCGATCAGGCCGATCACGATCTCATCGGTCACCAGCTCGCCCGCATCCATCACCGCGGCCACGCGCTTGCCCATTTCCGTGCCCGATTTGCGAGCATCGCGCAGCATGTCGCCGGTCGAAAGCTGGATCATGTTCCGCTCGTCCACCAGACGGCGGGCTTGCGTTCCCTTGCCTGCCCCCGGTGGTCCGAGGAGGATGATGTTCATCGTCTTGACGTCCCCTTCTTACTGCGCTTCTTGCCGCGCAGCTGCGAGCGTTCGATCAGGCCCTCGTACTGATGCGCCAGCAGGTGCGACTGGACCTGCTGGATCGTGTCCATCGTGACGGACACGACGATCAGCACGGACGTGCCGCCGAAATAGAACGGGATCGCAAGTTGGGACCGCAGAATTTCCGGAAGCAGACAAACCGCTGCCAGGTAGGTCGAACCAAGCACCAGCAGGCGGGTCACGACATAGTCGAGATATTCCTCGGTCTTCTTGCCGGGGCGGATGCCGGGCACAAAGCCGTTCTGATTCTTCAGATTGTCTGCGACGTCGTCGGTCTTGAACGACACGTTGAACGTATAGAAGAACGTGAAGAAGATGATCATGCCTGCGAAGAAAGCGAGATATAGCGGCTGCCCGGGGCCAAAATAAGCCAGAATGGTAGACATGACCGGGCCGGTCTGCTGGCCGCTGAACGTGGCCAGCGTGGTTGGCAAAAGCAGCAGCGACGAGGCGAAGATTGCCGGAATGACGCCGGCAGGGTTGACCTTGACCGGCAGATGGCTCGACCCACCGTCATAAACCTTCATCCCGACCTGGCGGCGCGGATACTGGATGTGGATCTTGCGCAGCGCGCGTTCCATGAACACCACGAAGGCGATCACCGCGATGACCATCACGATCACGCCGATAATCACGGCGGGGCTGATCGCACCGGACCGACCGCTCGCGAAAAACTGTGCCAGCGCAAGCGGCAGTTCGGCAATGATGCCAACGAAAATGATCAGGCTGATGCCGTTGCCGATGCCGCGCTGGGTGATCTGCTCGCCCAGCCACATCAGGAACATCGTGCCGCCCACCAGCGTGATGATGCAGCCGATGCGGAAGAACCAGCCCGGATCGGTGGCCAGATCGCCGGCCTCGAGGCTGGCGGCCAGCGCATAGGCCTGGAAGGTCGCCAGAAACACCGTGCCGTAGCGGGTATACTGGTTGATCTTCTTGCGCCCCTGCTCGCCCTCTTTCTTCAACTGCTCGAGTGCCGGAACCATCGCGGTCATCAGCTGGATGATGATCGAGGCCGAGATATACGGCATGATCCCCAGCGCAAAGATCCCCATCCGGCTGATCGCACCGCCGGTGAACATGTTCAGGATACCACCGATGCCGGTCGTGGCCTGATCCATGAACTGCCGCAGCGCCAGACCGTCGATGCCGGGAACCGGGATGTAGGTGCCAAGGCGATAGACGATCAGAAGGCCGAGCGTGAAGAAGATGCGCTGACGCAGCTCGGTCGCTTTGCCAAGCGCGCCCCAGCTCATGTTTGCGGCCATTTGTTCTGCTGCGGATGCCATGCGGGGTTCTCTCTATTGCAATAACGCCGCCGAACCGTTTTCCGGTCGGCGGCGCCATGAAAACTTAACGGATGATGTAAGCGGCCATCAGGCCACCCACAACCCTTTATTCAGCCGCCGACGCAGTCGTGACCGTCAGCGAACCGCCGGCCTTCTCGACCGCTTCCACCGCCGATTTCGACGCACCGGTGACAGCGATCTTGACCTTGGCGGTGAACTCGCCCTTGGCCAGCACGCGGATACCGTCGAGCTTGCGGCGCACGATGCCGGTCTCGATCAGCACATCCTCAGTGATGTCCTTCTTGATATCCAGCTTCTTGGCGTCGATGAATTTTTGCAGCAGGCCAAGGTTCACCACCGCGAATTTCTTCTGGTTCGGCTTGTTGAAGCCGCGCTTCGGCAGACGCTGGTAAAGCGGCATCTGGCCGCCCTCGTAGGCCTTGATCGCCACGCCGGAACGGGATTTCTGACCCTTGATACCACGGCCAGCGGTCTTGCCCTTGCCCGAACCCGGACCCCGGCCAACGCGCATCCGCCGTTTGGTGGCGCCTTCGTTATCGGCTAATTCATGCAGTTTCATGTCGCTTCTCCTTTGCCGGATATGACCCCCAGCGACGGGAGCGGCCAACCACGGCGTTTCTTCATTGATTCTGAGGCCCGAGAGGACCACCGGGGGCGTATAGGCGAAGGTGGGGTGGGGATCAAGGGGGAGTGGCTTTTGCCGCAGCGCGCAGGGCTGAACCTACGCTACGCGCGGAACGGCGGCACTAAGCCTTTAGCTACACGTCAGTTCCGAGTGATGCACCAGTCTTGGAAAGTTGCATGCGGCCACTGGTTGCGAACGACCCTTTGGGTTCCCGTTGGCCACCAGCCTCTGAAATCATCGTCACGCTGGAAAAAAGGGAACTCATGCACTAACATTCAAATCAGACTCCGTAAGTCGGGTTGCTCAGCGGCTTTGGTTTTTGCAGTTCGGCATCCAGATTGGAAATGTCAGATCATGCAAGCTCGTAAATCAGTATGCCTGTTGTCTTCTCTTTTTCTCCTTTTCCTCCAGCTTGCGCCCACCACTTCGGCGCATGCACAGGAATCCGACGCGCGACAGCTTATCAATCACGTCATGAACCGCCATTTGGCCGCGTCCTATGTGCATGAACTTGATCGCACCGCAGCGTGGATCGCCTACATCGAGGGCGTCGCCATCATGGCAGAGCATGAAGATTGGCCGACCGAAAAAGACAACTTGATGGGAGACCTTCGCTCGTTTTCATATGACGTCCACAACTTGGAAATCCGGCTTGTTTCGACGCTCGTCGACCTGAAGAGAGACGCACAGCGCAACAAGGTCTTCGCGCTCGACGAACAGGCGCGGTTCGACGCGATCCTCCAGGACGTGTACTCGATGATCGACGGGTCGCAGGAGATGTACAATCTCCTGAAAGCAGGTCGCATAGATGAAGCGGGGGATTTCTATCGAACGCAAACGCGGACACTATTTCGCAAGGTTCAGGGCGACACGTTTACCATGGTCAACAGTATCGAAAATGACCTCCAGAAAGCGCGTCTCAAGATACGCACGCTTGAGTGACCTCGAAATCGCCAAGGGGCGATAGAATTCAAGTCCCGGTCGAACGAAGAAAAGGTTTTGCGAAGGACGGCGGATCCGACGCTCTGCCGAACTTAGCTGCCCTCCGTTCACGCCGGCTGCGGCCACACGAACTCCGGCCGCAGCGCCGCTTCCACCGGCCGTCCGTCATTCGGCTTCGGCACCCCGGTCGCCGGATCATAAAACGCATGATACGTCGCCTTCGGGAACGCGGCGGTGTCGTAACCCATCAGGTTCGGCACGATCACCCGGATCCGGTGCTGCTTGTCATCGAGCATGATCGGCTGGCCGCAATCGGCACAGGTGCACAGTTCCAGCGGGCCGTCCGGGTTCTTGGCGTTGAACGGCTGGCGCTTCAGCTTGGCCTCGTTGTCGACCTTGACGTCCTTGTAATTGTAGAACGCCACATGCGTCGTCGGCTGGCCGGTGACGGATTTGCACACCGAACAATGGCAGGTGTGATTGTCGATCGGTCCGTGCTCGGTCTTGGTGTGGATATGGGCGCAGCCGCCCTTTAATTTATCAGACATGTAACCCCCTTGATGAATGCCTTGGCAGTATGGGTCATCCCGCCCGTCTTCGTCGACGGCCACCAAAGTCGCGCGAAGTGTAGCACGTCTGCGGCCAAAACAAAGAACGTCTGGCGGACCGGGCGCTGCGTCGGAATGATGCGCTCAAGCGCTGCCTGCATTCTGACTTGCATCAAGGAATTGCCGGAAATCCCTGCTATCCTGACACAGGTTCCACGAGGAGTGCCCATAATGCCGTTCACCGTCGAGGATTTTTTCGCCGTTTTCGGTCGCTACAATCAGGCCATATGGCCGTTGCAGATCGGGGCTTACGTCATAGGCGTCGCGATCGTGATCCTGCTTTTCAGAAGATCACATTCTTCCAGCACCGTCATTGCTCTTGCCCTGTCCGCCCTGTGGCTTGTCAACGGCGTCGGCTATCACTGGCTGTTCTTCGCCCAGATCAATCCGGTCGCCCGCGGATTTGCCGCGGTTTTCGTCGTTCAGGCCGTGCTTCTTGCCGCAGCGCCGTGGCTTTACCCCAGACTGAGCTTTGCCGTTCGCGCGGATGCCCGGTCCGTCGTCGGATTGGCATTGATCGTATTTGCGGCGGTGGGCTATCCGCTTTGGGGCGTGCTCGCCGGCCACAGCTATCCGTTCGCTCCGGTCTTCGGCGTGGCACCCTGCCCGACCACAATCTTCAGCGTTGGCGTCCTGCTGATGGGTAACTGGCGGACCGTGCGCTGGTTGCTGATAATCCCGGCGATCTGGTCCGCGATAGGCGGTTCGGCCGCTGTCCTTCTTCACACGCCACAGGACTTCGGGCTGATCGCGACGCTTGTCATCGTTCTGGCGTTCTACCTGGGTCACTGGCGCGGCCTGCCGTTTGCGAGCCACGCCAAGCCTGCCCACTGAACTGGACAGGGAAACCTGTCTGATCCCCACGCAGCAAAAAACGCCCCGGCTTCCCGAGGCGTTCCTGAATTTTCTTCGCCGTCGAAGAGGCGTTTAGCCGCGCTCTTCGATGATCTGCACCAGATGCGGGATCGAGTCGACCATGCCGCGCACGGAAGGCGTATCCTCCAACTCACGGGTGCGGTGCATCTTGTTCAGGCCCAGACCCTTCAGCGTGGCGCGCTGGATGGCGGGGCGGCGGATCGGCGAGCCGACCTGCTTTACGACGATGGTTTTCTTGGCCATGTTCCCGTGTCCTTACGCGTCAGCTTCGGCGGTCTCAGTGACCTCGGCATCGGGCTTACGGAGGATGTCCGCAACCTTCTTGCCGCGGCGCTGAGCGACCGAGCGGGGGCTGGATTCTTTCTGCAACCCGTCCATCGTGGCGCGGATCATGTTGTAGGGGTTTTGCGACCCCAACGACTTGGCCACTACGTCCTGCACGCCGAGCATCTCGAAGATGGCGCGCATCGGGCCACCGGCGATGATGCCGGTACCGGCAGGGGCCTGACGCATCACGACGCGACCGGCACCGTGGCGACCGTCGATATCGTGGTGCAGCGTGCGACCTTCGCGCAACTGCACGCGGATCATCTGGCGCTTGGCCTGTTCGGTGGCCTTGCGGATCGCCTCGGGAACTTCCTTGGCCTTACCCTTGCCAAAGCCGACGCGGCCCTTCTGGTCACCGACCACGACGAGGGCTGCGAAGCCGAAGCGCTTACCACCCTTGACGGTCTTCGACACACGGTTGATCGCTACGAGACGATCGGCGAATTCAGGGGTCTCATCGCGATCGCGACGGCCGCCCCTTTGATGTGGTTCTCTTGCCATTATCGTCTCCTTAGAACTTCAGACCACCTTCACGCGCAGCATCGGCCAAAGCCTTGACACTGCCGTGAAAGAGGAAGCCGCCGCGATCGAAATAACATTCGGTCACCTTGGCCTTCTTTGCGCGTTCCGCGATCGCGGCCCCGATCTTGGTGGCCGCTTCGACGTTGTTCTTGCCGATCAAGCCCAGATCCTTTTCCAGCGTGGAAGCGGATGCCAGCGTGACGCCGTTCACATCGTCGATCAGTTGAACGCTGATGTTCTTGTTGCTGCGGTGGACCGACAGACGGGCGCGCCCGTTGGCCATTTTCCGCAGTTTGTTCCGGACGCGCAGGCGGCGCTTCAAGAACAGGTCTCTTTTGCTGTTTGCCATGATGTGCGTCCTTACTTCTTCTTGCCTTCTTTGCGGAAGATGTACTCGTCCTTGTACTTGATGCCTTTGCCCTTATAGGGCTCGGGCTTGCGCCAGGCGCGGATATTCGCCGCGACCTGACCAACAAGCTGTTGGTCGATACCTTCCACAATAACCTCGGTCTGCTTCGGGGATGTCACGGTGACACCCTCGGGCACTTCGAAATTCACGTCGTGGCTGTAACCCAGCGACAGTTTCAGGGTCGTGCCCTGAAGGTTCGCGCGATAGCCGACGCCGTTGATCTCAAGCTCTTTCCTGAAACCGGTCGAAACGCCGGTCACAAGGTTTTCCACCATCGAGCGGGACATGCCCCACTGCTGGCGCGCGCGCTTGGAATTGCCGCGCGGCGTGATGGTGACGACGTTGTCTTCGGACTTGATCGTGACATCGTCGGTTGCGGTAAAGCTGCGGGTGCCTTTCGGCCCCTTCACTTCGACGGTCTGGCCAGAGACGGTGGCCGAAACCCCCGACGGCAGCTCGACCGGTTTTTTACCAATGCGAGACATACCCTACTCCCTAGAAGATCGTGCAAAGCACTTCGCCGCCAACATTGGCTGCGCGTGCGCTTGCATCCGACATGACGCCCTTCGGCGTCGACACGATCGACACACCCAGACCCTGACGGACCGAGGGGATGTCCTTGACGCCCATGTAGACGCGGCGGCCGGGCTTGGAAACCCGCTTCAGCTCGCGAATGACAGGGGTGCCTTCGTAGTACTTGAGGCTGATTTCAAACGCCGGATGGCCATCGGCACCGGTCGCTTTTTCATAGCCGCGAATGTAGCCTTCGTCCGCCAGCACATCCAGAACCCAGCCGCGCAGCTTCGAGGCTGGCGTGGCTGTGGTGGACTTGCCGCGCAGTTGCGCGTTGCGGATCCGGGTGAGCATATCGGCGATAGGATCGTTCATTTATATGCCCTCCTTACCAGCTGGATTTCACAAGGCCGGGGATCTGTCCGGCAGAGCCGAGATCCCGCAGCGCGATCCGCGACACCTTCATCTTACGGTAGTAAGCATGCGGGCGGCCGGTCAGCTGGCAACGGTTGTGCAACCGGACAGCCGAGGAATTGCGCGGCAGTTTTGCCAGCTTCAGCGAAGCGCGAAACCGCTCTTCCATCGGCTTGGATTGGTCGCTTACGATCGCTTTCAGCGCGGCCCGTCTGGTGGCATACTGCTCGACCAGCTTCTGGCGCTTCTTTTCGCGTTCGATCATGGATGTCTTAGCCATATCTCTTACTTCCTTCCGCGATCAGCTGTTGAAGGGCATGTTGAATTGCTTCAACAGCGCCTTCGCTTCTGCGTCCGTCTTCGCGGTGGTGCAGATTATGATGTCCATCCCCCAGTTCTCATCAACCTTGTCAAAGTTGATCTCGGGGAAAACGATGTGCTCTTTCAGGCCCATGGCATAGTTGCCACGACCGTCGAACGACTTGGCCGAAACACCGCGAAAGTCGCGGATCCGCGGCATCGCGACGGTGATCAGGCGGTCGAGGAATTCGTACATCCGGTCGCCGCGCAACGTCACCTTGGCGCCAAGCGGCATTTCCTCACGCACCCGGAAACCCGCGATGGATTTCTTGGCGATGGTGATGACGGCCTGCTGACCGGCGATCGTGGAAAGATCGGTCTGCGCCGATTTCGCCTTCTTGGTGTCGCGCACAGCCTCGGCACCGCAGCCGATGTTCAGGACGATCTTGTCCAGACGCGGAAGCTGCATGTCGTTCTTGTAGCCCAGCTCTTCTTTCAAAGCCGGCCGCGCGACATTCTTGTAATGCGCCTTCAGGCGCGGGGTATATTTGGCTTGGTCCAGCATCAGATGGCCTCCCCGGTTGTCTTGGCAAAGCGAACCTTCTTGTCGCCGTCCATGCGGAAGCCGACCCGGGTCGGTTTGCCCTTGCTGTCGATGATCGCAAGGTTCGACAGGTCGACCGGCACGGCGGTCGGCACCCGGCCACCCTGGCTCGACTGGGTTTGCTTGGTGTGACGGATGGCGATGTTCACGCCTTCGACGACGGCCTTGCCCTTGGACGGCATCACAGTGGTGATCTCACCCTGCGACCCCTTGTCCTTGCCCGACAGCACGACGACCTTGTCACCTTTGCGCAGCTTGGCAGCCATTACAGCACCTCCGGAGCAAGCGAGATGATTTTCATGAAGTTCTTCGCCCGCAGCTCACGCACAACTGGCCCGAAAATCCGGGTGCCGAGCGGCTCGTTGGCGTTGGTGAGGATGACGGCGGCGTTCCGGTCGAACCGGATCGTGGTGCCATCGTCACGGCGGACTTCCTTGGCGGTGCGAACAACAACGGCCTTGCGGACGTCACCTTTCTTCACACGGCCACGCGGAATGGCTTCCTTGATGGATACGACAATAATGTCGCCCACCGACGCATAGCGACGGTGCGAACCACCCAGAACCTTGATGCACTGCACCCGGCGAGCGCCGGAGTTGTCAGCAACATCCAGGTTGGTCTGCATCTGGATCATTTGGTTTCTCCCGACCTGTGGGGACCAGCCTTAGCTATTTGGCCCCAGGGTTTCGATTGAACCGGAATGTTACCGCCTAGTTTGCGATAACCTCCCAGCGTTTGGTTTTCGACTTCGGCGCACATTCCTGAATGCGGACTGAATCGCCGACGTTGAAAGAGTTGGCCTCATCGTGAGCCCGGTATTTCTTGGACTTACGAATTGTCTTGTGCAGCAGCGGATGCTTGTAGCGACGCTCGACAGACACCGTAACGGTCTGTTCGTTGGCGCTCGAGGTCACGGTGCCTTGCAGAATACGTTTGGGCATATCTTCAGGCTCCTTTGACTGCGGCCGCTTCAGCGGCTTTCTGGTTCAAAATCGTGCTCACGCGGGCGACGTCACGACGGACGGAACGCATGCGGGCGGTGTTCTCGATCTGGCCGGTCGCCTGCTGAAAGCGCAGGTTGAAGCCTTCTTTCTTCAGCGCAACAAGCTGCGTGCGCAACTCGTCGGGCGTCTTGTCTTTGAGTTCCTGAGCATTCATGGCTCAATCGGTCCTTTCAACATCACCGGAAGGCCCCTGACGGGTGACCCCTGATTCCGGTGGAGTTCATTGCAGAAGTGGGCCGTATAGGAGGCTTTGTGGGGGTTGGCAAGCGGGAATTCCCGCGGCTTTCTGGAATCGGCCTGACGCAAAGATC
>JBBKVT010000376.1:0-8928 GCA_037968535.1 Paracoccaceae bacterium
ATGATAAAGGCGCCGCCAGCGATCGCACCGTAGGATAA
Organism: Paracoccaceae bacterium; assembly: GCA_037968535.1. Taxonomy (GTDB): domain Bacteria; phylum Pseudomonadota; class Alphaproteobacteria; order Rhodobacterales; family Rhodobacteraceae; genus JAHEAO01. Next base: position 39 of record JBBKVT010000376.1, read on the forward strand.
CGGTATTTCCAGCGCGATATCGCCGTCCGGCTCGATCACGCGGATGCGTTTGACGTGGGTTTCAGCGGCCAGTTCCTTGACTTTGCGCACCAGGTTTTCGCCCGATACCTCGATCTCGTCGATCCAGGTGAAAGCGTTGGCGGCGTGATCATCAGGATTTTCAGTTTCGGCTGGCTTGGACATCGGTGTGGTTTTCTTCATGGCTACCCCCAGTTAAAGTTATGACCGAGACTAAGTCGGATACAGGAACAACGGCGTTGACGCACATCAAGTTCAACCTAGCGTGGTTCGTGCAAAATTTCAGGACGATTTTTTGCCGGCTGACTTATGATGCGCAAAACGGGTGGAGGATTGAATGAACAAGCGTAGCGAGATTGCAGTGGACGAGGCTGCATTGCGGGTTGATCTGGCGGCCGCGTTTCGGCTGGCGGTGCATTTCAACTGGCACGAGTCGGTCGGCAACCATTTCAGCGCGGCGGTCAGCGCGGATGGCTCGAAATTCCTGATGAATCCGAAGTGGCGGCATTTCTCGACGATCCGGTCCAGTGACCTTTTGCTGCTGGACGCCAATGACGACAGTGTCATGCGGGGTCCGGATGCCCCGGACGCCAGTGCCTGGTGCATTCACGGCACGATCCACCGAACCCAGCCGAATGCGCGGGTGCTGCTGCATTGCCATCCGCGCTATTCGACGGCTTTGGCGACGCTGAAAGACCCGACGATGCTGCCAATTGATCAGAATACTGCTCGGTTTCATGGCAAAGTGGCGGTCGATCTGGGTTTTGGCGGGATTGCCGACAATGCCGAGGAAGGGCTGCGAATCGCACGGGCGCTGGGCAATCATTCGGTGATGTTGATGGGCAATCACGGCGTGACGACGACCGCCGGCACGGTGGCCGAGGCGTTCGAGAGCCTCTATTTCTTTGAGCGCGCCGCCGAGACGCAGATGCTTGCCTATGCCAGCGGACAGCCGCTGAACGTGATGTCGGATGAGATTGCAGAGCGCACTGCCGAGGATTGGGTGGCCTATAACGACAGCGCTTTCGCCCATTTCGAGGCGCTCAAGGCGATGCTGGACAAGAGCGACCCCAGTTACCGGGACTAGGTTACCGGGATCAGGCCTTGGCCTTTTTCGGGGCATCGTCGAGGTCGTCGTCGCCGTCGGGGTGTTCGGGGTCGTCAATCTCGGCCCTGACCTGACCCCAGGCCAGCATGGTGAAAACCGCGGTGCCGCCGACGATGTTGCCCGCGAGAACTGGCAGGAAGAAGCTGAAAAGCGCCTGCACTGGGCCAAGCTCCCCGGTCACGATCAGGAAAGCCATTTCGACCGAGCCTGCGATGACATGGGTGAAACCGCCCGCCGCGATCATCCATGTGAACAGCAGCACGACGGGGAACTTGCCGCTTTCCGTGGTTGGCAGCATCCAGACGATGGCGGCGACCAAAAGCCCGGCCGGCATTGCTAGAAAGAAGGTATCACGAGCGCCGTGACCGGTCGCTTCGCGTGACAATTCCGTGACGCCCTCGACAAGTTCCGGCGCGAAGGCGGGCGTATAGGCGATGAATGCCGCCGCGATGAAAGCGCCGACGATGTTGGCGGAAAGAACCACGGACCAGAGCCGCCCGACCAAACGCAGGCTGTTCAGGGTCGGCTTGCCGGCGACTGGCAGCACGGTGGTGATCGTGTTTTCGGTGAAAAGCTGCATCCGGCCCAGAATCACCAGAAGAAACCCGAAAGAATAGCCAATGCTTTCGACCAGATGCGACCAATGTGCATCCGGCAGGCCAACCCGCAAGATCGCTTCGCCCAGCACCGAGAAGCTGATCATGATGCCCGCGGCCATTCCCGACCACATCAGCGATGCCGTCGGTCGTTGCAATTCGTCGACGCCTTCGCGCCGGATCACCTCGTAGATCAGATGCGAGGACAACAATTTGGCTTCCGAAACCGATTCCTCGTTGGCATTGCGCTCGGTCTGATTGGCGGATGTGCTTTTCATGTCAGTCCCCTGTCAGTCGCCGACCAACTCTGGTGCAGGAGTGTGGGTTCCACAAGTCGGCCCACGGTGCACCGCGTTCGGCGAGGATGTTTGCGCTGACAAGAAACCGGGGCGGGTGCCCGACATGAAAAAACGGCGGCGCTCAGGGAGGCGAGCACCGCCGTTCTGGTAGCGGATGTTTTGGGGGAGGACCGCAACATCCGATATGTGCGGCGGCATCAGGGAGGAGGTCGATGCCGCCGCTCTTTACAGAAGGCTCAAGGGAGGAGAGAGCCGTCTGATCAGAATTCCTATTTGCCGAATGCCGCTTCGCGGGCGATGTCGGTGATCATCGAGCGGTTGAGCCCAAGATCGGCCAGGTCGCGGTTCGACAGCACGCTGAGTTCGCGGACCGTTTCACGGTATACGCGGTATTGTGCGTTGAACGCGGACATCTCTTTGAAGAACTTCGAGACACGCTCGAAGATACTCGGGGAGATGCTGCGGGTTTCATTTGCGAATGCCATTTCAGTGCCTCTTTCGTCTTCATTTCATCGGAAGCGTTTTGCTTCGTTGACACCAAGATAGGCAAATGCTGCAGCCGCACAATAGCTGGCGTGATCAATGCTGCCATGCGGCAAATGCATAAGTAAAGCTGACCTAAAGTCATGCAGGCATTACATTTATTGTGCAGCCGGAAAACTTTCGGCCGGGATTGCATGGGAAAGCGGCGGTCTGCCGGGTTTCACGCCGAAAAGCGGACGACAGGATCGGTCGCACGGTTGGAAAAAACCTCATCGAATCAAAATCAGAGGGTGCCGACGGCGTGATTCCCCGTGAGTTTGCTTGTCGAAAGGGGGAATTCGGGTGCGGAGGTCACATTTTTAGGGATTTTATGGGTCCAGCTTCAATCGCCCCAAAATGCCCATATCTAGCGGATGGCTCGGAAGTACCTACTATATGAGGCGGTAATGGCACCTGTTTCGGCGACAAGATATGCGTTTCGGAAGCCCCTTCAGCGCCGTTCGTCGTGAATTCCCGTATTTTTCTATTGATTTCCATGAATTCCCATGCGATCCCTAATCACACGATGAGGACGGGCAAAACGGGGCGACCAAGACCCCAAAACTCCCAAGTCAGGTTTCATACAGGCACCCGCTTTCATCGAACCAAGAGATCCGGCGCGCGAGCGAGCAGACATCCCCCCAGGTGGCGCGCGCAGTCGGACACCCCAGAAATGGGACGAGGGCGGCGGGTTGATCAGTGGCAGCAGATCAACCCGCCGTTTTCATGTCTGGGGCGAAGAGGGACAGATTGAAGGAGCCGCGGGACAGTGGCGCGAAGTTTCAGAGGCGAAAGCCAGCACAAGGTCGATACGAAGGGCAGGGTCTCGATCCCCGCCCTTTTTCGCCGTGTGCTTGAGGCGGGCGACCCGGACTGGACCGAAGGGCTGCGGCCGCAGCTGGTCATTGTATATGGTGACCATCGCCGAAAATACCTGGAATGTTACACGATCGAAGCAATCGACGAGGTCGACTTCAAGATCGGCAAGTTGCCGCGTGGATCGAACCGGCGGCGGATGCTGGAACGGCTGATGCACGGCCAGTCCTATCCGACCGAGGTCGATGGCGACGGTCGGCTGGTGCTGCCGCAAAGGCTGCGCGAGAAGATCGGGCTGGAGGACGAAGCGTTCTTCATCGCCAGTGGCGACACCTTCCAGATCTGGAAGCCCGAGACTTATCAGACCGAGGAACTGGCGAAGACCGAAGAGGTTCTGAACGCCATGCCTGATGATTTCGATCCCCTGACATGGCTGGACGAGGCGGAAGGGGAATAGGCGATGGCCGTGAAGACACGCGCGATCCCGTCCGACCAGCCGCATATTCCCGTTTTGTTGCGTCCGCTTTTGCGGGCCGTCGCGCCTGTTTCCGGGGTCTGGCTGGATGGCACGTTTGGCGCCGGAGGTTACGCACGCGGATTGCTGGATGCGGGGGCCGATCAGGTGATCGGCGTCGACCGCGATCCAGCGGTGTTCGAGATGGCAAAGAGCTGGGCTGGCGACTACGGCGCTCGGTTGACGCTTGTGCAAGGGACGTTCGGCCAGATGGACGAGTATGCGCGCGATCTGAACGGTGTGGTGCTGGATCTCGGGGTTTCCTCGATGCAGCTGGATCAGGCGGAGCGCGGGTTTTCGTTCATGAAAGACGGTCCGCTGGACATGCGGATGAGCCAGGCCGGGCCGTCTGCCGCCGATCTGGTCAATGAGGCCGAAGAGGGCGTTCTGGCGGACACTCTCTATCAATACGGCGAGGAACGGGCTTCGCGCCGGATCGCGCGGGCGATTGTTGCAGCACGCAGCGAGGCGCGGATCGAGACCACCGGGCAGTTGGTCAAGATCGTCGAGAAATGCCTGCCGCGGGCCAAGCCGGGGCAAAGCCATCCGGCGACCCGCAGTTTTCAGGCGATCCGAATCGCGGTGAACGACGAATTCGGGGAATTGGTGGCCGGGCTGGAGGCAGCGGAACGGGCGCTGCGGCCGGGAGGCAAGTTAGCGGTGGTCAGTTTTCACTCGCTCGAGGACCGGATCGTGAAGCGGTTCTTGCAGGCTCGGGCGTTTGCGGGCGGCGGAGGCAGTCGCTATGCGCCCGAGGTCGCGGCGGCGGAACCGGGATTTGGTCAGTTGTCGAAAGCGATCGGGGCAGACAAGGACGAGCTGGCCAAGAATCCGCGCGCCCGTTCGGCAAAACTGCGCGTGGCAGTGCGGACAGAGGCCCCGGCGGAACCGGTCGACAGGGCCGCGCTGGGGATGCCGACGATCAAGACAGAGGGGAAGAGGTAGATGCGTTCGATGTTTTTCGTGTTGTCGGCATTGGCGGTGATGGGGCTGGGGTTCTGGGCCTACCGGGAAAATTACAAGACCCAACTTGCGGTGCGAAACGTCGAGGACGTGCAGCAGGACATCGGGTCGCTGCGCGAGGAACTGGCGGTCTTGCGGGCGGAATGGGCCTATCTCAACCGTCCGGATCGGTTGCGCGAGCTGGCCGATCTGAACTTTGACAGGATGGGGCTGCTGCCTTTGATGCCAGAGCAGTTCGGCCGGGTCGATCAGATTTCCTATCCCACCGAGGTGCTTGGCCCGGTAGTCAACTCGATCGATCTGGTCGGACTTCTGGAGGCGTCGCAATGATCCGCACCCCGCTGCGCCCGTTGGCGCGTATCCTGTCGGCGCGCCAGAGAGGCGAGAACCCCGACATGATCGAGCGCGAGAACATCCGGGTGCGCCACGAAGAGATGCGCGATCGCGCGCGGCGCCGAGCAGAGGGCCGATTGCTGGTCATCGGGGCATTCTTCCTGTTCGCGTTCGTCGCGGTGGGTCTGCGAATGGGCAGCCTGGCTTCAAGCCAGCCGACCGAACCCAGAACGGCGGGTGCGGGGGCGAGCATTGTTGCGCAGCGCGCTGATATCGTGGACAGAAACGGACGGATTCTGGCGACGAACCTGATCACGGACGCGCTTTACGCACAGCCGCTTTTGATGGTGGACAAGGCGCAGGCGGCGAAGGAGTTGGTCAAGGTCTTTCCCGATCTCGACGAGGCGGCGCTGCTGAAGCAATTCGAGAGCAAGCGCAAGTTCCTGTGGATCAAGAAGCGGATATCGCCCGAGCAAAAGCAACTGGTTCACGACATCGGCGATCCCGGTCTGTTGTTCGGACCGCGCGAGATGCGGCTTTATCCAAATGGCAAGCTGGCGGCACATGTGCTGGGTGGCTCCTCGTTCGGACGCGAGGGCGTGCATTCGGCAGAAGTGATCGGCGTGGCCGGTGTCGAAAAGACCTTCGACGGCTTCTTGCGTGACCCCGCGATGGCCGGACAACCGCTGCAACTGTCACTGGACATGACCATCCAGGCCGCAACCGAGCGGGTTCTGACCGGCGGCATGAAGTTGATGAATGCGCGCGGCGCCGCGGCTGTCCTGATGGATGTGCATACCGGCGAGATCGTCAGTCTGGTGTCGCTGCCCGCGTTCGACCCGAACACCCGGCCCAACCCGCTTCTGGCGGGCGTTCCGTCCGACAGTCCGCTTTTCAACCGGGCGGTGCAGGGGGTCTACGAACTTGGGTCGACCTTCAAGATTTTCGCCATTACGCAGGCGCTGGAAGAACGGATGGTGAGCCCTTCCACGATGATCGACACCAAGGGTCCGCTGGCCTGGGGCAAGTACCGGATCCGCGATTTCCACAATTACGGGCCGGAACTGAGTGTCACCGACGTGATCGTGAAATCCTCGAACATCGGCACTGCCCGGATCGCGATGATGATCGGGGCCGAGCGGCAGCAGCGCTTCCTGGGGTCGTTGGGGCTGCTGGAGGCGACCGCTGTCGAGTTAATCGAAGCGCCAGGCGCCAAACCGCTTACGCCAAAGAAGTGGTCGGAAATCTCGACGATGACAATATCTTACGGCCACGGCCTGTCGGCCAGCCCGCTGCATTTGGCGACAGCCTATGCCTCGATTGTGAACGGTGGAACCAAGGTGACGCCGACGCTTGTCAAGCAGACGCAGGTCGCGCCGGGACCGCGGGTGGTGTCGCAAGCGGTGTCGGAAGTGGCGCGCGGGATGCTGCGGCAGGTCGTGACGCGCGGAACAGCGAGTTTCGGCGAGGTGCCGGGTTATGCGGTCGGGGGCAAGACCGGCACCGCCGACAAGCCCAAGGAACGCGGCGGCGGCTATTACGACGACAAGGTGATTGCCACCTTCGCCAGTATCTTTCCGGCCAATGATCCGAAATACGTGCTTGTAGTCACGCTGGATGAGCCGGTCGAATCCTCGGGCAGCGAACCGCGCCGCACGGCGGGCTGGACCTCGGTGCCGGTGGCCGCCGAGATCATCCGGCGGATTGCGCCCCTGTTGGGGATGCGACCCGAGATTGAACCCGGTGCGGATGATAAGGTAACACTCACCTCGAACTAGACGCGAAGGGCGGGGATATGGCAGACCGGGCAGACAGGAAATCGCTGGCAGAGCTTGGCCTGACTGCCAAGGGTGGTCGCGAGGCACAGATCACCGGGCTGTCCGTTGACAGTCGCGCGGTTCGGCCAGGTCACCTGTTCGCGGCCCTCCCGGGAACCAAGGTGCATGGCGCCAGTTACATCGGCTATGCCCTTGAAATGGGTGCCGCAGCGATTTTGACGGACCGGCGCGGTGCGAGCCTTGCGCGGAACGAAATGGACGCGGCCCATGTGCCCGTGGTGCTGGCCGAAGACCCGCGTCAGGCGCTGGCCTATGCCGCGGCGTTGTGGTTCGGTCGGCAGCCCGAAACGGTCGTCGCCGTGACCGGGACCAACGGCAAGACCTCGGTCGCGACCTTCACGCGGCAGATCTGGACAGCGCTGGGGCTTTCGGCGATCAATCTGGGAACGACGGGCGTCGAGGGCGCCTATACCGCGCCACTGGCCCATACCACGCCCGAACCAATCACCCTGCACCGGTTACTGGCGGCGGCGGCCGAGGCGGGCGTCACCCACGCCGCGATGGAAGCCTCCAGCCACGGCCTGGAACAGCGCCGTCTTGACGGGGTCGGGCTGGCGGCGGCGGCGTTCACCAATTTCAGTCAGGATCACCTGGATTACCACGCGACGTTCGAGGATTACTTCGCTGCCAAGGCCGGGCTCTTTAACCGGGTATTGCCCGAGGACGGGGTGGCGGTGATCAATCTCGACGACGATCGCGGCCCCGACATGGCCGAGATCGCACTCGACCGGGGTCAGGACCTGTTGACCGTTGGTCGCGGAATGGGTGCGCATTTGCGGATCACCGGCCAGCGGTATGATGCGACCGGACAGAGCTTGCGGTTCGAATGGAACGGCGAGGTGCATCAGGCGCGGCTGGCGCTGATCGGCGGATTTCAGGCCGAGAATGTGTTGGCCGCGGCAGCGCTTGCGATCGGCGCGGGATCCGCAGCCGAGCAGGTGTTTCGCACCTTCCCGGACCTGACGACGGTGAGGGGCCGTATGCAATTGGCGGCGACGCGGGACAACGGGTCTGCGGTTTTCGTGGATTATTCTCATACCCCTGATGCGCTGGCGACCGCGTTGCAGGCGCTGCGTCCGCATGTGATGGGGCGGCTGATTGTCGTGTTCGGTGCCGGGGGTGATCGTGATACCGGCAAGCGTGTGCTGATGGGTCGCGCGGCGGCAGAGCATGCCGATGTCATCATCGTGACGGACGACAATCCGCGCTCCGAAGATCCGGCAGTTATCCGCGGAATGGTGATGGCGGGCTGCCCCGGTGCTGCGGAGATCGGTGACCGGGCCGAGGCGATTTTGCGTGGGGTCTATGCGCTGGGGGCGGGCGATGCGTTGCTGATCGCTGGCAAAGGACACGAGACCGGTCAGGTGATCGGCGACGATGTGTTTCCGTTCGACGATGCCGAACAGGCCAGCGTCGCGGTGGCGGCGCTGGACGGACGGGTGTCTTGACGACGCTCTGGACCTCGGCCGAGGCAGTCGCGGCGACGGGCGGCGAGGCGCGGGGGAACTGGGCCGCCAGCGGGGTTTCCATCGACACCCGCACGTTGCGGCCCGGCGATCTGTTCGTGGCCTTGCAGGACCAGCGCGACGGGCATGATTTCGTGGCGCAGGCGCTGCGGAACGGTGCGGCTTCGGCGCTGGTTTCCCGTGTTCCCGACGATGTGCCTGCGGATGCGCCGTTGCTGATCGTGGCCGATGTTCTGGCCGCATTGGGCGATCTGGGGCGCGCGGCACGGGCACGCTGCGATGCGCGGGTCGTGGGGGTCACGGGGTCGGTCGGCAAGACCTCGACCAAGGAGATGTTGCGCACCGTGCTGGGCGGACAGGGGCGCACCCATGCCTCGGAAAGCAGTTACAATAACCATTGGGGTTTGCCGCTGACAC
>JBBKVT010000377.1:0-5080 GCA_037968535.1 Paracoccaceae bacterium
ATCCTCGACCGCCTCGTTCACAACGCCCATCGCGTCGAGCTTGCCTGTCAGTCCATGCGCAAAACCAAAGTCAAAGTAGGTGACGAAACCGAAAACAACTGATACCCAAAACCTACGCCTCAACGCAGCGCGTCACAGGTGGGCGGATAGCCCGGTACGAGTGGGCGGATGCTGTCGGAATGGGTGGGCGGATACCCCGGAATGCGCACATTCCCGGTCGAAAAGGTGATCACCGCCCGTATCGACGCGAAAGACGTGGTCGAAAAGGGCTTCGAGGCGCTGCTTGACCCATCGGGCCAGCACCTCAAAATCCTTGTGACAACCTGACAAGTCCACAAAGAAAGAAATGAGACATGACAAGTAAAAACATCGCGCTAATCGTCGGAGCTACTGGCCTCTCGGGAAGCTATGCCGGGAGGCACCTGAAGGCGCAGGGCTGGACGGTTGTGACCCTGTCGCGCAGTGCGGTTGATCTGGATTGGTCGGATCGTCATATCGCCGCCGATCTGGAAAACGCTGACGGCAGCAAGGCCGCGCTGCAGGCCGCGAAAGATGTCACTCATGTCTTTTACTGCACTTGGTCGCGGCAGCAAAGCGAAGAAGAAAATGTCCGCGTCAACGCCGCCATGATCCGCAATCTGTTCGATGGAATTGAAGGCGCGCCGGTCAAGCATGTGGCACTTGTAACAGGGTTGAAGCACTATCTTGGCTCGTTCGACGACTATGCAAAGGTCAAGCCCTATACACCCTTCCTTGAAAGCAGTCCGCGTCTGCCGGGGCCGAACTTCTATTACGCGCAGGAAGACGTGCTCTTCGAAATGGCCGAAAAACAGGGCTTCACCTGGTCGGTGCATCGCCCGCATACCATGATCGGCTTCGTCATCGGCAACGCCATGAATATGGCTGTCACGCTCGCTGTCTATGCGTCGATCTGCAAGCACACCGGCCGCCCGTTCGTCTATCCGGGATCCCCCGAGCAGTACAACGCCGTCACCGATGTTACCGACGCGCTCATACTGGCGGAGCAGCTTCACTGGTCGGCGACGACAGACGAAGCAGCGAACACCCCGTTCAACATCGTCAACGGCGACGTCTTCCGCTGGACATGGCTGTGGCAGCAGATCGCGAATTATTTCGAGCTTGAGGTCGCGGAGTATCCTGGCCAGTCGACTCTGCTGGAAACGCAAATGGCCGACGCGCCCCAAGTCTGGTCCGATATTGTAGCCAAGCACGGGCTGCAGGACATTCCCGTCGGGAAGCTGGCGTCCTGGTGGCATAGTGATGCGGATCTTGGACGCACGCTCGAATGTTTCACCGACATGACCAACAGCCGCGTGCTTGGATTCAATGCCTATCAGCCCACGCCGGGCAGCTTCTTTGATGTGTTTGACGAGCTGCGCGCGCGTCAGATAATCCCAGCATGATGCTGCAGGAAAGGTTCGGAAAAATGCATTACGTGATCCATTGCCTCGACCATGACGGCGCCGTCGAGAAGCGTTTGGCCAATTACGATGCGCACAAGGCGTATCTTGCCGCAGCAGCGTTGAAAACCGTGATCTCCGGGCCGCTTCTTGCGGATGACGAAGAGACCATGATCGGCAGCTGCTTTGTGCTGGAGGCGAAAAGCCTCAGCGACGTCGAGGACTTCAATCGCAATGACCCGTTCGCAAAAGCCGGACTCTGAAAAACCGTGTCGATCCGGCCTTTCGCCAAACGCGTGGATAACCGCTGATGTCGGGTCCTGTTGGAATTGCGCTGGTCGGCATGGGCTGGTGGGGCCAGAAGATGCTCAATGTGCTTCAGGCGGCGCCCGATGACATTCGTGTTGTCCGAGCCGTCGAGCCCAATATCGATGCTGTTCGCGGCCTGTGCGCAGACAAGGGTATCGCATTGACGGCAGACTATGCAGATGCGCTGAGCGATCAGGCGGTTGAGGCGGTTATCCTTGCGACCCCCCATTCCCTGCACACTGCCCAGATCGAAGCGGCGGTCGCTGCCGGCAAGCACATCTTTTGCGAAAAGCCGCTGGCCCTGACCAAGGCCGAGGCCGAAAGCTCCGTCGCGCTGTGCCGCGCGGCCGGGCTGGTCCTGGGCATGGGGCACGATTGGCGGTGGGAACCCAATCCGGGCTTCAAGCTGTTCACCGTCGCGACCGGCAACGACAACGTTCGGCTCGCTGTCCAGTGGGCAATCGCCGAAGCCACGGGCGGCACTCCTCCGAGCGATGAAATCTTCCACGCTCCGGTTTTCGAGAACTCGGTTTCCGGTAAGCCGAATGCCGTGCAGTGTGGCTCTGACCTTCCGGGGAAGTGAGAGGTCCTGGCTCAACAAGTTGCGGGTTGGCCTCTCAACTTCGGGCCGGAAATATTTCGGCGTGACCCCGAACCGCCGTTGGCGCAGGAAGTAAATTCGCAGCGCATCGGCTGTTCCCGCCATGGCGCTGGTCACAATTATCGTCTGAGCGCAGATCGCCAGCATGGATAGGAGCCCGCGGATGGGGGAGTCGTCTGAAAGCTATGAGGCCGAGAACATTTCGATAAGCCGCTGGGCTACCGCCGAAAAAATTGCCGACAGCATGGTCTGCCGGGACTCAGACAGTTCGCCTTTCATGACCGGGGATGTCCCCGTCATCGATGGTGGCTAATGCCTCCGAAAATGGCATCGAACCAAGGGTGCTTTCTACCAGCAGTGCACTCAAGAGCGGCGATCAGAAGTACGCCTACCCGATCTCCGCTCTCGCGGCGCCTCGGGTAGCGCCAAGGTGGGATCTGTCGTAATCGGCGCTTCGGGATTTTCATTAGCCTGAAATCATCCATGATACGCTATCCGGCGAATCGTTGCTCCGGAATGCCCTTGATGCCGAGGTCATGGATTGCGAACAGGCTGCCCCGCAAGACCCCGTCGCTGGGAAACCGTGGCAATGGCGGCTTTGCCATTGACGTCACATAGAGGATGTCCAAGTCCGGCCCACCGAACATCACGCTGGTGACTTTCTTCACCGGCATCGCAATCTCGCGGTCGACCTTGCCGTCAGGCGTGTAGCGGACAAGACGCCCGTCATAGACCAGCGCGTTCCAGACACATCCTTCGGCGTCGACGGTAGAGCCATCGGCCGCGCCGCCCTTGGAACCGTCCACCTTGGTGAAGGTCCGACGGTTCGAGACGTTCCCAGTTTCCTGATCGTAGTTGTAGGCCCAGATTTCACCGGTCCAGGTGTCGGTGAAATAGAAAGTGTCTCCGTCCGGACTCCAGCATGGCCCGTTCGAAACAATGATCCCGGTATCGAGTGTGTGCACCGAGAAATCCGGATCCAGCCGGTAAAGCGCCCCGTTGGGGCCCTCCTCCGAGGTATCCATGGACCCGCAGATGAAACGTCCCTTCTTGTCCACCTTGCCATCATTGAGACGGTTTTTCGGCTTGTCGGGCTCCGGATCATGAATGAGCTCAACGTCGCCGGTGTTGAAGTCAAGCAAGTGGAAGCCGTTTTCGAGCGCAACCACGGCGCCGCCATTCCGCCGAAGCGCCATGGATCCTATCTTGCCGGGCACGTCCCAGGCGCGGATTTCTCGCCCGTCATGGGTGCATCGAAACACCCGGCCGTCGAAACTGTCGATCCAGTAGAGCCGCTGCTCCTCAACGTCCCAAAGCGGCCCTTCGCCGAGGGTGGTCTTTACATCGACCAGAACTTCAATGCGCATGGTGGTTTCCTCCCAGAGTTTTCAGCCGGCAAATCGCGGTTCAGTAAGTCCCCGCACACCCAGACCATGGATGGCGAAGAGGCAACCGGCCTCGCGCTCGCGATGATATTCATTGCCCATCGGCCGGGCCATTGAAGTGACATAGACGACGTCGAGATCGGCGCCTCCAAATATCATGCTCGTCGTCGACTGCACCGGCAGTCCGACGATCCTGTCGATGACACCGCTTGGATCGAAGCGGATCAGGCGGCCGGAATAGACCTCGACGCTCCAGACATATCCTTCCTCGTCGACGGTCGCGCCATCGGGATATCCGCGCAACTTCTCGAAGCTCGTGAAAACTCTCCGGGAGTGCACATTGCCTGTCGCTGTGTCGTAATCATAGGCATAGATCAAGCCACGCGACGAGTCGGCAAAATAGAGAGTGCGCCCGTCGGGGCTCCAGCAAGGGCCGTTGGAACAGATGATATCGTCATCGAGCGTGTGCAGCGAAAGATCCGGATCAAGCCGGAACAGCTTTCCGATGCCATCGCGCTCCTCGAAATCCATCGAGCCGGCGACGAACCTTCCCTGCCTGTCGACCTTGCCGTCATTGAGGCGCGCACGAAGTTGTCCTGGCTGTGTTTCGTTGATGCGGCTGACCTCGCCGCTGTCAAGATTGAGGAAATGAAAGCCGCTTCGCAGCGACATCACGGCTCCCCCCTGCTCGCGCAGTGCCATCGAACCGATCGGTTCCGGCACACTCCAGTGCTTTACATCCTGGCCGCGCGCGTCGCACCGATGGACCATCGGCCCGTAGGAATCTATCCAGTAGAGCCGCTGTTCTTCAACATCCCACAGCGGCCCCTCGCCCAAGCTGTCCTTCTCCTCGATCAGCACCTCAATGCGCAACATTGCACCGCTCCTTCCCTACTGCTTCAATTCGAATCGACCGAATTCTCTTTCCGTTCCGGCGCTTCCGGTTCAAAAACCCACCTGGTCTCCGCCCTTCAGGGAAAGTATTTCGCGCGCTTCGTCGGGCGTTGCCACCTGCATGCCCAAACCTTCAATGAGCTTGCGGGCCAGCGTCACCTGGTCGGCATTCGATTTGGCAAGAACACCCTTGCCTGCCCACAGGCTGTCTTCCAGACCGACGCGGATATTTCCGCCCAGAGCGATGGACTGAGCGGCAACGCGCAGCTGTGAAGCACCGGCGCCAAGAACCGACCAGCGGTAATTGTCACCGAAAAGCCGGTCCGCCGTGCGCTTCATATGCGCCACATCCTCGGGATGGCTGCCAATCCCGCCCAGCAATCCGAACACCGACTGTACGAAGAAGGGTGGTTTGACGAGGCCGCGTTCGGCGAAATGGTTCAGGTTGTAGAGATGGGCGATATCATAGC
>JBBKVT010000378.1:0-5659 GCA_037968535.1 Paracoccaceae bacterium
ATCGTCTGGGTCAATACCTACCGCGTGGTGTCCCCAATCGCCGAATTTGGCGGGACCAAGGGTTCTGGCTATGGTCGCGAAAGCGGCTTTCAGGCGATGTACGACTACACGCGCCCCAAAACGGTGTGGATAAACACTTCGGACGAGCCAATGGCCAATCCGTTCGTAATGCGCTGATCAGGAGGCATGCAGATGAAATTCCAACTTGCGATCAACATGGAACGGATGGACGACAGTCTGGACATGCATGATGTGGCGCGCCACACCATTGAAATGGTGCAGACGGCGGAAGACGGCGGGTTTGATATCGTATGGGCTGCCGAGCATCACGCGCTTGAGATGACGATTGCACCGAACCCGTTCCAGATCCTGACATGGTGGGCCGGCGAAACCAGCAAGATCCGTTTGGGCACTGCCGTGGCTACTGCTGCTTACTGGAACCCGATTGACCTTGCCGGCGAGGCCGCGTTTCTTGACCTGATCAGTGGTGGACGACTGGAATTTGGAATCGGTTCAGGAGCTTATCAACGCGAGTTCGACCGCATGCACCCCGGTCTCAAGCAATCTGATGCGTGGCGTTACATGCAGGAGATGCTGCCTGCGGTGCGCGCGCTGTGGGAGGGCGACTACGAGCACAAAGGAGAATTCTGGCAGTTTCCTACCTCGACCTCGGTCCCAAAACCGATGCAGTCGGATGTGCCTGTCTGGGTCGCAGCCCGTTCACCGATCACCTATGACTATGCGATCCGAGAGCGCTGCAACGTGAATTGCTGGCCCCTGACCCGTCCGTTTGCCGAAGCCGAACTGTACAAAAAGCAACTGGACGAGGCGATTGCCAAGGCTGACAATGGCTGGGTCCCCCGATTTGCCCTAATGCGCCACGCCTGCATTTACGACAACCAATCTGACAGGGACGGCGCGATAGCGGCCATACGGACCGTGCTTAGCCAGTTCGAAAACCTGTTCCGCAATTCGGGCGATGTGGTGAACGGATTTCCAAAGTCCATTCCCTTGGATCAGCTGGACGGACGCGAGCAGTACGACCCGCAGATGTTGGAAGAAAACCTGATGTTCGGCTCGCCAGAAGCGGTGCTCGAAAAACTTCGCCGGTATGAGGCTTTGGGGGTGAACGATTTCATCTACTACGCTTCGATGGGTCTTGGCCATGATGCGCAGAAACGCTCGTTGAAACTGTTCTGCGACGAAGTGGTTCCCGCATTCCAATAAGAGGAAGTCAAGATGTCTGATGGGGTCGAGGTGCGCCGCGACGGTCACGTGCTTGAAGTCACGCTGAACCGCCCAAAGGTAAACGCAATTGATGTACCAACGTCACAGGCTTTGGCCGCAGCGTTTACTGAACTGCGTGAGGACCCCGACCTGCGCGTCGCGATCCTGACGGGTGCTGGCGACCGGATCTTTTCCGCTGGGTGGGACCTGAAGGCGCTTAACGACGGCGAGATGCAGCTGGATAACTGGTGGGAGAGTGACGACTACGGCGAGGGTGGCTTTACCGGATTGACCGAGAACTGGACGCTGAACAAGCCGGTGATCGCCGCAATCAACGGCCACGCGATTGGTGGCGGCTTCGAGATGGCGATGGCCTGCGATCTTCTGATCGCCGCCGATCACGTCGAGTTCGGCCTGCCCGAGATGCCACTGGGGATCGTTCCGGATGCCGGCGCACTGCAACGCCTGCCGCGGCGCATACCGCATAACATCGCCATGGAAATGTTTCTGCTGGGCCGTCGCATGGGCGCGGAAGAAGCGGCGCATTATGGTCTGGTGAACAGGGTCGTGCCAAAAGAGCAGCTGATGCAGGCAGCGCGTGAATGGGCCGCCTCGATCGCCTGGTCGGCTCCGCTGGCGATGCAAAGCGTCAAGGAGGTGCAGCGCGCGATTGAATGCGTCCCGCTGGAACGGGCGTTTCACAAGATGCGAACGGACCCGATGCCGACATATCGCAAGATGCTGAGATCCGAAGATGCTGCCGAAGGCATTGCAGCCTTCGTTGAAAAGCGTGACCCCAAATTCAAGGGCCAATAGCCATGTTCCGCAATCCTGAAAGCGTTACTCGCGTCGCCAGTATCGGTGGTGGTCCGATCGGTGGTGGCTGGACTGCCCACTTTCTGGCCCGGGGCTATGATGTCACAAGCTACCTGCACGATGTGGAAGAAACTGCCGCTTTCATGACTATCCTGCAGACGGCTTGGAAAAGCCTGGAGGATCTGGGCCTGGCGTCTGGCGCCTCGCTTGATCGGCTGACGATCGCCAGCGACCTGAACAGGGCAGTCGAAGGTGCAGAGTTCATACAGGAAAGTGCGCCGGAAAACCTGACCATGAAGCAAGCCCTGTACAAGAGGCTCGGAGAGATTGTTCCGGCAGATGTCGTTATCGGCTCATCGACTTCGGGGTTGATGATGACGGAAATTCAGATCGACTGTTCAACACCAGAACGTACCGTGATCGGCCACCCGTTCAACCCGCCGTACCTTTTGCCGCTGGTCGAGATCGTGGGCGGAAAAAGGACCGACCCGGCGGCGGTAAACTGGGCAGGCGAATTTTACACGGCGGCCGGCAAAGCCCCTTTGCTGATGAAGAAGGAAATTCCCGGCTTTGTGGCTACGCGCCTACAAGAGGCGCTTTGGCGTGAGGCTTTGCACATGGTGGCAAATGGTGAAGCAACGCCGGAGGATATCGACATCGCGCTGATGAACGGACCAGCGCCACGCATGGTGTCGCAGGGACAGTGCATGGCCTTTCATGTTGCCTGCGGCGAAGGCGGGATGGCGACGAACCTGGACCAGTTTGGCCCGGCGCTAAAGCTTCCCTGGACCCGCTTGGAAGCCCCTGAACTGACACAAGTCCTGCGGGACCGGATGGTCAATGGCTGCAACGAGATTGCCGGTAATCGGCATTTTTCAGATATGGCCGCCCAAAGGGATAGAGAGATCGTGGCGGTTCTGAATGCGTTGCGGGACGCTCGAAAGAGCTAGGTCCTGCCCGACCGCTGATGCCGAACCTGCAACGATGTCAGAAAGTCCGACAACGTCCCCGGCCAGCTTGGCGCTGCATCGTCCTGGGGCCAGGCTTCGCGGTATTCCGATGGTCGTCGACCGAAGAACTTGCCGAACGAATAGGCAAAATGAGACAGGGTATTGAAACCCGATGCCGTCGCGATTTCGCGCACGCTCAGGCTGGTCGATATCAAGAGCACCCGCGCATTCTGAAGCCGCAACAACAGGCTGAACTGCACCACGGTGCAGCCCACATGTTGCTTGAACATCCTTTCCAGCTGACGCTGCGAAATCCCAAGCGATCTTGATATGTCCGGCACGCTTAGTGGCTCTTCGATGTTGCGTTCAATCAGCGCAATTGCACTCCGAACGGTTGGGGCCATCGATTCTGTTCCTTGCCCGATCGTCCGGCGTTGTGGCGTGGCATCGGTGCGGATCGGATGATGCATCATCTGGTCGGCGATCTCGCCCGAAAATCCGCGACCATGCGACGTCTCGATCAGACGCAACATAAGATCGACCCCGGCCAAACCGCCCGCGCAGGTCATGACCTTTTCCCCGATGGTGAACAGTTGTTCTACGACCGTGATGTTGTCGAAGCTTTCGTGGAACCCCGAGATCCAGGACCAATGAGTCGTTGCGGTTCTGCCCGCAAGAAGACCGGCCCGCGCAAGGATGTAGCACCCGAGCTCAACCGAACAAACCCGCTCGCCTTGCCTGGCGCGTTTGCGTAGCCAGGATGTTAGTGACCGGTTGTCGTAGTGTTCCGCTCCCCAACTGCCCAGAACAAAAATCAGCTGGGAAGGAGCCAAATTCTCGATGTCGGTCCTGGCAGACGTGATCATACCATTGCTGGCAGTAATTGATGCAGTGTCGAAGGATACGACGTCCCACGAATACAGCTTTTCGGGGGACAGATAATTTGCAATCCGCATGGTTTCGATCATCGTGATCAGAGTGGTCAGATTGAACCGGGGTACAATCACGAAAATAGCGTGCGAGGGCGCAAGTTTTCCGGTCTGGCCGCTGTCCAGGTCAATTTTCATTACCGCTCCGCTAGCGAGGATGATGGTGCGAATTTTCGACATCGTCGCATGAAATAGGTCGAATAATCGACAAAAATCTGCTGGGCTGGGCCATCAAATGAATAAAAGGGGAGGGCCGCTGTCTATGAACTACGAAGTCATCGTGACCTGCGCAGTCACCGGCGCGGGTGACACGACCGGGCGCAGTAAGCTGGTTCCAGTTACACCTAAAGAAGTCGCGGACGCGGCGATCGAGGCGGCCAAGGCCGGTGCCGCTGTGGCGCATATCCATGTTCGCGATCCCGAAACGGGGCGCGGATCCCGTGATCCGGAATTGTTCAAGGAAGTTGTCGATCGGGTCCGAAATAGCGGTACCGATGTAGTGATCAATCTTACCGCCGGCATGGGCGGAGACTGGGTGCCGGATGCCAAGAACCCCGCCATGCCAGGCCCTGGGACTGACATGATCAGTGCCGAAGATCGGCTGACCCATGTGCACGAGTGCATGCCTGATATTTGTTCGTTGGATTGTGGAACTTTGAACTTTGGCGATGGCGACAATATCTACATTTCGACACCTCCAATGCTGCGCCGAATGGCGGAACTTACCAGGGGATGGGGGGTCAAGCCTGAGTTGGAAGTCTTCGAACTCGGCCATATCCGTTTTGCCCGCAAGATGATCGAGGAAGGATTGATCGCCGATCCGCCCATGTTCCAGATCTGCCTTGGTATTCCTTGGGGTGCGGATCAATCCGTCGATACGATGAAGGTGATGAAGGACCATCTGCCAGCGGGCGCAAGCTGGGCAGGGTTCGGCATTTCGCGGATGCAGATGCCCATGGCGGCGGCAGCTGTCGCAATGGGTGGCAATGTCAGAGTCGGACTGGAAGACAATCTATTTCTTGACCGCGGCGTTCTGGCGACAAATGGCGAGCTTGTGACGCGAGTTGTCGAGATTGTCGAACGGATGGGCGGGCGGGCCGTCACTGCTCAGGAAGCGCGCAACAAGTTGAGATTGCGCGGAGCGGTCGGATGATATGCTGACCGAAGGGCGCAGTCAGGGAAGTCTGCAGGTTCGGGATCTCTCGAAATACTTCGGAACGATTTGCGCCGTAGACAAGGTCAATCTGGAAATCCGAAAGGGCGAGTTCCTCACTTTGCTGGGGCCTTCTGGTTCAGGCAAGACCACGCTGTTGATGATGGTGGCCGGCTTTCTGCACATTACGTCCGGGGACATCGCATTGGACGGCGTATCCATTGCCAACGTCCCGGCCGAAAAGCGGAATTTCGGCATGGTATTTCAAGGCTATGCCTTGTTCCCGCATATGACCGTAAGAGACAATATCGGCTACGCCTTAAGTGTGCGAAAGCGTCCCACGGCAGAGATCAAGTCCCGCGTCGACGAAATGCTTGAACTGGTCCAACTTCAGGAATTCGCTAACCGAAAGCCGGGGCAGTTGTCCGGTGGGCAGCAACAGCGGGTTGCGCTGGCACGGGCGCTGTGTTTCGCGCCACCCGTCTTGCTTCTGGATGAACCGCTTGGGGCATTGGACAAGAAACTGCGAGTCGAGGTGCAAGAGCAACTCAAGGACATCCACAAACGGGTCGGAACGACGTTCA
>JBBKVT010000379.1:0-5606 GCA_037968535.1 Paracoccaceae bacterium
GAACGTCTGGTAAGGGGCTTCCTCGCCAGCCTTGTAGATCGTGCGAAGGCTGAGGGTGCGGCTTTTGCCGAGAGAAGGAAATGTTGGGCCATTGTCATCGTATCCGATGATATTGTGCACTAAATATGATGATAGTATGTCATCTTGTCAAGGGCTTTAGCATCATTTATGATGATATTAGCATCAGAGAGAATGACATGGCAGAAAGAACTGACTGGGAAGAAAAAGCAAAGTGCCTGCTACGCGCCGAAATGGCGCGTCGGGGAGTCACTTATGGACAGCTTGTTGAAAAGTTGGCCGCTATTGGGGTTGAAGACAATGAGCGGAATCTGCGCAATAAAGTAAGTCGAGGCAAATTCACCGCAGGATTCTTTCTTCAATGCCTAAAAGCAATTCAGGTGGACCAGCTGCATTTATAGCGTTTGGCTTATTCCTCGGTGCACTCGGTCTATACTGGCTTTGGGGTCTATCCGTAGAACAGACTGAAATACGAATGCGCGGCGAGCAAAGCGCCAAGAACCATATTAGTTTTGCCGAAGACCGCATAGAGCGCACCTGTATCAGCCTTCAAAGCGCTGCCCTTATGCAATGCATAAAGGAAGAGATAGAAGCCGCCAGCGACCATAGCCGCGCCGAGCGTGATCTTAACGCGCAAGAAGCTATGGCCCTGTGGGCTCAACTGATGACCGTGGTCACTGGTCTGTCTCTGTTGGTCACTGGCGCTGGCGTTTACTATGTCCGTTGGACCCTCATTCAGACCGCCGACACTAACATAGCTGCCGTTTCTGCTGCCACCGCTGCCAACGAAGCGAACCAGATCATGCGCCAGGAGCAGCGGCCCTGGGTCGTGCTTGAACGTGAGATTTACTGCGATTTCTTTGAACGTGGCTTCGGATGCAGTCTCACGTGGAGCTATGAATTCATCAATAAGGGCAAATCGCCCGCCTATGATGTCAGATTGAACTGGACCGTGATCAAACAAGATGGCTTTGTCAAACTTCCCGAAAGGCTCGGAGAGTTTGTCACAACCTCGCTGAATGGTGGACTGCCGGGAACTCCCATCCTGTTTTCCGGTGAACGCACCGACCACAAGAAGTTCTTTGCAGGCGGCGGGGTATCCTATGCGCGAGACAAAAGCATCGCCGAGGGCGACACAATCGCCCTGCTTACTTGTCTGTCTTACAGGTTTACCCATGCATCCGAAAGTGAACGGGGCATTGAAGCGCGATTGATCCTTATTGAACCAAGCCCAAACTTCTACGGCCCGTTCGGACATACGCTCTTGGAATACTCCAACATGAGAATCATTCGGTGAAATGACGGCCAGCGCCAACACTAAACCTTGATCATCGCTCAAACCCTCTCGGGCTTGGTGCGTTTGATACATAAGGCCGGATATTTCTGCCAAGAAGAAGCGGCAAGCGGGGCGTGGGGCTTGGCATCGCGCAGAGGCGCGACTATACGCGCGGCTTGACCTTTTTCGGAGAGCGAAGATGCAGGGCAGCGCCAATTTGAACGTGATGATCAAGGCCGCGCGGTTGGCGGGGCGTTCGCTGGTCAAGGATTTCCGCGAGGTCGAGAATTTGCAGGCCTCGATGAAGGGGGCGGGCGATTTCGTCAGCCGCGCCGATCTGGCCGCCGAGAAGATCATCCGCGACGAGTTGATGGGAACCCGGCCGAACTATGGCTGGTGCGCCGAGGAAAGCGCCGAAGAAGCGGGCATTGACCCGACGCGGCGCTGGATTGTCGATCCGCTGGATGGCACGACGAACTTCCTGCACGGGTTGCCGCACTGGGCGGTGTCGATCGCGCTGGAATACAAGGGCGAGATCGTCGCCGGCGTGGTGTTCGATCCGGCCAAGGACGAGATGTTCGTGGCCGAGAAGGGCCAGGGCGCGTGGATGAACGAAAGCCGGCTGCGGGTGTCGGGGCGGTCGAAGATGATCGAGGCGTGTTTCGCCACCGGCCGGCCGTTCGGTGGACGGCCCGGCCTGCCAGAGGCGCTTCAGGATATGGCGCGGTTGTTGCCGGTGTGTTCGGGGGTGCGACGCTGGGGGGCGGCGGCGCTTGACCTCGCATATGTGGCGGCGGGACGCTATGACGGTTACTGGGAGCGTGGGCTGAAGCCATGGGACATGGCGGCGGGTCTGCTGATCGTGCGAGAAGCCGGCGGGATGATCGAGCCGATTGGCCGCGGCGGCGACATGATTGCGGATGGCGAACTGGTCTGTGCCAACGCGCTGATTTTCGACGCGTTCGCGAAGATCATCCGCAACGCCTGAGCTATCGGCGGTCAGACGGATGGTTGATGCCGTCCGACCATGGAACCTCGCCCAAGTCGCGGGGATTGAGACCTTCGATACAGGCCGCGTTCAATCCGTACTCGTTCGGGTTCGAGCGGCGCTGGTGGTGGGTGTAGATCCCGCAGGTCTTGCAGAAGTAGTGTTTCGCGGTTTTCGTGCCCCATTGATAGAGTGTCAGGTTGTCAGCGCCTTTCACGATTCGCACCCCATCCAAGGGCGCCGAGAGGGCGATTGCGCCGCGCCTCGAACAGAACGAACAATCGCAGCGATGCGCCGTCTCAAAGCCACCTAGCAGCGTGACCTCGAGTTCCACCGCACCGCAATGGCAGGTCAGGCGGTGGGTCATCGGCGGCGACCTGCGCTGGGGATCGACGTGCGGCGATATTTCACCTCGGGATGCGGGGGATGGCCGTGGGTGCGTTGCCAATACGCGGGGCCGCCGTGCCGGAGCCAGGTCGGTACCACCAGGAGAAAGCCGATCACGAAGCCGCCGGCATGGGCCCAGTAGGCGACGCCGCCAAGGGACAGGTCGCTGGCCGCGCCATTGAAGAGTTGCAAGCCGAACCAGAATGCCAGCATCATCCAGGCCGGGACCGGGAAAATCCGGAAGAAGACGATGAAGATGAAGAGCACATCGACCCTCGCTTTCGGGAACAACAACAGGTAGCCGCCCATCACGCCGGCAATAGCGCCCGAGGCGCCGACGGTCGGGATCGGCGAGGCAGGTGCTGCCAATAGCTGCGCCAGATCCGCGCCGACGCCGCTGGCAAGGTAGAACAGCAGAAATCCGAGATGGCCAAGTTCGTCTTCCAGATTGTCGCCGAAGATCCAGAGAAACAGCATGTTGCCGCCCAGATGCATCAACCCGCCGTGCAGGAACATCGAGGTCAGCAGGGTGTAAGTCTGGTCCCCGCTCGACACCCGCGCCGGGATCATCGCCCAGTCGCTGAAGAAGCCTGCGATGGCGATCTCGTCGGACAAGATCGGCCAGTACGACAGGAAGATCAGCACATTCGCTGTGATCAGCGCATAGGTGACAAACGGTGTTCGCAACGAGGGGTTATGATCGCGGATCGGGAACATGGCGCGAGGCTTGCCGAAGTCCGAAGGGGGGTCAAGGCAAACCGTCGGGTTGCGGGCACATCCGCGTGAAGGCCGATTGCCATGCTTGACAGACGGCCGCGACGGATCAGATTTGACGGCATGAAGATGATGTATCTGATCCTCGCGCTGACGCTGCCGACATTGGCGTTTGCAGACGGCTGCCCGCCGGCCCGCGACCGCTCTGCGGAATCCGACCTGGTATTGCGCGAGATTCGCGCGGCCCCCGACGAGATGTCGGCGCGGTTGCTGACCAATGATCTGTGGCAAATTTGGGCCGCGGCCCCTGACGCCGTCGCGCAGGAAATGCTCGACCGTGGCATGCAGCGTCGCGCGGCTTACGATTTCGATGCCGCGATTGCCGCCTTCGAGGAGCTGGTCGCTTATTGCCCGGACTATGCGGAAGGCTACAATCAGCGCGCCTTCGTCAATTTCCTGCGCCAGGACTATGCGACGGCGCTGGAAGATCTGGAGCGCGCGCTTGATCTGGCACCGCACCACGTCGCGGCAATGGCCGGTCAGGCGCTGACGCTGATGAGCCTCGGTCGCGTCGAAGTGGGGCAGGCGGTGCTGCGCGAGGCCCTGAAGCTGCATCCCTGGCTGCCGGAGCGGCATATGCTGATCGAGGCGCCGGGCGAGGAGCTTTGATCGTATTGCGCGGCCCGACGGGCACTGTTCGCGGATAAATTCCTACCATGGCGGATTTCCGGTCCGCGCGACTTTACACACGGTCTCGAGTGGCTATTGTCGCGCGTCTTATGCCCGCGTGGTGGAATGGTAGACACATGGGACTTAAAATCCCTGGGCCGAAAGGCCGTGCCGGTTCAAGTCCGGCCGCGGGCACCATATCCGCGTCGTCGGCTTTGGACAGGTTGTAGCCGTATTTCTGCCATGCGCTTGGGAAACGGTTAATGCTGGCGGCGGCTTGTCTGCTTGCCATCACAGGGTTTGGGGGCGGCAGCACTGCCGTTCATTTGGTGTTGGGTGGACGCGGCATGAGACACGGCAGATTGTTGGGAATTATCGTCGCAGGGCTGGTCTTGACCGGTTGCAAAAGCTCTTCGCCGGGTGACGTCCAGCGCATTCTCGGGCGGGACCTGTTCGTCGACAGCGCGGCACTGGCGGCGTTCTATCCGCATGATGTGACGCTGACCGAGGCCGCTGCCAAGATGCTGCGGACCTTAGACCCGCGCTATACCGTTCAGAAGGCCAAATGGATGTTCCCATCACGGCCCAAGAAGGTTTATCGCAGCGATCCGCTGGCGCATGCGAACATCGATTATGCCCATGCGGCGGGGCTGACGGGGGCGGGCGAAACGATTGCGTTGGTCGACGAAGGATTTTTGACAGCGCATCAAGAGTTCACTGGCAAGGTGATTTCGGTGCCGGACGCGCCACATGCGCCCGCTGTCGCAGATCACGGCACATCGGTCGCCTCGATCGCCGCTGGCAGTGGCGTCGGGGACATGATCGGCGTGGCGCCTGGCGCAAATCTGGTGTTCGGAAGTTTTGACTCGCTGGGTCACATGACTGCCGCCACGATTCTCGCCAAGGACGAGGGCGCGATCGTGCAGAACAATTCCTGGGGTTTTGAAGGCAATCCCCGCGCGTCTAACGCAAATTATGCAGTGAGTTTTGGCAGCGCGGCGGGCCGTGCCTATATCGACAGCCTTCGTGATTTCTCGCAGAACGGCGTCATCGTTTTTGCGGCGTCCAATCAACGCCTGCAACATTCCGATCTGACCAGTGCTCTGCCGATGCTGCTGCCCGAACTTGAACGGTCCTGGATCACGGTGATCAATGCGGTCCCGACCTATTCCGGCGGTGAGATCAGCAAGGCGGCATTGCTGTCATCGCGATGCCTGGAGGCCGCGGCCTGGTGCATGGCCGCCGATGGCACCTTTACCGCGGCGACAGGCAGCGGGGATACTGATTATGACTTCGTCACCGGCACCTCGATGGCGGCGCCGATGGTGTCTGGCGCGGTTGCGTTGCTGGCCGAAGCATTCCCGACCCTGTCGGCGCAAGAACTGAGGGCGCGGTTGCTGGCCTCTGCCGACAACAGCTTTTACAAACACACCGGATACGTCGCCTTCGCGCCGGATTTGCGGCACGGCTTCGACGAAACTTTCGGGCACGGCTTTCTGGACATGCGCGCGGCACTGATGCCGATCGGCGGGTCGTTCATGCCGATCGGACGCG
>JBBKVT010000380.1:0-9139 GCA_037968535.1 Paracoccaceae bacterium
AGCGGGCAGATCGGCGCTTGACTGCAACCACTCAGTCAGCAACGCGATCCGTTCGTTGGGGTTGATGATCTGGCCGTCTTCGTTGGTCTGATCGGCTTCGACGCCCGCCTTGACATCGAAGTAGCGCGACTGGTCGACGCGGTCGATCTGGCCGAGTTTCGGCACCGGTCTGTAACTGACGAAGTTCGACAGCGGCACAAGGCCTCCCTCGGTTCGAACCTTCAGTGAATCGAGCGTCGACAGAACCCGGTCCTTTTCCGGAAACCGGACCCGGATGTCGATTTCCTCGTCGGAACTGTCGACCCGCATTCTGTCCAGCAGCAGGCCGCGCGTGACCAATTGCACCATGCCGCCCACGGTCGCAACGTCAGCGCCGAAGCGACCGGCCTTCTCGACATCGACGTCGATCTGCCAATCTATGCCGGGCAGCGGCGTGGTGTCCTCGACCCCTGTCAACGCCGGTGTTTGCTCGAACTTCGCGCGCGCGATCCCGGTGGCGTCCAGCAGGTCCTGCCAGTTGTCGCCCTTCAACCGCAGATGCACAGGCTTGTTAGACGCTGGACCGAAGGCCAGCGGCAGTGCTTCCGACTTGATGCCCGGTATCAGGTCAAGCTGGGCCTGAATGCGGTCCAGAATGACGTCGCCGTTCAGGTCGGGGTTGTCCTTGCGGTCCTCCCAGGGCGTCATCTCGATCTGCAACTGGCCGATCGTGTCGCGCGGTCCCGACGCGCCGCCGTTGTTCTGGTTCAGCCCGCCAGCACCGGCAAAGGCAAAGGCGCTGTCGACGCCCGCCATGCCGTTGACGACATCCTCGACTTGGCGGACGATGTCGTCCTTTTCAGCCAGCGAAAGGTTGCCGCGCGCCCGGACGTAGATGATCGCCTGTTCAGGCTCGGAGGGCGAGAAGAACTCTGTCCCGTTGTTGTTCGCCCCGTAGTAAGTGAAGACCGACACGACAAGAAAGCCGACACCCGCGATGGTCACAAGCGGCATCACCGGATTGCCGACGATGAAATGGGTGAACCAGCCGAACGGCCGACGCCGATAGCCTGCGCGGATCCGTTTCGGCGCGCGTTCGATCCGCACCGACCCCAGCGTGATCGAAGAGGCGATTGCCCCCGCCAACATCATCAGCGCACCCGGCAGCACCGCAATGCCGCCCTGAAGCGGCGACACGCCGCCGAACAGGTAGCCGGGGTTCAATGACTGCATCGCGCCAAGAAACACCAGATAAAGCGACGGCGGCACCAGAACCGCGCGCACCAGCCACGGCACCATCCGCCGCAAAGCGTTGGACGAGCGGTCGAATACCCGCGAAATACGGCCCGCCACGCCGCCCATCACCGGCAGATAGATCAGCGCCACGATCAACGATGCCGACAGCACGAATATCAGCGTGACCGGCAGCATCCCCATGAACTCGCCCGCGACACCGGGCCAGAACAGCATCGGAAGGAAGGCGCACAGCGTCGTCGCGGTCGAGGAGACGATCGGCCAGAACATCCGTTTGGCCGAGTCCACGAAGGCATGCATCGGGCCTGCGCCTTCGGCAATCCGTCTGTCGGCGCTTTCCACCACGACGATCGCGCCGTCCACAAGCATCCCGACCGCCAATATCAGACCAAACATCACGATGTTCGAGATCGTGATGCCCATGACGCCCAGCAGGATGAAGCACAGGAGGAACGAGGTCGGGATCGCAAATCCGACAAGCAGGGCCGACCGGATGCCAAGCGAGGCCAGAACCACGATCATCACCAGCGAAATCGCGGTCAGAACCGAGCCTTCCAGCTGCTGAACCATGCTTTGCACCTGCGTCGACTGATCGTTCGAGACGCCGATTCGCAGCGCGTCCTGCAAGTCCTGCGGCCAGGTCGCGCGTTCTTTCTCGACTTCCTGGCGCACCAGCGACGCCGTGTCGATCAGGTTGTAACCCTTGCGCTTGACCACCTGCAGCGCGACCGTGGTCTCGCCATTGTAGCGCGCAGTTCCGGTGCGATCCTCGAAGGTCAGCCGGATGTCGGCCAGATCGCCAAGCGTCACCACGCGGTCGCCGTTGACCTTGACAGGCAGGTTGTAGACATCGCTTTGATCATCGAACGAAGACGGGATCTTGACGGATATCGCCCCGTTCGCGGTCTCGACCTCTCCGGCTGCGATCAGCTGGTTGTTGTTGCGCACGACGTTCAGCAACTCGCCCGCCGTCACGTTGTAGCTTTCCAGCCGCAGCGGATCGATCACCACTTCCAGCATTTCGTCGCGCTGACCGGCAAGGGTGGCTTCCAGCACCGGCTCCATCCCTTCCAGCCGGTCCTGAAGGTCTTTCGCGACACGGATCAGCGTGCGTTCCGGCACAGCACCGGTCAGGTTGACGATAATGATCGGAAATTCCGAAAAGTTGATCTCGTTGAGCAGATACTTGTCGGCGCCGGCGGGAAAATTGGCCTCGACCGTATTCATCCGGTCGCGCACATCGGCGATGATCTTGGTCTTGTCCCAACCGAATTCGAATTGCAGTGCGACGCCGGCATAGCCTTCGGCCGCGGTGCTCGACATCACGTCCAAACCGTCGAGATCGGACAGCTCGGTCTCCATTGGCTTGACCAGCATCTCTTCGGCATCCTCGGCCGAAATGCCGGGGAACGGAACCGAAACGAACAGCGCCGGGATCTCGATGTCGGGCTCGCCTTCTTTCGGCAAACCGACATAGGCCATCGCGCCCGCCACAAGCGTCAGCACGATAAAGGCGATAACCATGCGGGCATGCTGGCCGGCCCAGTCGACGATTCCGGTCATTGCAGCAACTCGCGATAGGTGACGGCCACCGTGACGCCGGCGGTCACGTATTCCTGTCCGACCACGATCACGTCGGCGGTGTCCGCGAGCCCCGTTACCCAGACGCCGTCAACCGTGTCGCGCACCACCTCCACGGGGATGAATTCGACGATGCTGTCGGGGTTCACCGTGCGGACGCCGATTGCGCCGTCGTCGTCCAGCGTCAGCGCCGACAGCGGCAGCAGATGTGCGGCACGGCCATCAGAGGAAATCGCGATCTCGGCGGTCTGGCCGTCGCGAATTTCGCCATTCTGGTTTGCCACTTCGACTTCGACCCGGAAGGTCCGCGTCGCCTGATCGGCCGAGCGTGACAGGAAGGTCACGCGCCCGGTGACCTCTTCGCCGGTTGCAAGCCGCGCACCAGCCATCGAACCGACCTTGACCTTGGCGACCGCGGTTTCAGGAATAAAGCCGACCAGAACGATCGGATCAAGCTGCAGCACGGTGGCACAGATCATCCCCGGTTGCAGCAACGCACCCAGTTCGGCGGTGTCAGTTTCCAGCACGCCGCCGAACGGCGCTGTGATGGTCAGGCGCTCAAGTTCCTTGCGGGCGGCGGCAATACCGGCCTCGGCCGCCTGAACCTGTGCCTTGGCGGCATTACCGCCGGCTGAGGCGCTGGCAACACCGGCCTTGGCGGATTCCAACGCGGCAAGGGCGGACTCGACCGCGGCATTGGCCGCAGCGACACGAGTTTCAGACGCGTAGCCGCCTTCGGACAACTGCTGCGCCGCGCGCTGATTGATCCGGGCCTCGACCAGCCGCGATTCCGCCTCGGCAACGCGGGCCTGTGCCTCTGGCAGACGCGCCTGCGCTTCGGGGATCCGCGACTGAGCCTCTGGCAGCCGTGCTTCGGCCTCCATCAACGCGACCTCGCGGGTGCCGGGGTCAAGGCGGCAAAGCTCTTGGCCTTCCTCGACGCGTGCGCCCTTGCGCAGCGGCGTCATGATCATCCGCCCGCTGGTTTCGGCCTTGACCTCGACCTGCCGGACCGCCTCGGTTCGACCCCGCACCAGAACACCGGTGTCAATCGACTTGGCAGTGGATTGCTGAACAACGACCGACACCAGCTTTTCGCCAGCACCTGCTTCGGTTTCACCTGCAGCGGCTGCATCCTCGCTTTGCGCGTCAACGGCCGGGTCGGTCGAACCGGCAAATTCGCGGATCCGGTCGCGGTCGAACACGAACAGGTAAAGGGCAGCCATCACCACAATCGCGGTGACAATCGGAAATAGTCGCATCAGTACCTCGTGTTGCCTGTCCAAGCAGGAAGTCTTCGCAGCCAAGTGTATACAGCATCCGGCGCCTGAAATTAAGCGTCGGCCCCAATAATACGCTGAACTGTCGGGTTCAGATTACTCTTTTTCGGCTCCTGTCAGCAAGGCCCGGCGTGCACAGGGTCGGGGGCATTGATCGGCTGCTCTTGGCAATCGGGAAACGGTTGGGGTAAGAGAGTCCGACAGACGGCCCCGGAGGCACACGTGAGCGATACAGACAGTTTCATCGACGAAGTGACCGAAGAGCTTCGGCGCGACCAGTTGTTCCGGCTGATCCGCAAATACGGCTGGATCGCGATCCTGCTGGTAGTGATCCTGGTCGGCGGCGCCGCGTTCAACGAGTTTCGCAAAGCCCGCGACGCATCGGTCGCGCAGGCGCTCGGTGACAACATCCTCGCCGCACTCAATGAGGGTGATGCGGCAGCAAGGGCCAAGGCAATTGACAAGATCAAGGCGGACGGCAGTGGCCCCAGCATTCTGGCGCTGCTGAAAGCGAATGAAAACCTCGGCGCGGGCGATCGCAAGGCGGCGGAAGAATCCCTGAGCCTTGTCGCACTCGATGCCGGTCAGCCGATGATCTATCGCCAGCTTGCCGAATTCAAGCTGATCCTGATCCAGGGCAGCGACCTGCCCGCCGCCGAACGTCTGGCGCGGCTTGAACCGCTGGCCACCGCCGGCGCGCCGTTCCGCCTGCTTGCGGAAGAGCAAATGGCACTGACCCAGATCGAGGCCGGCGATACCGACGCGGCGATGCAGCGGTTGCAGGACATTCTTGCCGATGGCGAAGTCACGCCGGGCTTGCGTCGCAGGGCCTCTCAGTTGATTGTGGCGCTGGGTGGCGCGCTGGAACCGGCGTAGCGTCGCAGGCAGGGACAAATCCGGATCGCTATGAGATCGGACAGGGGAGCGAGACAGTGAGAATAATCAACGGCGCTGTTCTAGCGGGACTTCTACTTGTCGCGGCTTGCGGCGAAAAGGAAGTGCTGCTGCCGGGCGCGCGCACCGATCTTCGGCCAGCGGTCGGCGTCGGCGCGCCTGACGCCACCCAAAACCAGAGCGTGCCGATCCGGCTTGCCGCCCAGACCAACAACAGCGAATGGACCCAGCGCGGCGGATCGGCCAGTCACACGATCCGGCATCCGGCGCTGTCGGCCTCGCCGCAACTGGTCTGGCGCGCCCAGATCGGCGCTGGAAACGACCGCAAACACCGCATCACCGCCGACCCGGTGGCCGCAGGCGGGGTGATCTTCACCCTCGACAGCCGCGCCACGGCAACGGCGACATCCGCCAGCGGCCAGACGGTCTGGTCGCGTGACCTGACCCCTGCCGGCGAGCGGCGCGACGACGTCTCGGGCGGCGGGCTGGCACTTGCCGGTGGTCAGCTTTTCGTCACCACCGGGTTTGGCGAGGTCATTTCGCTCGGCGCCGCGAACGGCGCGGTCCAGTGGCGGCAGCGACTGGAAGCTCCGGCATCCGGGGCACCGACTGTATCAAACGGACAGGTCTTTGTCGCCGCGCGCGACAGCACCGGATGGGCCATCGACGCGGGCAACGGACGGGTCAACTGGCGGGTGCAGGGCACACCTTCGGTCACCGGCGTTCTTGGCGGCGCAAGCCCGGCTGTCGGCGGCAAGGTCGTGATGTTCCCGTTCTCTTCCACCGATCTGGTCGCAGCCTTGCCGGGCGGCGGGCTGCAAGTCTGGAAAACCGCGGTTGCGGGATCGCGGCTGGGACGGGCCTACGCTGGCGTCACCGATATCTCTGCCGATCCGGTGGTTGTCGGCAACGCGGTCTATCTCGGCACCCCCTCGGGGCGAAGTGCAGCACTTGATCTCACCGACGGACAGCCGATCTGGACCGCCGAAACCGGCGCAATGGGCCCGATGATCGTCGATGGCGGCTCGGTCTTCCTGATCAGCGACAAGGCCGAACTGCGTCGTCTCGATGCAGCCACCGGCAACACCATCTGGTCGGTCGATCTGCCGTATTTCGAGCCGGTTCGCCGATCCAAGAAGCTGGCCGATGTGATCCCCAGCTTCGGGCCGGTTCTGGCTGGGGGACGTCTTTGGGTGGCGACCGGTGACGGTCTGCTGCGCGGCTTCGATCCCACCAACGGCGCGCTGGTCGCAAGCGCACAGATGGGGTCCGGCGCCGCAAGCCGGCCGATCGTAGTCAACGGCACGCTTTACGTTGTCGGCCAGAACGGGACGCTTCAGGCTTTTCGCTGACAGGCGAACCGTGTATGCGGGCGGTTCAGTTTCTGCCGGAGCGGTCCCATGACCTTCACCCTCGCCATCGTCGGACGCCCCAATGTGGGCAAATCGACGCTGTTCAATCGCCTTGTCGGCAAACGTCTGGCGCTGGTCGACGATCAGCCGGGCGTCACGCGTGACCTGCGCGAAGGTGCTGCGCGGCTGGTTGATCTGCGCTTTACCGTGATCGACACGGCAGGGCTCGAGGAAGCGACCGACGAGTCGCTGCAGGGCCGGATGCGCAAATTGACCGAACGCGCGGTCGAGATGGCTGACGTGTGCCTGTTCATGATCGACGCGCGGACCGGAATCCTGCCAGCGGATCAGATCTTCGCCGAGATTTTGCGCAAGAAGAACGCTCATGTGCTGTTGGCGGCCAACAAAGCCGAGGGTTCGGCTGCCGATGCCGGGGTAATCGACGCCTACAGCCTTGGACTTGGCGAACCGATCCGGCTGTCGGCGGAACATGGCGAGGGCATGCACGACCTCTATTCCGCACTGGTTCCGATCGAAGAGAAATTCGCCGAACGCGCCGCCGCGGATGCGCCCGACGTCGATGTCGATATCGACGACGCCGATGGACCCCGCGTGCCAACCAAGGCCAAGCCGCTACAGGTTGCCGTCGTGGGCCGACCGAATGCCGGAAAATCGACGCTGATCAACAAGATACTGGGCGAGGAGCGATTGCTGACCGGGCCCGAGCCGGGGATCACGCGGGATGCGATTTCGGTGATGACGGACTGGGACGGTGTACCCGTCCGGATCTTCGACACGGCGGGCATGCGCAAGAAGGCCAAGGTGCACGAAAAGCTGGAAAAACTCAGCGTGTCGGACGGTCTGCGCGCGGTGAAATTCGCCGAGGTCGTGGTGATTCTTCTGGATGTGGAAATCCCGTTTGAACAGCAGGATCTTCGCCTCGCGGATCTGGCCGAACGCGAAGGCCGTGCGGTGGTGATCGCCGTCAACAAGTGGGACCTTGAGGACGATAAGAACAGCAAGATCAAAGAGCTGCGAGAAGAATTTGAACGCCTTTTGCCGCAACTGCGCGGCGCGCCTCTGGTGACCGTATCGGCAAAGACCGGCAAGGGGCTGGACCGTTTGCAAGCGGCGGTGATGCGCGCGCACGAGGTCTGGAACCGGCGGATCACCACGGCCAAGCTGAACCAATGGCTGGCCGGAATGCTCGAAGCCCATCCACCACCAGCACCCGGCGGCCGTCGGATCAAGCTGCGCTACATAACCCAAGTGAAGACCAGACCACCGGGATTCGTGGTGATGACGTCCTATGCGGACAAGATGCCGGAAAGCTATTCGCGCTATCTTGTCAATGGTTTGCGGGCCGACTTCGATATGCCTGGAACGCCGATACGGCTGACATTCCGAAGCCAGTCAGACCAGAACCCCTACAAGGATCGCAAGAAATCCGTTCCCTCGCGTCTGCGCAAGCATCTGGGCAAGGGCCGCGCCGACGAATAGCGATCAGCCAGCAACCTGCGTGGCGCGACGATACGCCGATGATGCCATCAGCAGCATCAGCAGTGTCCCCGCAACGGCAATGACCGCAACCTCGACATGGTCGTCCCAGTTGTTCACCGCGATCGCCGCCACCGCCCAGGCGATGGTCAGGCCAAACTCCGGCGCGCGTCGCAGCAGGACCTGAACCAGGATACCGATCCCAAGCGCCAGCCCCAACCCGATGACCGCCCAGCCCAGCCCGTCGGTGATCCAGCCAAACCCGGCACCCGTGATGCCCAGAGACGCGCAACTTGCCGCAGTCAGCCACCCCGCATAGACCGCAAGTGGCGCTTGCAGCAGCCAACGATCGGGCTGCGACCGGGTCATCGCCAGCGCGGCAAGGGCCGCCGCCAGCATGATCCAGATCAGGATGGTGGCAAGGATCGGATCGCGCTCTGCCACCGCCAGCCAGCTTGCACCGATCGCGAGGCTCAGAAACAGCGGCCAGCGCGGCGCATCCCAAGCCGGATCATCGGCGTGCGCCAAAAGTCCGTAGCCTGCATGCAGGATCAACCACAGATAGATGAGTCCCCAGATCGAGAACGCATATCCCGCCGGTTGAATCGGCGGATCGACTTGCGGAATCGGATAAAGGTCGGGGTCGAAACCGTTGAAGTTTGGGACAAAAAAATGGTGAAGCCGCAAAAGCGATCGCGGCGACGAGGGTTAAAATTGCTTTCATGCGTTTCATTCGGAGACTACGCGCGAGATTAGATTTTAGTTCAATCGGACCGGCACGGCAATCCGCAGGCGCTGGCTTTCGCTGCGACCGCGGGTCGCGCCGCATCGCATTTCCGCCGGGACCATCGCGCCAGCGCAGTCGGTTTCGCCGGGATCGCGGCCCGACGTTGACCTTCGCTTTTGGCGTGATAAACCGCCCCAAGACTTCAAGGACGCAAAAATGAACCTGTTTTCCGATATCCGCGGACTCGTGATCGAGGCGCTCGATGCGATGGTCGCCGAAGGCGTGCTGCCATCCGGGCTCGATTTCGCCGCCGTGGCCGTTGAGCCGCCCCGCGACGCGCTGCACGGCGACATGGCGACAAATGCGGCAATGGTGCTGGCGAAACCGGCAGGGCTGGCGCCGCGCGCCATTGCCGACGTTCTGGCGCCGCGTTTGTTGGCAGACGGGCGCATCGAGGTGGCCGAGGTTGCGGGGCCGGGGTTCCTGAACCTGCGGCTGGCACCGGCCGAGTGGTCCGGCGTGGTGACAGCGGTTCTGACGCAAGCCGAACGCTTTGGCAGGTCGGCGCTTGGAAA
>JBBKVT010000381.1:0-4065 GCA_037968535.1 Paracoccaceae bacterium
GCGCGATCCTGTCGGCGCGTGTCGGATTTCCCGAGACCATGACCATCAGCCACAGGAACAGCACCGCCGCAACGATCCGGAGCGTTGCAAGCAAGGTGGCAGCGGGCGACAGGCTGCCGGGACGCAAAATAAGGGTGCGGTCCGGCAGGTGCAGCGGTTGCGGCGTCGGCGCGAAATGCGCCAGACCGGCCTGCGCCAGTCCGAAGACGGCAAAGAGAAGACCGGCGATCAGGATCGCGCTTGTGCCCGGATCGGTCGGCTTGCGGGCGGCGGGCAGCCCCAGTGCCGCGAACAGCCCGATCAGTCCAAGCGCCAGTGCGGCCGTGGCGGTGGCCAGCGGCGGCGTGCCACCAGCCGGGATCATCAGCCCAAGGGTGAGCGTGACGAGTCCCGCCGCGATCGCATCCTTGCGGCCGGAAATGGAATGACGGCGTGTGTATCGCGGCGGGGTTGCGGCTTGGGTCGACGGGGCATCGCAGAGTGCTCCGAAACGCGGGGCGGTTCCGGTCATGGAATTGCGCTTTGGTGGGCTAGACGAAACATCCGCCGCCGTTCGGCTGGGTCCAGCCGTTCGGCCTTGTCCAGCAGGATGTCGCGAAGAGGCACCGAGGTTCGGGCGAGCCCGATCAACAGCGCGGCCCCGGTTTCGGTGTGCAACAGCGCTGTCGCGTCGCGTGCGACAAGGCCGGCTGTGTCGGCGTCGGCAATGCGCGGTGCGAGCAACAACAGCCGCCGCTCTGCCAGCCAGCCTTCGAACGGAGCGAAATCCTGCGAGGCCGTCAGGTGGCGCGCCGCGCTGACCGTGTCGCCTGCGGTCGCTGCCGCCGTTGCAGCGATCAGGTGGGCGAAGCCGTGGCTGGGCGCGTCGTCGAGGATGCCGGCGGCCAGATCCGAACAAGCGCCGGCAATCGCCCGGCGCGGCAATTCAGCCTGCATACCAAAGCCGGGCCCGGACATCGCGGTGTCGCAGCGATGCAGTGCGGCCAGCCGGGTTTCGGGTGCGAGGCCAAGTGCGGGGCCAGACGCGAACGGCGCGCCGGTCTGGACGATGGCACGACCCTCTGCCACGACGTAGAACAGGCCGGTCGCCGCAACAATGGAGGACAGTGCAATCTCGATCAGGCGTCGTGCAAACACGCGGGCGTTCCATTCTGCGAACCGTCGGGCCTTGGGCCTGACAGCGCGATCAAAACGGCATCAGCGTTAATTTAGACTTAAGCATTCTCTGGCCCCAATGCGCAAAGTTGGCAGGAGAGACATATGCGGCTGAATTTGTTCCGAACGGCGCGGCGTTCCATTGGTGGCGTGGTGATCGCGCTGGCGCTGGCGGGGTCGGCGGGCGCGCAGGCGCTGTTCGATGAAGCGGCACTGGTCGCGGCCTGCAGCGACGCGGGTTGCGCGGCCGAGGTCGAGGCGATCGTGACCGATCTTGGCGACCGCTCACTGCCAACACCAGAGTTCAACAGCCAGATCGGCTTTCTGGCGGCGATCCTGCTGCAAAGCGCGGCCACTGCCGAAGCGGCCACGCTGCCGTATCTGGCGGACGGGCTGGGCGTGCTGGGAAATGCCACGACCGATGCCCGTCAAAGCGCGTCGATCGCGCAAGTTGCCGAAGCCGTGGGACAGGGACAGGCCGGGGCCTTGTCGGCGTCGACCGCCTATGCCGCCAGCCCGTCGCGGCCGTTCAACTGGCGGGACAGGCGGCCAACCCCATTTCGATCAGGTCCCGGCCCCGGACGGAATAGAAGCCGGTGGTCCGATTTCTGGCAACGTTAAGATACCATGACCGCAGCGGCGGCGGGTAATGCCGCGCCATGACCTGGGACCAATGCTCGAACGCCGCGGGGGTCAGGCCGATGCCGTAGATCGCCGAGCCCGGACCGTGGAACCCGAAGACAGTGCGCGGGGTGGTGCAGACGTCGGCAATGCCGAGGTACAGCGTGCAGGCCGACAGGCAGTAGTCGCCGCGAATTTCGACCTTGGTGCCATGCACCTGCAAATCGCGCACCGCGGCCACCCGCTGTTCCACCGCGCCGCCGGGATCGTTGCCGACCACCAGAACGCCCTGCCGCGCAGCCGTCGGCCCCGCAACCGCGAGAGCCAGCAGGACTACGCCCGGCAAGAGTGCCGACAACCGTCGGCTGATTGCTTTGCGGAACATCGCACGTCCCTACCTGATGCCGCACCCCGAAAGGTGCTGCGACTCACCCCGAGCCGCGTTGGTATCAGCCTAGCTGCAAAACCTGACGATCCCGTGCCCTTTGTCCCCGGATCGGGCGACTTCTACGGCAAATACCACCGACACGCCGCGAAACATCGAAAAAATTTTAAGCGGAATTTAATGAAACTTTCTGCAGTCTTGCGGGGTTGCGCTGTGTGACGTCCGCTTTTTGCGGCCCGCCAAAGGAAAGTTGCTGCCGATGAGAATTGCCCATTTCGAGGACCTGGCGATCGCGCCTGTCCGACCTGCTGTTGCGCCGGACCGATACGCTGCCTGGGGCAAGCGGGCGCTTGATATCGTCGTCGTGCTGGCGATGCTGCCGATCGCGTTGCCGATCGTCCTGCTGTCCGGCGGGCTGATGTCGGCTGCGGGCGGCGGCGGGTTTTTTCGGCAGATGCGGGTCGGCAAGGATGGCCGCGCGTTCGGTTGCTGGAAGGTGCGCACGATGGTCCGCGACGCCGATGCGGTCTTGTTGCGGTTGATCGCATCTGATCCGGCGGTTGCGGCGGAATGGCGGCACACGCAAAAGCTGGAACGCGATCCGCGGATCACCCGGCTCGGGCATTTGTTGCGCAAGACCAGCCTCGACGAATTGCCGCAATTGTGGAACGTGCTGGTCGGCGACATGAGCCTGATCGGACCGCGGCCCTTCACGCTGGCGCAACAGTCGCTATACGACGGGTTGCCGGCGGCTTCGGCCTATTACAGCCTGCGGCCGGGAATTTCCGGACTTTGGCAGGTCGAATGCCGCAACGATGCGGGTTTCGACGCCCGCGCGCGGTATGATCACGATTATGCCCAGACTTTGTCGCTGCGCGGCGACCTGCGGATCATCGGGCGCACGATCCGCGCTGTGCTGGGGGCAACCGGCAAATAACCGACGCCGAGCGTTGGTCGGGTCAGAACCACTGTCCCGGCTCCATCAGGCCAAGGTCCAGCAACTGCTGGGAATGCCATTCGAATTCCACCGAATTGTGCCATTTGAACGTCGGGATGTCGAAGGTCGATCCGGCGTTGCCCTTCAGCGCCTTGGCGGTGCGAAACGACACCAGGGCGGTAGTGATGTTGTGGTGCCAGGGGCAGGCGTAGGTGTTGTATTCCTCATCGTTGAACAGATGCCCCGGCAACAGTCGCAGCCCCGGCTTGGCGCGGAACATTGCGATCCGGTCGATCCGGCGGCGCGGTTCGGGGACGTGTTCCTCGTACCGCCAGCGCAGGCCGCCGAAGAAGTTCAACTGCCGTTCCTTGGGGTGCAGTCTGGCGTCGTTGCGGGCCAGGGCGTAATAGCCGGATTTGTCCAGCCAGGCATCTTCGAGCGATACCGCGTCGGGATAGTCCCACAGATCGCCTGCATAAAGATCGATCACGTAGCTCAGCATCGCGTCCCGGCGTTCCTCGGTATGGAAGGCCAGAAGCTCGGCGACGCTGCGGCTTTCGCAGAACGGGTGGAACAGGTATTCGGCGTTGAAGCAGTAATACAGCCAGACGCCCGGTGCCGCGTCGATCACCGCATTGACGACAGTTTCAACCGCCTGCGGACGCGTCATGTCATGGGTGATGCGGTGCACCTTGTCTTCCAGCGCGTCGGGCAGGTGCAGTTCGGCGGGGGCAAAGACCAGCGTTGTGGTAAAGCCCGCCTTCTGGTGGTGGCGGATGGTGGTATCGACCTCGATCAGATCCTCGACCATGATCATCGCCACCGGCCCCTTCGCCAGGGCGGCGCGCCCGGTTTTCAGGAAATCTGCCAAAGAGTCGTAGCGCATTGCGCGTCCTTATGCCTGTCACGGGTGAAAATCACATGAAACGTGAGAATTGCAAGCGTTGCAGGGCGAGGCGGTTCGCGG
>JBBKVT010000382.1:0-3159 GCA_037968535.1 Paracoccaceae bacterium
CGCGAAAGCCGCCGCAACTGCCGCCGTTGACGACCAGCCCGGCGGGCGGCGCGATCTGCACCGCGACCTCGGGCGGGGCCAGCGCGCCAATCGCGTCGCCGGTCGCCAGTTGCAACGCCAGCATCGCGTCAAGCGCCCGGGCCAGCGGCATTTCGGGCGCAAGGATCACCGCAAGATCGACGGCATCGTCGGTTTGCGCATAGACAAGCGTGCCGGGATCGCCGCCCCCGACCGCTAGCGCGGTGGCGGCAGTAAAGGCATCGCGCGGCACCGGATGGCCGGTCAGCAGCGGCGGCAGGGCAGGGCGGGCGGCGGTCGTCATGCCGGTTCCAGCGCGATCAGGCCGTCGGCCAGCGCCCAGAAGGCGGCGGATTGCGGGCTGTCAGGTTTGGCCGCGACGATCGGGGCACCGCCATCGGCAGCCACCCTGATCGCCAGATCGAGCGGGATTTCACCCAGGAACGGCACGCCGATCCGCTCCGCTTCGGCTCGCGCGCCGCCGTGGCCAAAGGGATGATGCACCTTGCCGCAGCCGTCGCAGACAAAGGCCGACATGTTTTCCACGATGCCAAGGATCGGCGTCTTCATCTGCCGGAACATGTCGATCCCCTTGCGGGCGTCGATCAGGGCGATGTCCTGCGGCGTCGAGACGATGATGACCCCGGCGACTTCGGTCTTTTGGCACAGCGTCATCTGCACGTCGCCGGTGCCGGGCGGCAGATCGACCAGCAGCACGTCAAGCGTCCCCCACTGCACCTGTGACAGCATCTGTTGCAGCGCCCCCATCAGCATCGGCCCGCGCCAGACCAGCGCCTCGTCCTCGTCCACCATCAGGCCCAGCGACATCACGGTGACGCCGTGGTTGCGCAGCGGCAGGATGATCTGCCCATCGGGTGACGATGGGCGGCCCGAAACGCCCAGCATCCTGGGCTGGCTGGGACCATAGACATCCGCATCAAGCAGGCCGACCCGCTGGCCGCGCCCGGCAAGTGCGACGGCGAGGTTGGCGGCGACGGTGGATTTGCCAACGCCGCCCTTGCCACTGGCGACGCCGATGACACGACCGACACCGGGCAGTTTCGTGGGACCGGCGGGCGGCCTTTTGGTCCCGCCAAGATCCGGCGGCGGCCCCTTGGGCGCGCCCGTCACCGCATGCGCGGTCAGCACCGCCGAGACGCTATCGATCCCCTCCATCTCGCGCACCGCGCGTTCGGCGGCGGCGCGCAACGGCTCCATGCTGCTGCCCCGCGCCGGATCGACCTCAAGCACAAAGCTGACCGCAGCGCCGTTCACCGTCAACGCGCGGACCATCCCGGCGCTGACGATATCGCGCCCGGTGGCGGGGTTGACCACAGTGGACAGGACGGCGCGGACGGCGTCTGGCGTCATTCGGCGTCCTTCAGGGTGATCTTGCCCGTGGTCTCGTGGTGCAGGTCGATGCCATCGACGGTCAGCACCATGCGGGCGTTCAGGGGGCCGTCGGGCAGGGTGCCGGCGTCGCGGGCATCGCGCACCGCCTCTTCGATCTGCTGTTGCGCGGTCACGCCGACCGTCTTGAGGAACTTGCGAAGCGACATATTAAAGCTGTCGTCGGACATTGCGGATCTCCGTTGTCAGTTGGGTTTTTTTTCAGTTGAGTTTCGGGGGGCGGCCGTCGCGTGCGTCAAGATCGTCCTGGGTGGTGCGCGGCCGGGGCCGTTCGCCGACGCCAAGCGACGATCCGTGCTGGTGATACTGCGAGGTGATGCGGCAGGTGTCGCACATCCGGATCAGTCGGGTCTTGTCAGTGGTCGCATACATCCAGTTCTTGCCATCCAGCAACGCCACGATGCGTTCGACCGTGGATTTCACGCCGAACGGCTTGCCGCATTCGATGCAGTCATAGGGCTCCTCCTCGTGCAGGACGTGGTGGCTCAGGGCGGATTTGTCGAGGTTCAGTTGCGGCACCAGCGTGATCGCATCCTCGGGGCAAGTCGAGGCGCAGATACCGCATTGCAGACAGGCGGTTTCCTGGAACCGGACCTGCGGCTTGTCGGGATTGTCGGCCAGCGCCCCCGAGGGGCACAGCGACACGCAGGCAAGGCACAGCGTGCAGGCCGCCTTGTCGATGACAATGGCCCCATAGGGCGCGCCGATGGGCAGCGGGAATTGCGGCGTGTCGCCTTGGGCAAGGCC
Source organism: Paracoccaceae bacterium (assembly GCA_037968535.1). Lineage (GTDB taxonomy): Bacteria > Pseudomonadota > Alphaproteobacteria > Rhodobacterales > Rhodobacteraceae > JAHEAO01. The sequence goes on from JBBKVT010000382.1 coordinate 2,176, forward strand.
AGCGGCGGCCAGCCGCGTCACCTCGCGCCGGCTGCCAAGCGGCAGGATCGGCTCGATCTTCAGCGGGTCGGGGCGGCTGTCGTAAAGCGCCGCCTCAAGCGCGTCGGGGTCGGCGGGCGCGATCAGCGCGAGCCGCGCGGCGTCCTGTCCGGTGCCGGTCAGGATCGCCTGCGTTGTCGCCAGTTCCGACCGTGGCACCGCCAGATCGCTGCGCGGCCCGGCCAGCAGCGTGACCTGCGCGAACCCACAGCCAAAGGCGGCGAGGGTTTCCGCATGACCGATGCCTTCGATTTCAGGGACCGCCAGCGGGATCACATCGGCGGGCAGGCCGCGCCCAAAGCGGGCAGAAAGCGCGATCATCTCGGCCCCGAAGGCGTCATGGATCAGCAGACGCGGGGTCTTGCCGCCTGCCGCCGCATAGGCGCGGGCAAGGGTGCGCAGCCGGGCGAACAGGTGGCCGACGGGCGGGTCGTCATAGCTGGCGGCACCCGAGGGGCAGACGGCGGCGCAGGCGCCGCAGCCGGCGCAGATGTCGGGGTTGATGAAGACGCTGTCGCCGTCGGGCAGGATGGCGCCGGTGGGGCAGACGTTCAGGCAGCGGTCGCAGCCGGGCCGCGAGGCGCGGGAATGGGCGCAGAGGCCGGCATCAAAGCGGATATACAGCGGCTTTTCAAAGGTGCCTTGCAGGTCGGCAGCGGCCCGGATCGCGCGTTCGACGGCGGCGGGATCGCCCGGATCGGCGCGCAGATAGCCGTCGCGCTTGTGCGGGGCGGGAAACAGCGGGGTGCCACCGCGCAGGTCAAGGATGATGTCGCAGATCGATTTCGCCCCGTCCTGCGGCGCACCGAACCCGACCGACCCGCGCCCGGCGGGGTCTGCCACGGCGAAGCGGTCAACGCTGATCGCAAAGCCGCCAAGCGCCCCGGTCGCGGTGGCGATCCGGCCGGTGGCGAGGTCGAAATCGGCGGCTGGCGCGGTATCCGC
>JBBKVT010000383.1:0-3982 GCA_037968535.1 Paracoccaceae bacterium
GCGCGGATATCAAAGGTCAGATCCACATCCTCGGAAAACCGGTCGATGACGTGATAGGCCTTCGACAATGAGGTGCCGCCTTTGAACACGAGGTGCGGGCCGACGGGCGATCCAAACAATTGCTGGATCGCCCATACAACCCACACATCCTTTTCCAGAAGATGGGCAGGTCGACCGAGTTGATCGGCCGCAACGCCAAGCACGTCCAGGCGGTCGGCGGAACTGAGCTTCAGGAATGACTCAGCCATGCGCAACTTTTCCGACCGTTCGCGCCAGCCAGGTTGGAAACTGCGGCGCGGCCGTGACCAGTTCCATCATGGCAGACGCCGGAAGCCTGGACTTCAAAATGCGCAAGGCTCCTTCGGCTTCATCCGGTCCAAGCCAAGCCAGCGCGCGCACGACCTGACCGGAAGCCTTGTCGCCAAGGGCCAACTGCCATCTTGGCGCGTTACGCAGCTCGACATGTTGCCGCCCAAGGTTCAGGACACGGCTGCGACCAGAGGTTAGATAGACTGCCCTTACGGGAACCTGGGTCGTCAGACCCAAGGCATTCGCTGCCGCAGCACCGCTCGGAACGATGGTCTCGCCTCTTTGCGCTGCCAGTGCCTTGATCGCCTGTTCGACCGAGGGGCTGCGGGGTCCGAACCGCGTCTGGACCGGGCGCAGATAGATCCCGCGGCAGGCCCGTATCAGTTCACCACGCGCGGCCAGACGCGAGAGCGTTTGGTCGACCGCCGCACGGGAACCAAGGTGCAACAACCCCTTCGCTGCCAAAGGGGCTCCCTCCGGCAAAGTTGCTGCAACTTGCAAAATGCTCTCGGTCATGCGTTCCATGATCGCTCCTTTGTCAGAAACCTAAGCGGTTTTCTGACAGTTTTCAACTGCGTTCATTCATCCGAACCGCCGCCCGGCTTCGGTGAACGTGTATTCGTTGACGATAATCCCCTCCTCGATGGCCTCGTCCGAGGTGAGGTGATCGTATTCGGCCTCGAGCTGGAGATAGAGCCAGCGGGCAAGGTCACGCAGGTCCTCGGTCACAATCTCCTCGGCGTCCTCGGTTGGCGGCTGCCAGGCCGGGCTGTCGCGGGTGACGTCCACGGACATGGTGTACTCGTGGGTGTAGCGACCGCTGTGGCTGGCCTCGGCCAAGAGTTGGTAGAAGTTCCGACGCTGGATGGCCTGTAGCCGGTCGGCGATGCCGTGCAAGGTTGAATCCTGCGGGGCATAATCGCGGATGCAACAGGCCGCGCCCTTGGCGTGGCAGAAAAAGCCCTCGAAGCAAGCTCCGCCCCCCAGCGACCAGAAACCCGAGAACCAGATGCAGGGTTTTTGGCGCGTGCCCCCGCCCATCAGGCGGACGGGAGTGGTCTTGAGGCGGATGCCCAAGATTTCGCAGATGCGCTCGAAATCCTCATAGACCGCATCCCACCAATCGTCATGCGGCCCGAGATCGCGATACCAGCTGCGGGCCTTTTCCTTCGCGGCGTCGGACAGTTCGGGGAAGGGAGGGCCCAGAGAACAGAGAGGCGCGGGGAGCATTTGCCAGACCCTGTCACCTTGCCAGTCGGACTCGCGTGACCATCCGACCCCTGCACGGCACTGGCGGCAGCAAATGCCGATCATCAACCCTTGCCGTCATCGCGCCCGCCTTGCGGGAGGTGCGGGACGATGCCGACATAGGCTACCGGATCAATCAGGACACGCGGCTCCGCACGGTTGACTACGATCTCAAGGCGCTGTCGTTCACGGCGCTGAGGCAAGTGCAGAAGGACGTTGCCAAGGCGACCTCCACCTGACGCAGGACCGGCAAAGTGATGTGACCGACCCGGAAGGGTGCAGCGCACTACATCCTAAAGCGGCGCCGTGCCCTCGCTCAAAATGTCCAGGTACCTCTGGTAGCTGAACACCCGGTTCCGGCGCTTGCCTGTTACTTCGATCACGATACCCAACCGTTCGAGATCGGAGAGGGCCGCGTTGACGGTTGGTGCCGACAGCCCGATCTTGTCCACCAACTGGTTAGAAGTGACGAAAGGGTTCGACTGCAGCCACTCGTGGACGCGCAAGGAGGATCCCGCGCGATCACTGTCGGCTGTGATCCGGTCCCGGTCGGCCTTGAACAGCTCGACGATCTGCGTTGCGGCCTCAAAGGCCTGGTTGGCCGTCTGGGCCACGCCGTCCAAGAAAAACGCCAGCCACTCTTCCCAGGCACCCGCTTCGCGAACGGATTGCAGAACGGCGTAATACGCCGACCGATGCGTCTTCAGATAAAGACTGAGGTACAGAAGGGGTGCCTGCAGGGATCCCTTGGTGCAGAGATAGAGCGTGATCAAAAGACGTCCGATCCTGCCGTTGCCGTCCAGAAACGGATGGATGGTTTCGAACTGGACGTGCAGCAAACCAGCCTTGATCAGAGGCGGCAGGCCCGACGCCTCTTCGTGCATGAACGCCTCGAAGTCTGACAGACAGGGGCCTAGTTCGTTCGGCGGGACCGGCACGAACATGGCATTGCCGGGCCGGGTGCCGGCGATCCAGTTCTGGCTCCGCCGGAACTCGCCGGGGTTCTTGTCGCCGCCACGGTTGCCCTCCATCAGCCGTGCATGCATTTCACGGATCAGGCGCAGGGACAACGGAAGCTCGTCCAGCCGATCCAGACCGTACATCATCGCGTCGACGTAGTTCGAAACCTCCCGAACATCGTCGAAGGCCCGGCCTGCCTCGGCAGCAGCCTCGAACCGCAAGAGGTCGGTCAGCGTCGACTGGGTGCCTTCGATCTGAGACGACAGCACCGCTTCCTTGCGAACATACATATAGAGAAAGAGATCATGGCGCGGCAGAAGCATGGTGATTCCGTCGAGCCGCCCCAATGCGCGCTCGGCCGCACTCAGCCTTGTCAGCAAGGGAAGCACGTCGATCGGTGGATCTGGGGGCAATGCGGGTGGCACGAATGCGCGGACGGTCTCGCCACCGACGGGGGTTTCAACATAGCGCCCCAGGCGCGTATCTGTGACATCGTCGGCCATAAGAGGGGTTGTCACACGGGCTCACTATTTAAGCAACCGATGTGTTTCTTTAATAGTGAGGGGCAGTATTTAAGCTGCCCTATGTTGCAACCAAGTCGAACTGTCCGCCGCTCTGCAAAGTAGAAATGTCCCACTTGCGCTGTCGGAGTGTGGCTGGGCAGGGCGGAGACTTCAAGTATCGCAGCGCTGAACAGCCACGCGTTCTGGTGATTTGGCGGCTTGTGTTGAGGCGGCCCCAACCCGTGTTTTGGCGCGACGGGCGAGCTTTGAGTTCCAGCCATCGTTGCGGCGGCCTGTTGGCTGATACCGCGTCTTCTGCTTTCCAGCGCGTCGTTTCTTGGGGGCAGCTTTGTCCTGTTCGGTTTTGATATGTTCCAGTACCGCGCTGAGGCGTTTGTTCTCGGTGATCGCCGCGTGGGTCACCCGCTGATCCTTGTCGAAGACGGAGTAGGGGATCGAGACGCCCTTCCAGCGCACCTCAAAGCAGCCATCGGGAAAGGCATAGGTGTCCACATACTTGCCCGGCAGATCGCGGGTGATCGCGTTCTCAGCCAGGATGATCCGCTTGCGATCATAGGAGAGGGCCAGTTGGGGCCCGACGACCCGTTCATCCCGGAAACAGAACACATCACGCAGCCGATCAGGTTCGATGTTCATCGGTCTGTGCAGGTTGTCAGGGCGACGCGGGACCTTGGCAAACCTGGCGTTATAGCGCTCCGTGAAGCCAGGTAGAAACCCATTGGCGGCCGCCATGTCAGAGATGTTCGCCAGCCTGAGTTCTTTGACCAAACGATCCTGTAAAGTGCGATTCGTGCGTTCGACCCGGCCTTTGGCTTGAGAAGAATTTGCACAGAGAATCTCGATGTTTAGCTCATTCAAAGCCCGGCGAATCTGGGTCATGCCATGCCCGGACCTGGCGGATTGATTGGCGACGCGAAACACCGTGTGCTTGTCAGAATAAA
>JBBKVT010000384.1:0-9857 GCA_037968535.1 Paracoccaceae bacterium
GACGCGTTTCTGAGCCAGATCAGCCACGAATTGCGCACACCGATGACCTCGATCCGTGCCTTTTCCGAAATTCTGATGGACCGCAGCGAGGTGCCGCCTGAAGAACTGACGCGCTATTCTTCGATCATCCACGACGAAGCGATCCGGCTGACGCGGCTGCTGGATGATCTGCTGGACCTGAGCGTTCTCGAGAACGGCCAGGTTTCGCTGAACTGGCAGAACGGCAATCTGCATGACGTGCTGGACCGCGCGATTTCTGCGACAAGATCAATGGCCGCGGACCGGGTTTTGGTTGTTCGGCGCGATGACGCCGCCGAGATTGTTGCGCTGGTCACCGATACCGACCGGCTGCGGCAGGTGTTCATCAACCTGATCGCCAATGCGCGGAAATATTGCGACGCCGCAAAACCGGAACTGCGGATCGAAGTGCGGCGGCGAGGTGCGACCGTGCAGGTCGATTTCATCGACAACGGCACCGGCATTCCGAAAAAAAGCCAGAACCTGATCTTCGAGAAATTCTCGCGTCTGAGCGATCAGTCTGCTGCGGGCGGCGCGGGTCTGGGACTTGCGATCAGTCGCGAGATCATGGTCAAGCTCGGGGGGCATGTGGCTTATCTGCCAGGACAGGGTGGTGCGGCGTTCAGGGTGACGTTGCCTTTGTCGCAGCCCCAGGCGAAGGCCGCCGAATAGGGCGGTTCGCAACGCTTTGGTAACCCTTATGGCGCTAAGGTTCCGGTAACCGATCTGACAGCGCCGGGTCCATGAAAGACGATGCACTAATTTCAACGCTCCAACGCAAGGCTGGGGCGGGTCGGCCACGGCCCGAACCAACGGCATCGTCGATCGAAGGTCTGTTTCGAAAGGCTGTCGCACAGGCGGCAGATGATCTGGATCAGCTTGTCGCGACCCTCGAGCGGTTTGGTGAAAGCCAGGGCTCGCTTGCCGACCTCCTGAACGATTTGCCCGACACTACGCTTCTGATGACGCTGCAGGCGCCCGATGGCAGACGCGGGCTGGCGATGGTCGACATCCAGCTTGTTACAGCGTTGGTCGAGCATCTGACGACCGCGCGGATCGTGCCGCAGGCAGCGACACCCCGCCGTCCGACCCGGACCGACGCCGTGATGGTCTCTGATTTCCTGGACCGGATGCTTTGCCATTTCGACCGGACCCATGGGCTTCTGGTGGACGCCCCGCCGGTGACCGGATTTCGGTTCGCCACCGTTCTGGCAGAACCCCGGATGATCCAGATGGCCCTGGCCGACACCGGATATCGAGCGTACCGCCTGCGGATCGACCTGGGCCGTGGCGCGCGTGCGGGCGAGGTCCTTTTGGCCTTCCCTCTGGAGTCAACTCAGTCTGGCCGCCAGCCGGGCACCGTCGATGCGGACTGGCAGGATGCGCTGTCTGAAGCCGTCATGCGCGCCGAAGTGCCGGTGCGGGCGGTGCTTCACCGTGTCATGGTACCGCTAACCGATATCAGCGAATGGGCGGTCGACCACCTTCTGGAATTGCCGTCCGACAGTTTGACCTTTGTCGAGTTGGAAGGCATGGACGGTCGTGTCGCCGCGACCGTCAAACTGGGCCAGATCGGCGGTATGCGGGCAATCAGGATCGGGGCACCCGAGGCTCTTGCCAACCGGCGCTCGACGTCGCAGTTGGCGCGCAGTTCAGACAGTGAGCGGTTTACCGCGAAACCGGGTCGCCAATAGCCGGTTTCGCGGCCCGAACAGCAATTAACGCAAAATAATCGTAGCTATCCGTGTTTCAGGTCTTAAATTGACCTGTGTCAAGGAGTCGTCGCTGGAACAACCGACACTGGGCATCGCAGGATGGAGGAAGTGCAATGAAAGCCCTGAAACAGCGACGTCAGACTCTGATGGCCCGAATGGAGTATCTGGATACCAGATTGCACGTCATCGACGACGAGCTTGACTCGCACAACTCGCCTGACTGGGAAGAACTGGCTGTCGAACGTGAGGCCGACGAAGTTCTGGAAGGGATGGGGATGTCCGGGCTCGAGGAAATGCGCGCTATCACCGCCGCGCTGGAACGGATGGACGCAGGCGAATATGGGACCTGCGTCAGTTGTGGTGAGAAGATCTCTGAAGAGCGGCTTGATGTCCTGCCCTACACGCCGTTCTGCCGCACCTGTGCGGCCGAGAAATCGAAGCCCAAATGAGGCCGGGCGCGGGGATAGTTCGAACTTAGCCAAAACAGAGGAGGCTGCCATGCCGACAAACAAGGAATTTGCAGAAATCGACATGATCATTGACCGCGTCCTGAATGACGATGACAAGGCCCACGAGCTGAAGCAGGCCCTGCACAAGGCTTCAGGAGACGGCATGAAAACCATCAAGGCAAACGACGAAGAAGAGTCCGAGGACCTGTGGGATGACGTTCCTGTCTGAGACTTGAAGCAGGCAACATCTGTTCGAAAACACTCTGCCGATGGGCAGATTGCGGAAGAAGACGCGAACTTATTTGGTCGAGCGATTTCAAGGTGCTACGAGCCGAGGTTTAGACCTTTTTCTGAGTGTATCGGGCCAGTTCAACTCGCGCCACTTGGCGGCGATGCACTGCGTCCGGCCCATCGGCCAGCCGCAGTGTCCTTAGTGCGGTCCATTGATGCGCCAGCGGCGTGTCCTGGCTGATACCTTCCGCGCCGAACATCTGCACCGCCTGATCGGTGATCTTCAGTGCCACGGCTGGGGCAACCACCTTGATCTGGCTGATCCACGGGGCGGCGGCGCGGTCGTCGCCCTGGTCCATCATCCAGGCCGCCTTCAGGCACAACAGACGGGCCTGTTCGATCTCCATCCTCGCTTCGGCAATGTGGTCGTAATTCGCGCCGAGCTGGGCCAAAGGCTTGCCGAACGCCTCGCGGGCCAGCGAACGGCGGCACATCAATTCCAGCGCCTTTTCAGCCTGTCCGATGGCGCGCATGCAGTGATGGATGCGACCCGGCCCAAGACGGCCCTGCGCAATCTCGAAGCCACGACCTTCGCCCAGCAACATGTTCACCGTCGGCACACGGACATCGGTGAAGCGGATGTGGTAATGCCCATGCGGCGCGTCATCATGGCCATAGACGGTCATTGGGCGCAGCTTTTCGATGCCGAGGCTATGCGGATCGACGACGATCATCGAGTGACGCTCATGTTTGGGGCCGTATTGGGCAGTGCGCACCATCACGATATAGACCGCGCAACGCGGATCGCCGGCGCCGGTTGCCCACCATTTCTCGCCGTTGAGCACGTAGTCGTCGCCGTCGCGCTTGCACGAAAGTGCGATGTTCGTGGCGTCGGATGATGCAACCTGCGGTTCGGTCATCAGATAGGCGGATCGAATTTCCCCGGACATCAGCGGCTTCAACCAGCGTTCCTTCATTTCCGCGCTGCCGTATCGCTGGAACACCTGCATATTGCCGGTATCGGGCGCGTTGCAGTTGAAGACCTCTGGCGCAAGGTGGGATTTACCCATCTCTTCTGCCAGATAGGCGTATTCAACAGTGGACAGGCCCGCACCCGCCTTGCGTTCGGTCATCCAGAAATTCCACAGCCCGCGGTCGCGCGCGCTGGCCTTCAGCCCTTCCACGATCTCGGTTTGGCGGGGGGTGAACTGCCAACGGTCGCCACGATCCACTTCGGCGAGGAATTCGGCGTCGAGGGGTGCGATCTCGTCTGTGATCATTTCAGTCACGGCCCGGTGGATCGGGCGCAGTCGGGCAGTCATGCCAAGCGCCATGTCGGTCATTCAGGTTTCCTCCGATTCACGACAGCGAACCAGCCGGGGCGGGGCATGTCAATCGGGCGTTGCGTCAGCCCCGGCCGCATGGTCAGAATTGGACCATGATCGAAGGGCTCGAGATTTCCGAGGACCGGCTTGGCGCTTGGCTGGAACGCCATGTGACCGGCTTTTCCGCAATACACGGGGTTCGCAAGTTTGCGACCGGCCAATCCAACCCGACCTATCTGATCGAGGCGGCAAGCGGACGCTACGTCCTGCGCGCCAAGCCGCCGGGTCAATTGCTGAAATCGGCGCATCAGGTGGATCGAGAATACCGGATGATGACTGCCCTGGCCGACAGCCCTGTTCCCGTGCCGCGTACATTCTGTCTGGCTGAAGCTGCTGACAGCCCGTTCGGACGCGCGTTCTTCGTGATGGCGCATCTGGAGGGCCGGATATTCTGGGACCCCGCGCTTGCTGATCTTGGAAAGGCGGCGCGCGGACCGATCTACGACGCGATGAATGCGACTTTGGCGGCTTTGCACGAAGTGCGCCCCGACACGGTCGGACTTGGCGATTTCGGCAGGCCCGGCAACTATTTCGCGCGCCAGGCCGAACGGTGGAGCGGGCAGTACCGCGCGTCGGTACGCACTCCGCTGCCAGACCTTGAGCGGGTGATGGACTGGCTGGCGGACAACCTGCCCGATGAGGACGGACAAGAGGCGCTGGTGCATGGCGATTTTAGGCTGGACAACATGATCTTCGACCCGCAAGTGCCGCGCGTCATTGGACTTTTGGATTGGGAATTGTCCACATTGGGTCATCCGCTGGCCGATCTGGCCTATCAGTGCGCGCAATGGCGGTTGCCACATGACGGCGGTATGCGTGGGTTGGGTGGACTTGATCGTCGGGCGCTGGGTCTGCCGAGCGAGGCTGACTATGTCGCCGCCTATCTGGCGCGGCGCGGGTTGGGCCCGATCCGTGACTGGCCGTTTTATCTGGCGTTCTCGCTGTTCCGGATTGCGGCGATCTTGCAAGGCGTGGTGCGGCGGGCCGAGGACGGCACGGCGTCGAATCCGGAATCCGCGCTGAATTACGCGGGCTCGATCCCGGTCCTGGCAAAAATGGCCGTCGAGATAATCGATTGTGCCCCGGCACCGCGTGGAGCCCGGCATTAAGGCTGAGCGGGGGGTCAGCCGAGCAGGATCCCGATCACGACCATCATCAGCCCGATGGCAGAGACCGCGAGCGCCGCCATGTTCCAAGCCACCAGCCTTTGCAAGCGCGCCGTCATGGTCGCGTCATCCAGCTTTTCGCGCCGTGCGCGCGCTGCGGACATGACACACCAGATCAGCCCAGCGACGCCGATCAGCGAAATGACCGCTCCGATCCAGATCAAGAGTTCCATGAGCGCTTCCTCTTTGTGGTACGGCGGATCAGCGCCTAGCATCCGGGGCAGGGTCCGGCAAGTCGGATCGGCTTGCTTCGGGCGGGGCAGGGCGCTAGGGAACGGCCAAACATCCGAATGAGGCAGCACATGGACGATTCCGTTACCGACACCACCTACCGCGTCACCGCCGACGAACTGCGGTCTTTCATCGAGCGGTTCGAGCGTCTCGACGCCGAGAAGAAGGACATCGCCGACCAGCAGAAAGAGGTGATGGCCGAGGCCAAGGGGCGTGGTTACGACACCAAGGTGATCCGTAAGGTCATCACGATGCGGCGCCGTGACAAGGACGATCTGGCCGAGGAAGAAGCCGTGCTCGAGATGTACAAGCAAGCGTTGGGGATGTAGCGCCCTTCGGGCACCGGCGCCAGCTCGTTACTTTGACTTCGGTGTGCGGGGATCAACGCCGCGGCGTCTTTAGATTGGTGGTAACCGTTTCGGTGCGGTCAGTCGTCTTGACGAAAGCGAAACCCTCGATACTGCAGGTTTTGCTTCGCGGGCGACGATTCAGGGGGCGATGAATGTCACGCCCGCCAACCGTTTGATCTCGTACAGATCCTCTTCATATTCTTCGGTCAATTCGGCGACAAGGTCTTCGGTCCATCCGGGGGCGTCCAGTTCCTCTTCGACCTCTTCGGCAATGGCGAATTTTTCGAGGAAGGCGGCAAGGATGCGGCGACGCTGCACTTCGGTCTGCGGCGGGTTGTCAGCAAGATACTTGTGCATCCGCTTGAGGCCAATGGGCTTCATGATGCTCTGCAGAATGCCGAAATCATCGTTCAGGCGGGTCATCGGATCATGGCCCGAAAGCTCTCGCAGAATCTCGTTCCAGATCAAAGGCGTGTCTTCGTTGCACCAGACCGTCAGCGGGCAGTCGGGGTTGTTTTCACGGATCGTGAGGATCACGTCGGACCAGCGCACATCCATGACGTCCGTGGTGGACATGAAATCGCGAAAACTCTCGTAGCGCTGATCGGGATGATGAAAGGCCGCCGGGATGAAGCTGGCGGGATTGCGGATTCCGATATGGAACTCGACTTCGTCGCCCGGAAACAGGTTGCGCAACCATTGGGTCTTGTAGCTGCTTTTCTCATAGAGCAGCGCATTCTCGAAGATACGGGCATGAACACACATGAAATTCTCGTCCGACAGAATGACGCGCGAGGCATGACTGTCATGCAGGATCTCGTTGCGGATCCTTTCCTGAGCATCGCCGTCGGCAGGCTTGCCCTTGAACTGACGTGCCAGTTCTTGCAGCATCTCGCGATAGCGACCCGGTCCGGGAACCGAGATCCCCTCTGCAGCAAGGACGTTCTTGTTGGCGAGCAACGATTTGAGCAACCGATCGTCGTCGGTGCAATGCGCGCCCAGATGAAGTGCAACCTGCATGTAGTCAGTTAACCTGATATTTTCTTCACGCAGACTACAGGCGGAAATCTGGACAGACAAACCGCTTTTGGGTATGCCGAAAGGCAATGGTCGAGCAAAACACTCAGTTAAAACGCGCACACTCGTTGCGCTCCTTGCCGGACCGCTGGTCGGTCGGGGCCGTCGTGATCGCCGTGCTGGTGCTTTTGCCACTGGCCGCGGTGGTCTGGATCGCGCTGACGCCGGACAAGAACATCTGGCCGCACCTGATGGCTACGACGCTGCCGCGCTACATGATAAACACCGCGATTCTGGCGGGTTCGGTCGCTGCACTGGCGGCGGTAAGCGGCACGTTCACGGCGTGGATGGTGACGATGTATCGGTTTCCCGGATCGGGCTGGTTGCAATGGCTGTTGCTTTTTCCGCTGGCAATACCGGCCTATGTCGGGGCTTACGCGCTGGTCGACTTTCTGGAATATGCGGGGCCGGTGCAAACTGCGCTGCGCGAAACATTCGGCTGGCAGTCGTCCCGCGATTACTGGTTTCCCGAAATCAGGTCACGCGGCGCGGCGTCAGTCGTTCTGGCCGCAGCTTTGGCGCCCTATGTATTCCTGCTTGCTCGCTCGGCCTTTCGCGAACAGTCAGGCGGCAGCTACGAGGTCGCGCGCGCTTTGGGGGCCGGACCTTTGGCGCGGTTCTGGCGAGTCGGCTTGCCGCTCGCCCGACCCGCGATCGTTGCCGGTACCGCTATCGTGGTGATGGAAACGGTCAGCGATTATGGCGTCGTCTCATATTTCGCGGTCCAGACGCTGACCACGGGCATCTTCGGCACCTGGCTGTCGGGGGGCAATGCCGGCGGCGCGGCGCAGATTGCCGGCGTGGTGTTGCTGATCGTGCTCTTGCTGGTGGGGCTTGAAAAACGCAGTCGTCGGCATCAACGGTATCACCAGACTTCGCGGCAGATGCGTCCCGTCATACCGATGCGGCTGCGCGGCTGGCAGGGCTGGCTGGCTGCGACGTTGTGCAGCCTTCCGATTCTGGTTGGTTTCGTGCTGCCGGTCTCGGTTATCGGCGGTCACGCGCTGGAGAACGCAGAGCGTTGGCTCGACCCCGGACTGCTTCGGGCGATGGTCAACACGCTCGTCGTCGGTGGCATTGCATCGGTGCTGACGGTTCTGGCGGCAATCTTCATGGTTTACGGTGTGCGACTGGCCCGGAGCCGGGGTCCACGCGCGATCCTGCCGCTGACGACGATTGGCTATGCGGCACCGGGCGCAGTGCTGGGTGTAGGGCTGCTTTACCCGATGTCGGCGGCGGATCACTTCATCGCCAACGTTGTTGAAGCCGCCACGGGCCGGGACATCGGGCTCTTGATGACCGGATCCGCCGTCGCGATCATCTATGCCTACGCGGTGCGCTTCTTTGCCATCGCGCAAGGTGCCGTCGACAGTGCCTTTGGCCGCGTCTCGCCCAGCCTTCCGATGGCGGCGCGGTCGCTTGGCCAGACGGCGGGCGGCGCGCTTCGACGGGTTTATTTGCCGCTGATCCGCGGCTCGGTCGGAACCGCTCTGCTGCTGGTCTTCGTCGATTGCACCAAGGAATTGCCCGCCACGCTGTTGCTGCGGCCATTCAACTTCAACACGTTGGCGACGCGGGTCTACGAAAAAGCTTCGCTAGAGCAGATCGGCAATGCCGCGCCCGCAGCCATCCTTGTCATCGGGGTCGGGCTTTGCGCTGTCCTGCTGCTTTCTCATGCCAACCGGACCGTGCATCGATGAGCCGGGGACACGTTGTCTTTGTGATCGGCGTTGCTGCGTCCGGTAAGTCCACGGTCGCCGAGGGGTTGGCCGGCCGAGGAGGCGCGGTCTTCCTGGAAGGCGACAAATTTCATTCCGACGAGAATATCGAGCACATGCGGTCCGGGCTGCCACTGACGGACGAAATGCGCTGGGGCTGGCTCACCAACCTCGCAGAGGCTGCCAGGGCAGAGGCAGAAGCCGGCAGGGATGTTTTCGTCGCTTGCTCCGCCCTCAAACGCATCTATCGAGACTTGCTGCGTGACAGGACAGGGCCTTGTCGGATGCTCTTTCTCGACGGTGACCGAAATCTGATCCTCTCGCGGCTGGTGGCCCGAGTCGATCACTACATGCCGCCAACGCTTCTCGATAGCCAGATGGCCACACTAGAACGACCCGGACGGGACGAACCGGATGTCCTTCACCTCGGGGCAGACCAGGACCGTGCCGCAATGATCGACACTGCCGCACGGATGCTGTCAGAAGCGAAATGAAGGGCCTCACGACAGGGCTTGCACGACCGTTCTCAAAATCGTAAACCGCCGCGCATGCCCCTATAGCTCAGCTGGTAGAGCAACTGATTTGTAATCAGTAGGTCCGCGGTTCGAGTCCGTGTGGGGGCACCATAAAATCAATGACTTAGCGGGTTTCGAGGTGGGGTCTGGTTCTCTGTGTCCGCACTATGTCCGCAAGTTTGAGGGATGCTGCGACTCGTTTCAACTCTCCTATTGATGTGGACGTAACATGTCATCGACCGATGAGGACAAGGATCCGTAAGACACAATTCTGACGTCTAGGCCGGAGTTCTTGAATAGCCGCAACGATCTCGCGATCGCGTCGAAAATCCAGACTTGGGGGTTTCCAAATGCTCCGCCGCCAAGCAGTGTGAGATAGAGCTTCGCCGAGCCGGTTTCTTTACGGTTTAGCAAGGCGGCTCGGAAGCAGGCTTCGTAGGCCGCCTCCAAGACCAGTCGGGCAACGGCCCCCAATCCTCTAGGGCATGCTGCGTATAGGCGACGGGCATCGCACTGCAAAGAACTTGTGAAACGAGATGGCCGCCACCGCTGATTGTAACTTCTGTGCCTCTCTGAATGCCGATTTTTAGCAGGCCCATCAGTTCTTCGAGGGCGACCGGGCCTATCGAATTGATCTCCTTGGTGATGGATGCAAGAGCTCCCGTATGCGGGAGAGCGTAGCCGTTTGACATAGTCCATAAGGCATCTTCGTCATTGCCGAGCACTTCGCCGAGAGCCTCCAAGCAATCAATCTGAATATCAGACGACTGCCCGATCTTAGAGCCTACTGGCACGAAATAGTTGCGATAGATCGTCCCCGCGCCGCAGGCAATGGCGCAGGCCGGGCCCTGAGTGTGGTCCCATTCATATCGATCTATCCCTGCTTTCTGGCGCGGCCGGTGCAACAATCGACCGCGATAAATGCTATTGTTTTCGTAGGTTGGGCAAGTCTATACAAATTTCGTCGCCGAATGATTTCGTCGGACATTTTATGGAAATTTA
>JBBKVT010000385.1:0-2767 GCA_037968535.1 Paracoccaceae bacterium
TTTGTGGAGGGTAAACGCAGCGGCAGGCAAAACCTAGCACTTTGGAGCGTGCGCGCAAAAGCGCGCGCGGTTATGGCGTTGGTAGCGGTTTGACCGGATGCGGGTGTTCACGCTGAGCAAGGACGATAACCGCCAAGCGGGGCGCAGCGGTCATCCGACCAAATCTTTCAGATGACCGATCTTGACCCTTTGCCGTCATAGCGATCCTTCGCGCCTTGAGTTGGATTTGCCCTCTAAGTGGTTCCGGCTATGGACTGGAGTGTCCCTGAAAACAGCCATCGTCCAGGAGATCACCGACTGGTGGGTTTGGCTTCAAAGCCGAACGACCGTGAGTGCGTACTTAGGCGGCTCTGCCAGCATAACGCAAAAGTCGCCCTTGTGCCCATTTCCTGGCTCTCGTTTCGCGGTCAATATCCCGCACTTAGACACTCCATTTACGCTACTTTGACTTCTCTGGATTGTTGGCGGAATGTGATCATCGCGAATAGTCGTTGCGGGCGTCATTGGGGACAGGTGCATGAAAGACCCATACGAGACTCTCGGCGTAGCTAGATCTGCTACCGATAAAGAGATCAAGGAGGCGTACAAAAGACTGGCTCGAAAGCTTCATCCCGATCTGCATCCCGATGACAAGGATGCCGCGGCGAAGTTCCAGGATGTTTCGGCTGCCTACGATCTGCTCAAGGACAAGGAGAAACGCCGGAGGTTCGATGCGGGCGAGATCGATGCCAGTGGAGCGGAACGACCGCAAGAACGGTTCTATCGCGACTTCGCGGACGGGCCTGCTTACGCCTCGCACGCGGCGCAGGACGGTTTTGCAAGCAAAGAAGATCTGGAAGAATTTCTGGCACGTGCATTTGCGGGCGGACGGCCACAGGGGGGGTACCGCGCGCGCGGACACGACGTAAGCTATGTGTTGCCGGTTGAGTTTCTTGAAGCAGCAAAGGGAGCCGGCCGCACAGTTACATTACCAGAGGGCAAAACACTTCAAGTCACTATCCCCGAAGGCGCTCAGGACAGGCAGATGCTGCGGTTGAAAGGACAAGGGATGCCTGGTTACGGCGGCGGGCCACCGGGGGACGCTTACGTCGAGCTGCACGTTGAGCCGCATCCGTTCTTCCACCGCAAGGAAGATAATATTCATGTTGAGGTTCCTGTCACCCTGAAGGAGGCAGTACTCGGTGCGCAGATTGAGGTTCCGACAGTTGGCCAATCGGTTACGATGACCGTTCCGAAGGGGTCGAATTCCGGCACGACGCTAAGGCTGCGCGGAAGGGGCATCCATAATCGCAAGACGGGACAGCGCGGACATCAACTGATCACCCTGAAAGTTGTTCTGCCTGAGACCGAAGAGCCCGAACTGATCGCGTTCTTGGAGGGTTGGCAGCCGAAAACTGCGCAGGATCCACGCAAGGAGATGCTGATATGAAGCAGATCGAAGACATTGTCGGGGCGATAGCAGAATTGCAGCGTACTGACCTTGAAGCCTGGATCCGAGAGGAGCTGATCGCGCCGCAGCAAGACGCGGGGACGCTTTTCTTCTCGGAGATGGATTGCGCGCGGGTCCGACTCATCTGCACCCTGCGCTACGAACTTGAGATCGATGCGGACACACTGCCGGTGGTGTTGTCTCTGCTCGACCAGCTCTATGACACCCGGCAGCGCCTATTGTCGCTGATCGCCGCCGTGAAGGCGCAGGACGAGACCGTCCAGGCGGCGATAATCGCGGCGATAGGGCCAAGCGGCGGGTCAAATGGGGCTAAGAAATCGTAGAATTGCCCGCCGGAACGCGCTCTAACAGGTAGAATGGCATTGCATCCTCCAAATTTGAGGTCGACGGGCCTCATATGGCCTGGCGACGCTCAACCTTACGCTCGCGCTCAGGGCGCCCCAAGTGGAATCTTGCTCAGGGGAAGTCGTCGAGATTTGATGGGCATTAGCGTCCGAGAATGGCAAATATCGGAAGTCGTCGCGGTTTGCATTGAGGTCCGCTATAGCCTCAATGCGCCGTTTCGTTGCGCCCCACCAATGATCGTTAACGGCTGTGTCACCCGGTCGCCACATTGATTTTGCGGCTCATCACCCGTTCAGGAACACGAGCGCCACGTATTGCGGGTTGTAGATGGACGTCATCAGATCGGGGATGACCGGAATGTAGTACCTCTCGCCCAGAAACGCAAAAGCGGCGCCAATTGCCAGCGCGCCATGGGAGATATGGTCTGATTTGCCAAACAGCAGGCCGATCATGCCGAGGAAAAGAATGACGACAACGCCTTCGCCCAAACCGAGCAGATCGGTATTTGGTTCGATCATGAGCTGGTTCATGGCAATGCTGCGCCCCAGGACCAGCGCAATCGCGCCAAGCAACACGGCGAGTTGTGGGCGCAGGATCGTCCACATCACAGTCTTTTCGTCGAAGTGGTCATCATGAGCGCGCCCTTGATCAGGCATTGGTGCGAACTGACCCGATTGCACCCGGACGCGTTTGATGCGGGCTGTGAAGTCGTCGTCGTGGCTACTCATCTTTCTACCTCTTCCGTTCTCCAAGCAGCGGATCGATATCAATGCAGGTTCCGGCCTGGCGGCCGCTGACCCCCTACGGGTTGATCACCAGACAGCCGGCGCAGACAGCACTGGCCCCGCCCGGCAGCGTGACGACCACGTCCCAGACCCGGGTCTTGCGCGGGCCGCCGCTGCCGGCGGTGATCGTTGCGGTCAGGCTCTGTGCGGCGTCCAACGTCACGGTGGTCACCGCACAGAGCCTGAC
>JBBKVT010000386.1:0-4379 GCA_037968535.1 Paracoccaceae bacterium
GGGATGGGTTATGCCTACAAGGCGCATCGCGATATCTGGTACGCCTGCCCGGATAGCCAGATCAATTGGTGGACACCGATCCGGCCGCTCACTGAACGTCGCGGCCTCGCCTTTTACCCCTCGGAGTTTGGGCGCTCGGTGCCAAACAACTCTCAGGATTTCGACGCGTATCAGTGGAACGCCGACGGGCGAAGGAATGCTGCCAAATACGTCACCAGCGACCCTCGGCCACATCCGCGCTTTCAGGGCGAAAGTCTGGAGAACTCGCAAATCTTAATCGGCGCACCGGCCTCGGTGATCGCTTTTTCGGCCCAGCATCTGCATGCCACGGTGCCGAATGATTCCGGCGAGACGCGATTCAGCATCGATTTTCGGACCGTCCACAAGCAGGACATCTTGAATCACCGGGGGGCGGTGTTGTCCGACAACCACTCTACCGGGACCACCTTGCGTGACTTCATGCGGAGCACTGATCACGAGCGCTTCGATGAAGAGGTTGTCGCGACCTATGACGACGGCAAGAATACCAATGGGGTGCTTGTTTTTGAACCGCAGGACGCGTCAAACGGACCGTCTGAACGACGGGTTTCCGGGGGCTTTCCGAAACCGCATAGGTAGTACTAGATCTTATGAAAGCCGTTATACTTGCTGGGGGAAGAGGCACGAGGATCAGTGAAGAATCAATCCTCAAACCAAAACCAATGATCGAAATCGGCGGACGGCCGATTCTCTGGCACATCCTGAAAATCTATGCCCATTCCGGTGTGACCGATTTTATTATCTGCACTGGATACAAGGGCTATGTGATCAAAGAATATTTTGCGAACTACTTCCTGCACAACGCCGATGTGACCTTCGACTTCGCGAAAAACGGAGTGACGGTACATCATCGCAATGCCGAGCCTTGGCGCGTGACCGTGGTAGATACAGGCTCTGAATCCATGACTGGTGGCCGGATAAGGCGGGTCGCCCCTTATATCGACGATGAGGATTTCTGCCTGACCTATGGCGACGGGGTCGGAAATGTCGATATCGCCGCCGCCATCGCCTACCACAAAGGCCACGGCAAGAAGGCGACCGTTACCTCGGTGCAACCACGCGACCGTTTCGGGCTTTTGAGCGTCGCCGCTGGCGGCCTTGTCGATGGTTTTGTTGAAAAGCCCACGAGCAACGGAAGATGGATCAACGCAGGCTACTTCGTGCTTTCCTCAAAGGTTATCGAATATATCGAAGACGATGATACAATTTGGGAACGCAAGCCGATGGAGGCGTTGGCCGAGGATAGAGAACTGCGTGCTTTCTTCCATGACGGCTTCTGGCAAGCCATGGATACAATGCGCGACAAGACCTACCTGGAGGAGCTTTGGCGCAGCCCTGAAGGCGCGCCATGGAAAGTCTGGGTGGATGCGTGAACCCTGAGTGTCGCCACTGCGGTAATCCGCTGGCAGTGTCGTTCTGCGATCTGGGCATGTCTCCGCTAGCCAATTCCTATGTGCCGAAGGACCAAGCCGATCGAATGGAACCCTTCTATCCGCTCCATGCCTATGTCTGCGGGACGTGCTTCCTGGTACAGTTGCAAGAGTTTGAAACCGCCGAGAACATCTTTTCAGATTACGCCTATTTTTCGTCCTACTCGGACAGTTGGGTTGACCACGCGCATCACTATGTCGAAACGATGATCAGTCGTTTCGGCTTTGATGGCGGCAGTCGGGTGATCGAAATCGCATCGAATGACGGATACCTGTTGCAGTTCTTCCAGAAAGCCGGGGTGCCGTGCCTCGGCATCGAGCCGGCGGCGAACGTGGCCAAGGTCGCCCTGGCCAATCATGGCATCACCTCGATCGTCGAATTCTTCGGAGCCAAGCTCGGCCAGCGATTGAAGGAGGAGGGCCGCCAGGCCGACCTGCTTCTGGGCAATAACGTGCTGGCTCATGTGCCATCCCTCAACGACTTCGTGCAGGGCATGAAGCTTTCATTGAAGCCTGCAGGCATCATCACCATGGAATTTCCGCATCTTCTGCAACTCATCCGGTTCAACCAGTTCGACACGATTTATCACGAGCATTTCTCCTATTTCTCGCTCGGCGCGGTCGAAACGGTGTTCGGCAAGTTCGGACTGAAACTGTTCGATGTCGAAGAGCTTTCGACCCATGGCGGATCACTCCGCATCTACGCCACCCATGTCGAGAACGACGCCTATGTCGAGAGCAAGCATATCCGCGCGGTCCGCGAGAAAGAGGCCGAGGCCGGTCTCACCTCGCTTGCGGTCTATATGGCGTTCTCCGAGCAAGTGATGCGAACCAAACGCGGCCTTCTACGCTTCCTGATGGAGGCCCGTGAGGCTGGCAAGACCATCGCCGGCTACGGGGCGCCAGCCAAAGGCAATACGCTTCTGAACTATTGCGGCGTAAGGACTGACTTCATCGACTACACCGTCGATCGGAACCCCGAAAAGCAGAACCGCCTGCTGCCAGGAACCCGGATACCGATCCATGGGCCAGAGAGGATCGGGGAAACAAAACCGGATTATCTGCTGATCCTGCCCTGGAACCTGAAGGACGAAATCATAGATCAGATGTCCTTTATTCGGGACTGGGGCGGGCAATTCGTGATCCCGATCCCGAAGGTGGAAATCATCGCATGAATGCGCCTGCAAGTGATCGTGTCCCGGTTGCGGGTCCTTGGGTGACCGAGGCCGAAGTCGCCGAAGTTGCCAAAGCCGCGGCCGACGGCTGGTACGCGAATGCCGGATCTTATGTCAGCAAGTTCGAGACCGAATTTGCCTCTTATATCGGCGTGAAACATGCAGTGGCGGTGCCCCATTGCACGTCCGCATTGCATCTCGCGATAGTAGCACTCGGCCTCGGCCCTGGGGACGAGGTGATCGTGCCCGAGATCACCTGGATTGCCTCTGCTGCCCCGCTCGCGCAAGTCGGTGCCGTGCCCGTATTTGTCGATATTGATCCGGTCACCTGGACAATGGATCCGGCAAGCGTCGAGGCCGCGATCACCAACAAGACGAAGGCGATCATTCCCGTGGGGCTTTACGGCCTGATGCCGGATTTCGGCGCGCTCGGCGGAATAGCCGAGAAGTACGGGCTGAAGATCCTTGAAGACGCGGCGCAGGTCATCGGCAGCCGCTACAAGGGCACGCTTGCAGGGAATTTCGGCGATATCTCAGTTTTTTCCTTTCACGGCACAAAACTGATCGCCACCGGCGAGGGCGGCATGCTGGTCACCGATGACGATGATCTGTTCGAACGTGTCTCGGTCCTGCGCGATCACGGCCGCACAAAGGCGAATTTCAAGAATTTCTACAACACCGAGCTTGGCTACAAATACCGGATGAACGACCTGACCGCGGCCTTCGGCGCGGCGCAGCTCGCCCGCGTGGAAGAGCTGATCGGGAAGAAACGCGAGGTCTTCGGCTGGTATAAGGAGCGGCTCGGCACGCTGAAAGGCGTACAGCTCAATGCCGAGCCCAAGGGCTACTTCAACACTTACTGGATGACGACAGCGGTACTGGACGCCGATCTAGGCTTTGATACGCGGGCATTGATGACCGCTTTCGACAAGCAGGGCATCGATACACGGCCCTTCTTCCATCCGCTCAGCAAACTGCCCGCGTACGCAGCGAACCCATACGCGGCGGGTGCGGCAGAGCGGAATCCGGTCGCTTATGACATCAGTCGTCGCGCCATCAACCTACCCTCGGCAATGAGACTGACCGAGGCGGATGTCGACCGGGTTTGCAACGCTTTTCGCGAGATCCTCAAATCCTGAGCCGCAAACTGCCAGCCAGTGTTCTGCTGTAGTCGGAAATGAAACGTT
Organism: Paracoccaceae bacterium; assembly: GCA_037968535.1. Taxonomy (GTDB): domain Bacteria; phylum Pseudomonadota; class Alphaproteobacteria; order Rhodobacterales; family Rhodobacteraceae; genus JAHEAO01. The sequence continues at coordinate 3,832 of JBBKVT010000386.1, forward strand.
CAGAAGGCCGTCTGCACCACCAAAGTCAAAAGTAACTCCGCGATCAGGCATGGTCTCCCTGCTAAGCCTTCAAAGAGATAGGACAAATGGCGTATGTTCTTGAACGGGAATCTTCCCGCTAAAGCCTTGGCTGGACGTTAGCATGAGATTTCAGACGTATCCTAGACTGCGAATGGAAAACGGCCAGTTATTTCTGGGCGATCACAGAAAGCGGATCAAGTGCAACGTAGGCTTGCGGAACTTCGGCGTCACACCACCAGTTCCGCTTGATTTCGCAGGTGATCGTGGAGCGGTCCCGGCCGAGCCGCAGCGCAATTTCTTTCATCGGAAACTTCGCTTCACGCCATTTGGCCAGTTTGCGGCGTTCGGTCAGGTCAAGGTGGACATATCGGTGGGGCATAGATCAATCTCCGTGTAACTCGCTGTTTCGATACAGAAGTTGCACTTCGTTTGTGAATCCACCCGGCGACAACAAAAGTTCTGATAATAAGATTTATGTTAAATCGATCTGTAGCCGCGGGAGTGTCATGAACTCTGTGTATCTGGAC
>JBBKVT010000387.1:0-10467 GCA_037968535.1 Paracoccaceae bacterium
ACTGACGACGGCGCGCCGGTCCCGCACCCGTTCAAGTCCGCAGCCCAGATGCTGGCGATGTGCGCCGCGACCGGCAAAACCGTCGCCGAACTGAAACGCTCCAACGAACTGACCCGGCGCAGCACCAGCGATCTGGATCGCGGCATCGCCCGGATCTGGCAGGTCATGGACGACTGCATCGACCGTGGCCTGACCGCAGACGGCATCCTGCCTGGCGGGCTGAAGGTTCGCCGCCGTGCCAAGGGGATCCATGATGCGCTGCTGGCGGAACGCGGCCAGAACCAGCGCGCGCCGCATACGATCAACGACTGGATGTCGACCTACGCGATGGCGGTAAACGAGGAAAACGCCGCCGGCGGTCAGGTCGTGACCGCGCCCACCAATGGGGCTGCGGGCGTGATCCCGGCGACGATCCGCTACTGGCTTGATCACGTGCCCGGTGCCAGCCGCTCGCAGATCCCCGAATTCCTGCTGACCGCTGCGGCAATCGGCGGGCTGATAAAGTTCAACGCCTCGATCTCTGGCGCCGAATGCGGCTGCCAGGCCGAGGTCGGCAGCGCCGCCGCAATGGCCGCCGCAGGCCTCGCCGCGGTGTTGGGCGGCAGCCCCGAACAGGTGGAAAACGCCGCCGAGATCGCGCTGGAACACCACCTCGGGATGACCTGCGATCCGGTCCGCGGACTGGTGCAGGTGCCTTGCATCGAGCGCAACGGCCTCGGCGCGATCAAGGCGGTCTCTGCCGCCTCGCTGTCGTTGCGCGGCGACGGCATCCACCTGGTCTCGCTCGACGCCGCGATCGAGACAATGCGTCAGACCGGCCGCGACATGAGCGAGAAATACAAGGAAACCTCGCTTGGCGGTCTCGCCGTAAACGTCCCGAATTGCTGAGTTTCTCTTGCGTCAGATCCCATCGCCAACCGCACCCCAAAGGTGCGATGACACCGCCCCGGTCGGCCACGCCACCAACCCGCAACCGGCAAAAGCCGGTCCTGACGCCGCACAATGACTGACGACCGCCCCGTTCTCGGCACGCTGATGATGCTCGCGTTCTGCGTCACCGCGCCGCTGATCGACACCGCGGCCAAACTGGCCGCCGATGCGATCCCGGTCGGTCAGATCACCACCGCCCGCTACGTCGTGCAGGCGCTGATCATGGTGCCGGCGATGGCGGTGATGGGCCTTGGCTTCCGCCTCGACCGCACCGGCCTATGGCTGACGCTGCTGCGCGCTCTGCTGTCGATCGCATCGACCATCACCTTTGTCGCCGCGATCGCGGTGATGCCGATCGCCGATGCGCTGGCGATCGTCTTCGTGGAACCGTTCCTGCTACTTCTGATCGGCCACTTCATCCTGTCCGAGACCGTCGGCATCCGCCGCCTCGGCGCGGCTGTCGTGGGATTTGCCGGATCGGTCCTGATCATCCGACCCAGCTTTGCCGAGTTTGGCACCGTGGCGCTGTTGCCGCTGGGAACCGCGCTTTTCTTCGCGCTCTACATGCTGTCGATGCGTTGGCGGACACGCGGCGTTCACCCGGTGGCGCTGCAGGCGCAGACGGCCCTCGTGGCGGCAATCATCACGGTGCCGCTCATGTGGCTGGCCGATGGCAGCGGTTGGCGCGATTTCGACCCGGTGATGCCCCAGGGCCGCTATTGGGCCTACCTTTTCGGCGTTGGACTCGCCGCTGCGGTCTCGCATCTTCTGCTGACCTACGCGCTGCGCTTCGCCTCGGCGACGGTGCTGGCGCCGCTGCATTACCTCGAACTGATCTCGGCGACTTTCCTTGGCTACGTGGTGTTCAGCGACTTTCCCGACACCGCCACCTGGATCGGTATTGCCATCATCGCGGCCTCGGGTATCTACATCGTCCACCGCGAACGAGTGACCGCTCGTGCCCCGGTGGTCACCGTTGCACCCGCCGCGCCGCCGCCCTAGGCTTTGGCCATGGCACCGGACCGGCCGCTTCTGGGAATTCTGTTGATGCTGGGGTTCTGCCTGCTGGCCCCGCTTGGCGATTCGATGGCCAAGCTGCTGGGCGACCGGATGTCGCTTGGCCAGCTTCTGGCGGTCCGGTTTGCAATTCAGGCCGCGATTCTGGTGCCGCTCGTCCTGGTGACGCGCCGCAGCCTGTCGATGTCGCCGCGGCTGTTGCGACTGACCGCGTTGCGCACCGTCCTGCATATCCTGGGCATCGGCGCGATGTTCCTGTCGCTGCGCTATCTGCCGCTGGCCGATGCCATCGCCATCGCCTTCGTGATGCCGTTCATCCTGCTGCTTCTGGGCAAGACGGTGCTCGACGAACACGTCGGCCCACACCGTCTGGCCGCCTGTGCTGTCGGCTTTTTCGGCACGCTTCTGGTGATCCAGCCGAATTTTGCAAACGTCGGCGCGCCAGCGCTTCTGCCAATCATCGTCGCCGTGGTCTTTGCCCTTTTCATGCTGGTGACCCGGCAGATCGCGCGCGACTGCGACCCGGTGGTGCTTCAGGCGATGAGCGGCGTCATGGCCACGGCCCTTATGGTCCCGCTGCTGTTGCTGGTGGGCGGCAGCGCCATTCCGGGGTTCGCAATCAGCGCCGTTTCAGGTGACGATCTGCGGCTGCTGTTGGCCCTCGGGTTCATCGGCACTGCGGCACATCTGCTGATGACCTGGTCGCTGCGGTTCGCGCCCTCTGCCACGCTGGCGCCGATGCAATATCTCGAGATTCCGTTCGCCACCCTGATCGGCTGGCTGATCTTCGCAGACCTGCCCAATGGCCTTGCCGCGATCGGCATTGCGATCACGGTCGTCGCCGGGCTCTACGTGATCTGGCGCGAACGGATCACGGCGCGAGGCACCGCACCACTTCGCCCAGCGCCGCCCGCGGCATGATCGCGAGCATCCCCGGCCCGTCCATCCGCAACCGGATGCTGTCGTGGGTGCTGATGTTCGACGTTCCGATCCGGCCGGCAGGCGCAAATGCGATATCACCGATCGGCCATTTCAGGCCATCGGACCGTCCGGTGACCGGTGCCATCGGGAACAACGACACGCGGGTTCCAGCACCAAGGCGCAGCGTCAGGTCTGACGGCAGGTGAAAACACAGATCGCGTGCGTTCAGCAGGATCACCGGCGGTCCCTCGTGACGGGTCAGCGCGTTGAAACTGGCCAACTGGTGATCAATCCGCCCACCCAGAAACCCCACCGCCAGGATCAAAGGGGCGTCGATCAGCGACAGGCATTTCTCGAAATCCGTGGATTCTTGTTCGGTCACCCGGATCAGTCGGTCGGCGGGGATTTTTGCCAGCGTCCGCGCATCGACGGAATCCAGATCTCCGACCACGAAATCGGGCATTTGCCCTATTTTTACCGCATTTTTGGCGCCACCATCGGCTGCGACAAGGCGGGGCGCGAACATCAAAGCTTCGGTAAGAACCCCCGTTTCAGCCCTGCCAGCGCCTAAAAGTGTTACTTTCTCGGAAAAATGCACAATAATAACCTAACTGCCTTGATTGATGCCAAAAATGGAACGTGACCACATTCTGACCAAGAAAAAATCCCTTACATTTCTTTGTTCTGTTCCTATTTCGGAACCATTGGTTGGTAAATACAGGGAAGCTGGATCAGGAAAGAAAGCGAAAGCCAGATGGTAGGACCGAGCAAAATTCTAACGGTTTCATACGGCACCTTCTCGTGCACGCTTGAAGGATTCGACGATCCCTTCGCCACGATGCGCGGAATTGCCGAGTATTTTCGCGATCTTGCCGCCGATGACCGCTACTTTGGCGCAGAGCCGCCAACCCCGGATGCAGAGATGCTGCACCGCATCGCCCAGCGCGACATCACTCGCCGGGTTGAAGCGCGCGTTGGCGAAACCGGCATCGTCCTGCGCCAGACCGAGGAAGAAGCTGACTCTCCCACACCAGCGCCGGCCCGTTCCGTGGCAGCAGCAACGCAGGTCGCCGACCGGCCCGCGCCAAAACCGCAGCCTGAACAGCAGCGCCAGTTCCGGTCGGAAGCGCCTGTCGAAACCTATGAATTCAGCGATGCAAGCCCGGTCCGTGGCGAAAGCGTCGCGGCCAAACTCGCCCGGATCCGTGCCGCCGTCGCCCGCCGCGAAGACGACGCTGGCCTGACCTACCGCGACGACTCGCATGTCCCGCACATCCCGCCTGCTGCCACACTCGCCGACGCGTTCGAGGATGAAGTAGCCGAAACGCCTGCCCCAGTCGAAACGCCCGCGCCGCAGACGTCGGATATTGCAGAGCAGACTGAATCGCAGGTAACCGAGGCCGAAGAAGAGATATTCGAGGAAACCGCCGAGGCGGCGACTGAAACCGTTGTTGTCGAGCTCGAAACACTGTCCTTCACCGAAGAATCACTCGACGATGAACTTGTCGAAGACGAACAGGAAACCGCGGTCGATGACGAAGAGACCGTCGAAACCGCGCTGGACGACGAAGATACCGCGATTGACGATGAAGAGGATGACGTCGAACTGGCCGCGGACTCGTTTCAGGGTGTGACCCACGCCGATCTCGATGACGTCGAGGACCAAGAAGAAGTCGAGGACGAGGAAGACGAAGTCGCCCTGGCCGCCGAAGATGACGCGACTGACGATGTCGACGACGCTGATGAAATCGGCCGTGACGCCATCGCCCGTGTGATGAGCCACATGTCCGACTCGGATGATGCCGACGAATTGCTCGCCGACGAAGAGACAAGCGACGAACCTGACGCCCCGGCCATTGCCCGCGTGATCAAGATGCGTCGCGTCGATCTCGAAGCTGAAGAGGACGATACCGACTCCGCTGATACCGCAGAGTCCCTGGACGACGAGACACCAGACGACGAAGACGACGCGACCACCCAAAATCACCTGTCCGATGAAGACGAAGCCGATCTGATGGCGACGCTGGAACAGGTGCGCCGCGACTCAGAGGCCGAAGGCCGCGCCGACAAGGAAGGCCGCGCCGTTCTTGAGAATGATGACCTCGATCACAACGGCAACGGCGTCCAGCGCATCCTCGAAGTTACCAACACCGAGCTTGAACAAACCGAAGGCACCCGCCGCCGCTCTGCAATCCAGCACCTCAAGGCCGCCGTCCTTGCGACCCGCGCCGACAAGAAGCTGGTCCAGGCAGACAATGCCGAAGATGACGCAAAGCAAATGGACCAGTATCGCGACGATCTGGCCCGCGTGGTGCGACCGCGCCGCCCCGCTGATGGCGTCAAACCGTCCGAACGGCGCCAAGCCCCGCTTGTTCTGGTCACAGAACAGCGCGTCGATGTGGCGCCCCAGCCGCCCGTCGATGCCAATGCCGAAGCCATCCGCCCACGTCGCATCAGCGCAAGCCTTGCCGCCGACCCATCCGACGAGGGCAATGAAAACATCTTCGCCGACGCAAACTCGTTCGCCGAATTCGCCGAGCAGATGGACGCGACAGAACTTCCCGATCTTCTGGAAGCCGCCGCGGCCTACGCGTCTTATGTCGAAGGCCGGCCGCATTTCTCGCGACCGCAGATCATGCGCGCCGTCGCAGCCTTCGGTGGCGATGATGAGTTCAACCGCGAAGACACGCTTCGGTCCTTCGGCCAGCTTCTGCGCCACGGCAAGATCCGCAAGCTTAGCCGGGGTCAGTTCACCGTCAACCAATCCACCCGGTTCAACCCCGGCGCCCGCGCTGCCGGCGAATAATAACCTATAAATAACCAGTTACGGGGCGGAGTGAATGTAATTTCATTCCGCCTTTTCGTCGCGCCCGGCATCCGGATCGGCCTGCCCGATACCCCGGAACACCGATTTGAACGGCACGATCCAGATCACCCCCAACACGATGTAGATCAGCAACTCGACCAGCACGCCGGGTCGATCCAGCCAGCCAACAACCGAGGTCGCCACGATGATGTAGATCGGCAAACCGACCAAAAGGATGATCAGCGACCAGCGGCGGCGGGCCTTGTAGGACAGCGCCATCAGTCGGCGAACGGGTCGGTCACAAGAATCGTGTCCTCCCGCTCCGGCGAGGTCGACAACAGCGCCACCGGGCAGTCGATCAGTTCCTCGACCCGGCGCACGTATTTGATCGCATTGGCGGGCAGTTCGGCCCAGCTGCGCGCGCCCTCGGTGCTCTCGCTCCAGCCGGGCAGACTTTCGTAGATCGGCGTGCAGCGCGCCTGATGGTCGGCCGCAGTCGGCAGATAGTCAATCCGATTGCCATCCAGCTCGTACCCGACGCAGATCTTCAACTCCTCGAACCCGTCCAGAACATCCAGCTTGGTCAGCGCGATGCCGTTGACGCCAGACGTCGCGCAGGTCTGGCGCACAAGTGCTGCATCAAACCAGCCGCAGCGCCGCTTGCGGCCCGTCACGGTGCCGAACTCATGGCCCCGCTCGCCCAGCCTCTGGCCGATCTCGTCATGCAGTTCCGCCGGAAACGGCCCCTCGCCGACCCGCGTCGTATAGGCCTTGACGATGCCCAGCACGAAATCGATCGCCCCCGGCCCAAGCCCGACTCCGGTCGCCGCCTGCCCTGCGATCACGTTCGAGGATGTCACGAACGGATAAGTGCCAAAGTCGATGTCCAGAAGCGCGCCCTGCGCGCCCTCAAACAGGATCCGCTTGCCAGCCTTGCGCTGGTCGTTCAGCACCTTCCACACCGGCGCTGCGAATTTCAATACTTCCGGCGCAATCTCCCTCAGTGCCGCGATCAGCCCGTCGCGATCCACCGGCTCCATCCCCAGCCCCCGCCGCAGCGCGTCGTGATGCACCAAAGCGCGGTCGACCCGCAATTCAAGCGTCGCGGCATCCGCCAGATCGGCGACCCGCACCGACCTGCGACCGACCTTGTCCTCATAGGCTGGGCCGATGCCGCGCCCGGTGGTGCCGATCTTGGCGACCGACGCCTGCGCTTCCCGCGCGCGGTCCAACTCTCCGTGAATCGGCAGGATCAAAGGCGTGTTTTCGGCGATCATCAGGTTATCCGGCGATATCTCGACGCCCTGCCCGCGCAGCTTGGCAATCTCCTCGACCAGATGCCAGGGATCCAGCACCACGCCATTGCCGATCACCGACAGCTTGCCACCTCGCACGATCCCCGACGGCAGCAGCGACAGCTTGAACACCTTGCCGTCGATCACCAGCGTATGGCCCGCATTATGGCCACCCTGGAATCGTGCAATGATGTCGGCGCGTTCCGACAACCAATCCACGATCTTGCCTTTTCCCTCGTCGCCCCACTGGGCGCCCACGACGACTACGTTGGCCATTTCAGTCCTTCGGTTAGCGCAAAGCCCTGGCCGATATAGCCCTGCAGGCCCGCCAGCGAAACCACTAATTCGCCGCAAGGCCGGATCGCGGGCGGCGGTTTTTCGCAACCGAACCACCCCGACATGAAAAGCGCCACGAATACGCGGAACCCGATCAGCGAAGCTGACGTTTTGAAGGTGTCTGACACGACCACTTTTCACCCACCAACAAAGGACATCATCATGGCCAAGGAAAAAACTCTGCAGGACCTGTTCCACGACACCCTGCGTGACATCTATTATGCTGAAAAGCAGATCCTGAAGGCGCTACCGAAGATGCGCCGCGCCGCGACCAACAAGGATCTTCAGGCGGGGTTTGCCAAGCACCTCGACCAGACCGAAGAACATGTTGCCCGGCTGGAACAGGTGTTCGAGATCTTCGGCAAGCCCGCCCGTGGCAAGACCTGCGAAGCGATCAAGGGGATACTTGACGAAGGCGACGAAATTGCAGCCGATTTCAAGGGCACGCCCGCCCTTGACGCCGGTCTGATCTCTGCGGCGCAAGCCGTCGAGCATTACGAGATCACGCGCTACGGGACATTGCACCGTTGGGCCAAGGAACTCGGGATGGACGATGCCGCCCAGTTGCTTCAGCAGACCCTGGACGAGGAACGTCAGACCGACGAAGATCTGACCGCACTTGCAGAATCGACGGTGAATGAGGCCGCGCGCACCGCAAAAGCCGCCTGAAAGCATCGTTGGGTGGGGCACATTGCCCCACCCGCGTCACCTGTCCAACCGGTTCCGCAACAGCATTGTCGGCCCGCTCTGTCACTCCATTCATTTCGCCCGAGGAACCCGCTGTTGTCCCATTCTGATCTGGCAGACTGGAAATCTTTGGGGAACGCAGGCACAAGTGCCCCGAACGCCCGGCGTGAATAGTCACGCCAAGCAACCGGAGGCACCATGGGATTTCTGCTGCGCTGGCTTTTCGCCTTCGCCCTGATCGCCGCGACCTACAACCCGACCGACTGGAATTTCGTCGAATGGGCGCGGTCCCATTTCGAGGATGAGATGCCGATCACGGTTCTTCTCGGGCTGCTGCTCTTCGCAGGATACGTGGTCTACATCCGCGCCACCGTCCGCTCAATCGGGGTCTTCGGCATGGTGCTGGTTTTCGCGCTGTTCGCGGCTCTCGTCTGGGTGCTCTATGACCGGGGGTTGCTGGCGCTGACCAATTCCGACCTCAATGTCTGGATGGGCATTCTTGCCCTGTCGCTGATCCTCGGCATCGGCCTGTCGTGGAGCTTCGTTCGCCGGTCCTTGTCCGGGCAATACGACGTCGACGACGCGGATGAGTAGCCGACCGCCTGCCCGACGCCTTGCCCGACGCTTGCCATACGTTTTGCATACACTTTGCAGATCGGCGGTTCGGGGTTGCGATGTTGCCCGGCAAGCTCTAGATACCCCCGTTCCAGATAGAAGGCCGAACATGGAAAACGTCGTTCTCGTCATCCACCTGATCCTCGCCCTGTGCCTGATCGGAGTCGTGCTTTTGCAACGCTCTGAAGGGGGCGGGCTTGGCATGGGCAGCGGTGGCGGTGGTGGCGGCGTGATGTCGGCGCGCAGTGCGGGCACAGCCCTTGGCAAGCTGACCTGGATCTTCGCGATCGGGTTCATCGCAACCTCGATCGGCCTGACCGTGATCGCGGCGCAGAAATCCGCCAACAGTTCCGTGGTGGACCGGCTGGGAACCCAACAATCCGACCCCGCCGCACCGGCCGACACGCCCCTGGGCGGCGATCTTCTGCCACCGCCGGTCGAAGGCAGCGGCGACACCGCACCCCGCGCCGACTGACACGAAAACCACAACTTGTTGTCTTCCGTCACGGAACCCCAACAGCATCTTGAGGTCCGGTTGCGCTGAGCCAGCGAATCTGTTATCGCTTAAATCCCGTGATGCTGCGGAATTTCCAAGGCACATTCTGACGCTTTTCTGACTGATTTCACGGGGGTTTCCACCACATGGCGCGATATGTTTTCATCACCGGTGGTGTGGTGTCTTCGCTTGGAAAAGGTCTGGCCTCGGCCGCTTTGGGGGCGCTTTTGCAGGCACGCGGCTTTTCGGTGAGATTGCGCAAACTCGACCCCTATCTGAACGTCGACCCCGGCACGATGAGCCCGTTCGAGCATGGCGAGGTCTTCGTCACCGACGACGGTGCCGAAACCGATCTGGACCTTGGCCACTACGAACGCTTCACCGGGGTGGCCGCGCGCCAGACCGACTCGATCTCGTCCGGGCGGATCTATTCCAACGTTCTGGAAAAAGAACGCCGTGGCGATTATCTTGGTAAAACGATCCAGGTGATCCCTCATGTTACCAACGAAATCAAGGACTTCATCCATATCGGCGAGGATGAGGTCGACTTCATGCTTTGCGAAATCGGCGGCACTGTGGGCGATATCGAGGGCCTGCCGTTCTTCGAGGCGATCCGACAATTCGCCCATGAACAACCGCGCGGGCAATGCGTGTTCATGCACCTGACGCTGCTGCCCTACCTGGCCGCCTCCGGCGAATTGAAGACCAAGCCCACGCAACACTCGGTCAAGGAACTGCAATCCATCGGCATCGCGCCCGACATTCTGGTTTGCCGTTCCGAACATCCAATTCCGGAAAAGGAACGTGAAAAGCTGGCGCTGTTTTGCAACGTGCGTCTCGAAAGCGTGATCGCCGCCTATGATCTGAAGTCGATCTACGATGCGCCTTTGGCCTATCACAAGGAAGGCCTAGATCAGGCAGTGCTGGACGCGTTCGGCATCACCCCCGCGCCCCGCCCAAAACTCGATGTATGGGAAGACGTCTCGGACCGCATCCATAACCCCGAAGGCGAGGTCAAAGTCGCCATCGTTGGCAAGTACACCCAGCTTGAGGATGCCTACAAATCCATCGCCGAGGCGCTGACACATGGCGGCATGGCGAACCGCGTCCGCGTCAAGGCGGAATGGATCGACAGCGAGATTTTCGACCGAGAGGATCCGGCAGCCTACCTGCAAGGTTTCCACGCAATCCTGGTGCCCGGCGGCTTCGGCGAGCGTGGCACCGAGGGCAAGATCAAGGCGGCGCAATTCGCCCGCGAACGCAACATCCCTTATCTGGGGATTTGCCTGGGCATGCAGATGGCCGTGATCGAAGCGGCGCGCAACCTTGCCGGACTACCCGATGCAGGGTCCGAGGAATTCGAT
>JBBKVT010000388.1:0-9536 GCA_037968535.1 Paracoccaceae bacterium
GTGGTGATGGAAATTCGGCGCAACGCGATCTAGATCGCCGGTGTTGGGTGTTTGGGCATGGGTTTCAGACCCGCAAAGACTGAAGACGCGGCAGTCATTGACAACTTTCTAAGTTCTCACGCCGAAACATCGATGTATCCGCGAGAATATATGCGCAGTTTTGGTCCCTGTGGCGGGGCTGTCGACCATGGGCATGGGCATGGGCACGGGCATGGTTCAGTTGCCGAATCCCATCCCTGATGTGTGGCCTGAATTGCGCAGCATTCTGGCCGGTAAAGAAATCAAGGTTCTTTATGGACAGGCGGATCGGGTCGCCAGTTTACGGGTAGGCCTTGATCTGAACGGTCCGGGGAACCACGCCCAGTAAACGAGTGCCAACGTATCCCCTGGATCTGGGGCCATGGACCTATGACACGGACGGCGCTGGCGCTTTGCGGCATCTTGCCGAGGCGGACCGTGACTTTCTCATCGAATGGCGGACGGATTAGAGACGGGGGTGTTTTTCAACGAACCTCACTTCACCAATTCGGCGAAGTCCCTGTGAACGAACCTCTTGTCGCAATAGCCGCATTCGACCCAGCCAGTGTCGCGCGGAAGCTGCAGCCAGACGCGGGGGTGGCCAAGGCCCGGCCCGCTGCCGTCGCAGGCCACTTTCCAAGCGTCGACCACTTCGGTTTCCGGTGCGTCTATCGTCATCGGTTCTCTCTTCCGGTTGTCGCGGGCGGGGCCGCAAGCTAAGTCGGGACATGATACCGGATGACAGGGCACGGGCAAGGCTGGAATGACCGAATATGCGATCGAGATCGAGCGGCTGACGAAGACCTACCGCGGCCGCCGTGGATCACCGGACAACGACGCGTTGCGTGCGATCGACCTGAAGATCCCCAAGGGCGCGATCTTCGGGCTGTTGGGCCCAAATGGCGCCGGCAAATCGACGCTGATCAACATCCTTGCGGGACTGGTGCTGAAAACCTCGGGCAAGGTCCGGATATGGGGCTTCGATCAGGACGTGAACCCGCGCCAGTCGCGTGCTGCGATCGGGGTGATGCCGCAGGAACTGAACCTCGACCCGTTCTTCAGCCCGCGCGGCGCGTTGGAGGTTCAGGCCGGGCTATACGGCGTGCCGAAGTCGCAGAGACGCTCGGACGAGATTCTGGCGATGGTCGGGCTGTCGGACAAGGCTGATGCCTATGCGCGCACCCTGTCGGGGGGGATGCGGCGGCGGTTGCTGCTGGCCAAGGCGCTGGTGCATTTCCCGCAGATCCTGGTGCTGGACGAGCCGACCGCAGGGGTCGATATCGAGATCCGACAGATGCTGTGGGCGAATGTGCGCAAGCTGAACCGCGAACGGGGCATGACGATCATCCTGACCACGCATTACCTCGAAGAGGCCGAGGAGATGTGTGACGACATCGCGATCATCAACCAGGGCGAGGTGGTGGTGCAGGACACGACCGCGGCGCTTCTTGGGCGGATGGATGCGAAGACGCTGGTGATCGATCCAGAGATGGAGGTGACGGGTGGGCTCGCGCTGCCGAAGGGGGTCGAGTTGAGCCGTCGGGCGGATGGTTCGCTGGCGCTGGCTTACCGGCGGGGGGCGACCTCGGCGAATGAGATCCTGGAGGCGGTGCGGGAGGCCGGGATCGTGATCCGGGATGTGAGGACCGAGGAGCCGGATTTGCAGGACGTGTTTCTGGATCTGACGCGGGGGTGAGGGTCGGAATCGGGGTTTCTGTCCACATGTGGACGGGTTGGTAAAACGTTTGAAATCAGCGCGTTGCGAAATCCTGTTTGGACTTTGGCAGAGCGCACACCTTGGTGTTTGGATTAGACGTCTGCCGCGCTGAAAGATTACAGCCATATTTGGCCACGCGGCCGACTCTGCTGCGCCCGTCGCATATCAGTCTACTAGCGCCGCCCAGCTATGACGCTGAATTCACTGGATGACCACCCCACTCCGTCTGTGCGACAGGCCTTTCGCAAGCACCGAAGAGCCCGTGAGCCATTTTTCACCCTCCTTTGAAGACTGTCAATCTTCGGCGAAAAACTATTGCCACGGAGTTGTAAGGTTTCCCGGCAAGCCGCGTCTGCAGAGACAGGAAACATTTATGACGCAGCGATAAAAACTGGAGGTCAAATCATGTCGCAAGACCGTGAATTCACCGGTTCGATGGCAGCCACCACGAGGCGGCTATCGATCTATGCCGTTGGGATGAGCACTGGGATCTTCCTCGCGATATCCTTCGTCGTATGTGTCGGCTTCGGCCTGATCTTTCCCACGATGACGATGTATCAGGCCTGGCTCCCACTTCTTCCGGGCTTTGCGTGGATAAGTATGTCTAGCTTTGTCATCGGGCTGGTCGAGACCTTCGCCTATGGCTGGTTTATCGCGGTCCTCTTTGTACCGCTGTTCAACTACTTCTCCGAAAGGGCTGCCAAATGAGTGATGTTCACCACATGCACGCTGCGAAACCGAAGGCGTCGACCATGGGAAAACTAACGGTCGTCTCTCCGAGAACACCGTTGGGATCACCAGTTTCCTACCAGCAGGATCTCTGGGAACGTTCGATCCTGTTCTTTGACGCGCTGCGGCAGCGCGCCGACAACATGCGCGACCATGAACGGGCCGGAATGCCGCCGTTGCTGGATTTCAAGTATGAGACTGTGCTGGATGCCCGCCGGTTGGACACTCCGGCGAACTATGCCCTGCTGAAAATCACCGAAATCGACGACGAGTGTCTTGTCGACTGTCTCGACCCCGAAAAGCCACCGGTGATCATCATCGATCCGCGCGCCGGGCACGGCCCCGGCATTGGCGGGTTCAAGCGTGACAGCGAGGTCGGCATGGCGATGCACGAGGGCCATCCAGTCTATTTCGTGGTGTTTTTTCCCGAACCGATGCCCGGACAGACACTGGCGGATGTGCTGCACGCATTGCGCCGCTTCGTTGCGGAAGTCGCCGGGCTTCACCCAGGAAAGCCGCTTGTACTCTACGGCAACTGTCAGGCGGGCTGGGCGGTGACACTGCTGGCCGCCGATTGCGAAGGGTTGGCCGGGCCGGTGGTGTTGAATGGCTCGCCGCTGTCCTATTGGGCGGGCGAAGATGGCGTGAACCCGATGCGGGTGTCGGGTGGCCTGCTGGGCGGGGCCTGGCTAACGCACCTGATGGGCGATCTGGGCGATGGAAGGTTCGACGGTGCATGGCTTGCGCAGAATTTCGAAAGCCTGAAGCCGGAAAAGGCAATCTGGGAAAAGCACGCCAATCTCTTGACGAATATCGACACCGAAGCCGAACGCTTTCTGGATTTCGAACGCTGGTGGGGCGGCTACTACACGCTCAGCAGCCCGGAAATGATGTCGATCGTGAAAAACCTGTTCATCGGCAACAAGCTTGAGAAGGGCACGATGGAAATCGACGACGGCTGCACGGTGAATTTGCGGCAGATCACCAATCCCATCATCGTCTTTGCGTCTTACGGCGACAATATCACGCCGCTTGCGCAAGCGCTGGGATGGGTTGCCGAAGTATATGCCGACACCGCCGACCTGATTGCCGCCGGACAGCGCATCGGTTATCTGACCAACCCGCATGTCGGGCATCTGGGTATTTTCGTCTCGGCCAGGGTGGCCAAACTGGAACATCGGGCCATCCTGGAAAGCCTGGACGAGATCGAGGCGCTTGAACCCGGTCTGTACGAGATGAGGATCGAAAACCCTACAGGCGATCCGGATTGCCACAAGTCCGACCTGATCGTGACTTACGAGCCGCGCTAGGTATCCGATCTGAAGGCGGATTATCCGCGCGAAGCGTTCGAAAAGGTAGCCGAAGTCTCGACGACGCTGGACGGTTTCTACAGCGCCTTCGTCAGCCCCTGGGTGCGAGCGATGACGACGCCGGCCAGTGCCGAGACGCTCAAATGGCTGCATCCAATGCGGACAAGCCGGTACATGTTTTCCGAGGCGTATAATCCATGGATGCGCGGTGTGCGGATGATGGCAGACTCCCTGCGCGACACGCGCCAACCGCTGCCTGCCGATCATCCGGGCATCGTCGCGGAACGCAAGGGTGCGTGCCTGTTCAGCAAACGGCTGGAGCGCGGTCGGTTCGTCTGGCCAGCGGCGAAGGATGGCAAGGTTTCAATGTCCGCATCACAGCTATCGATGCCTCTGGAGGGCATCAACTGGCGAATGCCGCAGAAGACCTGGAAACCTTTGATGACCGGGTGAGGCGCGGCTGGTGGATTTTGAGCGCCCCGCGCCCCGGTCAGAGGTTCAAAGCGGTCTTTTCAGCCAGCGTGCCAGCACACCGATGATCCCTTCGCGGAACATCAGCACCCCGATGACGAAGATCACACCTTGAATGACCGTGACCCAGGCGCCGAAGGTCGCCAGATAGTTCTGCATCGTCACGATGATGCCCGCACCGACCAGCGGCCCGAATATCGTGCCCATGCCACCCAGCAGGGTCATCAGCACGACTTCGCCCGACATCGACCAATGCACATCCGTGAGCGAGGCCAGTTGAAACACCTGGCTCTTGGTGGCACCGGCCAGACCTGCCATCGTGGCCGACAGCGTGAACACGATCAGCTTATAGCGGTTCACGTCATATCCCAGCGAAATGGCGCGCGGTTCGTTTTCGCGGATCGCCTTCAGCACCTGACCGAAGGGTGAATGCACGATCCGGTACAGCATCAGGATGCCGCCGAACGTCACCACCAGCACGAAGAAATACAGCGCGATGTTGTCGGCCAGCGGGATCAGCCCAAACAGGTTGCCGCGCGGCACGCTCTGAATTCCGTCCTCGCCGCCGGTGAATTCTGCCTGCAGCGCGACAAAATACACCATTTGCGCAAAGGCCAGCGTGACCATGGCGAAATAGATGCCCTGCCTGCGGATCGCCAGCGATCCGATGGCAAAGCCCAGCATACCCGCCGCTGCGGCACCGCACAGCACGGACAGTTCCGGGGTCAGGCCCCAGACCTTGGCGGCATGGGCAGCAACATAGCTTGCCCCGCCGAAATAGGCGGCATGGCCAAAAGACAGCAGCCCGCCAAAACCCAGCAACAGGTTGAAGGCCGCCGCGAACAGGGCAAAGCACATTACCTTCATTGCGAAGATCGGATAGACAAAAAACGGCAGCACGATCAGCCCGGCCAGAAGGACGGCAAAGATGATCTTGTGCAGTGTCGGCATGCCGGCGGTTTGCGCCACGGGCGCGGTATCGGTTGTATTGTCTGACATAGCCATCAGGCGGGTCTCCCGAACAGTCCTTCAGGTTTGATCATCAGGACGATTGCCATGATGACGAATATTACGACGGCTGATCCTTCGGGATAGAACACCCGGGTCAGGCCCTCGATGATGCCGAGCATGTAACCCGTCAGGATCGCGCCCATGATCGAGCCCATGCCGCCGATCACCACCACCGCAAAGACGACAATGATCAACTGCTCACCCATGGTCGGGTTCACCGAATAGATCGGGGCTGCCAGCACGCCCGCGAACCCGGCCAGCGCCACGCCGAACCCGTAGGTCAGCATGATCATCAGCGGCACGTTCACGCCGAAGGCACCGACCAGCGTCGGGTTTTCCGTCGCCGCGCGCAGATAGGCGCCCAGCCGGGTCTTCTCGATCATGAACCATGTACCGAAGCACACCAGAACAGAGGCGACGACGACCCATGCGCGATAGTTGGGCAGGAACATGAAGCCCAGGTTATGCCCCCCCGACAACAGATCGGGGATTCGGTAGGGCAAACCGGAAATACCGTAATAATTGCGGAACAGACCCTGAATGATTAGCGCCAGACCAAAAGTCAGCAACAGCCCATAGAGGTGATCGAGGTGATAGAGACGCGACAGCATGGTGCGTTCCAGCACGATGCCGAAGGCCCCCACGATCAGCGGTGCCAGAATCAGCGCGGGCCAGTAGCCGATGCCGAGGTAGTTCAGTAGCATCCAAGCCACAAAGGCCCCCGCCATGTACAGCGCGCCGTGGGCGAAATTGATGATGTTCAGCAGGCCAAAGATCACGGCCAGACCCAGCGACAGAACCGCATAGAACGACCCGTTGATCAGCCCCAGCAAGAGCTGACCCAGCAGAACCTGCGGTGCTATTCCCAATAACTCGAACATGTTTCGGTCCTGTTGCGCGGTTTCGTTTACAAATGCCCGCCCCACCTGAACAGCGGAGCGGACGGGTTGCCAAGTTTACTTCTTGGTGAAGTCACACTCGTCCAGCATCGGCAGGAACGCTTCTTCGCCGGTGATCGAGGAGATCTGGTTGTAGAGGTCCCATTCGCCTTCCGACTGGTCGGGCGACTTGACTTCGAACAGATACATGTCGTGAATCGCACGTCCGTCGCCCCGCACCGTGACCTTGCCAAAGAGCGGATCGTTGAATTCCATCTCTTTCATCTTGGCGGCAACGGCCTTGCCGTCATCCGCGCTGCCTACGGCCTCGACCGCAGCCAGATAAGCCATCGTCCCGGAATAGACGCCGGCCTGAACCATTGTCGGCTGCGCTCCGTGGGTGTCCATGAACCGCTTGGACCATGCGCGGGTGTCGTCGTTCTGATCCCAATAGAAGGCTTCGGTCAGCGACAGTCCCTGTGCGGTCTGCGCGCCCAGTGCATGCACGTCGGTGACGAAGAACAGCAAAGCGGCCAGTTTCTGACCGGCCTGAGTGATGCCGAATTCCGACGCCTGCTTGATCGCGTTGACGGTATCGCCGCCGGCATTCGCCAGACCGATCACGTCAGCGCCGCTGCCCTGTGCTTGAAGCAGGAAGGACGAGAAATCCTGCGCCGGGAACGGCACGTTGACCTGGCCGACAACTTCGCCGCCGTTGTCCTTGACGACTCGGGCGGTGTTTTCCTCGAGCGAGTGACCAAAAGCGTAGTCAGCCGTCAGGAAAAACCATTTCTTACCGCCTGCCATGGTCATCGCGGCACCGGTGCCGGTGGCAAGTGCTGCGGTGTCATAGGTCCAGTGGATCGTCGTCGGGCGGCACTGTTCGCGGGTCAGCGAGGTGGAACCGGCGCCGGAATCGATCAAAACGCCGTTCTTTTCGGTGGTGATGTCAGCCACGGCCAGTGCTACGGACGACGTCGGCACGTCGAGGATCGCGTTCACGCCGTCCACGTCATACCATTGACGCGCGATGTTGGAGCCGATGTCCGGCTTGTTCTGGTGATCGGCCGAGATGATTTCGACGTTCATCCCCTTGTCGGCGGCCTTGAAATCCTCGACGGCCATGCGTGCGGCCACCACCGATCCTTCGCCGGACAGGTCCGCATAGATGCCCGAGCGGTCGTTGAGCACGCCGAGCTTGACAGCGATATCCTGGGCCAGAGCCGGTGCGCCGGTCATCACGGCCAGTGCCGCGGAGCTGATAGCGAGTTTCCTGATCATGTCTTTCCTCCTGATTGTAGCGCGGATGCGCCGGGTAATTGGTGTTTGTTGGTTCAGACACCCAGATAGTCGTGAAGTTTCTGGGTATTCTGTTCAAGCTGGTCGTTCGGGATCATATCCACGACCTTGCCCTGATCCACGACATAATGTCGGTCGGCGACCGATGCGGCGAAGCGGAAATTCTGTTCCACCAGCACGATGGTGAACCCTTCGTCCTTAAGCGCGGCGATGGTGCGGCCGATTTGCTGGACGATGACGGGCGCCAGCCCTTCGGTCGGCTCGTCCAGCAACAGAAATTTGGCGCCGGTGCGCAAGATGCGCGCGATCGCCAGCATCTGCTGTTCGCCACCCGAAAGCTTGGTGCCTTGGCTGCTGGCGCGCCGCTCGTGCAGATTGGGGAACAGATCGTAGATCCGTTCGATGGTCAGGCCACCCTCGGCGATGCGCGGCGGCAGCATCAAGTTTTCCTCGACGCTGAGCGACGAGAAGATGCCGCGTTCCTCGGGACAAAGTGCAATGCCCAGCCGGGCGATGTGGCGCGGCTGCATCCCGATCATCTCGGTTCCGGCAAATGTGACCGAGCCGGTCCGTTTGCCCAGAATCCCCATGATCGCGAGCAATGTCGAGGTCTTGCCCGCCCCGTTGCGGCCCAGCAGGGTTACAACCTCGCCCTGATGCACGTCGAAATTGATACCGTGCAGAACATGGCTTTCGCCGTACCAGCCCTGAAGGTCGCTGACCTTCAATAGCACCTTGGCAGCGTCAGTCATGGCTCGCTCCGATATATGCCTCGATCACTTCGGGGGACTTCGAAATCTCGGCGTAGGTGCCTTCGGCAAGGATTTCGCCGCGCGCCAGCACGGTGATGCGGTCCGACAGGTCGGCCACGACCGACAGGTTGTGTTCCACCATCAGCACGGTGCGGTTTGTTGCGATCCGGCGGATCAGTTGAGAGATAAGCTCCACGTCCTCGCGCCCCATGCCCGCCATCGGTTCGTCCAGCAGCAGCATGTCGGGGCTCAGCGCCAATGTGGTCGCGATTTCAAGCGCGCGTTTGCGACCATAGGGCAGGGCGGCGGCGCGTTCGTTGGTGAATTCGGTCAGCCCGACTTCGTCGATGTATTCCCTCGCCTGATCGTCGAATTTCGATAATATCCGGTCGGAACGCCAGAAATCATAACTTTCCCCGCGCACCCGCTGCAACGCCACCCGCACGTTCTGCAAGACGGACAGATCCGGGAAAATGGCCGAGATCTGAAACGACCGCACCATGCCCAGCCGCGCGATTTCGGCGGGCTTCATGCGGGTGATGTCCCGGCCCTCGTAGGTGATCGCGCCCCGTGTGGGCTGCAGGAACTTGGTCAGCAGGTTGAAACAGGTCGTCTTGCCGGCACCGTTCGGTCCGATCAGCGCGTGGATGGTTCCCTTTTCGATCGATAGATCGACGTCGTTCACGGCAACGAAACCCTTGAACTCCTTCGTCAATCCCTTCGCCTGAAGCGCGATTGCCATCCTTCCCCCACGTCGTCATTTTTTTCCCGTACCACGCGCGCAAGTGGCAAGGCCGGGCTGTGTCGAAGGATAATTGCTAGCCTTTAATCGCTGAATGTAAACATCGATAGTGCTTTTACTGTATTTCTGCGTATGCGAAACCGGCAACCAGTACAGGTGCCGGGGTCTCACTCATGAACTCTTCATTCCGCTATGCGGGGATCAGCGCCAGGAAATGCTCCGGAGAAAGGCCCAACTGGAGCGGCTGTGGAGCAATGTACAGACGGATGATTGGCGAAGGTATGCGAAGGTCGGTCGGGCCAGCAATACAGTCATGTAAACCACCAGGGGAACGATAGCCCTGCATCACTCTTTCTCGTTTACGAAATGGCAGGTGACTGTTTTCAGCCTGGTTGTTGAGCCCATTATGCGAGCGGTGTTCTACACCCGGAGCTACTTCAGGGAGCGCGACAGCGTAAGAGCGCAATTTATCGGTGATAATCCGGTTGGGCCCCTGACTTGAGCCATTCAAGCTGGTCCTGCATGGCACGGAATGCCTCTGGCAATCGTCGATCATGAAATGATGCGTATTCCCAATTCAACATGCGCTCGGTCTTCAGCATATCAGGC
>JBBKVT010000389.1:0-27108 GCA_037968535.1 Paracoccaceae bacterium
CTTGCATCCGAGGCAATTGAAGACGCTGCGCCGCAGATCCTCTGGCGGCAGTTCGCCGCGCTGAACAGCCTCCGCCAGATCAAGCCCCAGCGTGTCAGCCATCTTGTTGACCAATTGGGCATGTCGGTCGAATCTCTCAAATCCAAACATGACGATCCTCCTCCAATTTCCAGTCGACCCAATTCGCCAATTCCCCGCCTTGATCGAGATCAAATTCAGAAGCTTTGACGCCCCCACGCGCCTTGCTTCAGCGGTCCTTCAGCCGATACCAGCCATAGGCCGCATGCAGCAGCGAGCGGCGCCAGCGCGGCAGCGGAAACGGTCGGAACGGACCTTGCATGACGCGTGGCACCTTTGGCCCCCGGCCCGTGATCAGCCCGGCCAGCAACATCCCACAATAGCTGGCCATCGAAACACCGTTTCCGTGATAGGCCATTGCGACATAAGCGTTTTCCATGCCGTCGATCGGCCCGGCATAGGGCGTCAGGTTGCGCGACAGACAGGCTAGGCCCGACCAGAAATGCAGCGTCTCGACCCCGGCCCACATAGGAAACATCCCCTCGAAGTCGGCTCTGATCCTGCGCCGCATTTGGTCGTGGGCGGTCGCATCGGCGCGGATTCCGCCACGCATTCCGAACAGGAATCGCCGTTCCGGCAACAGCCTGAAATAGTGCAGCAGATTGCGGGTGTCATAGGCCATCAAATCGCTGCTCCAGCCCGAAGCAATCTCGGCATCGGTCATCTGGCGCGTCACGATTATGTTGGACTGAACAGGCAGATAGCGCCCCTTGAGCCATGTTGGCAGGTTGTCGCTTGAATAGCCGTTGGTGGCTACGACAAGCCGTCGGCACGCAAGCTCGCCGTAGTTGAAACGCAAGCGGTACCCCCCGGCCTGCGGATCAATCCCGATGACCGCAGACTGGGCGAAGATCCGGGCGCCCGCCGCCTCGGCCGCCGCCGCCAGACCCAGCGCATATTTCCGGGGATTGAGGGCGAACCCGATCGGAACGTGCAAGGCGCCGTGAAACCCTCCGACCAGCCCGTGCGCTGCCAGATCGGACGCCGGGATCAATCGCGGTTTGACGCCATAATTGACCTGCAACACTTTCGCCTCGTTCGACAAATCTGCTATGTCACGGGGCCGGTGCGCAAGAATGACTTCGCCGTCCGAATGGCGATCGGCGTCGATGGAATGAGCCTCCAATAGGTCCGCCACGAGGTCAATCGCGGCCCGCTGCGCCTGCCTGAAATCGTGAACCGCCTCTGCGCCGTATTGCCGATGCAGCTGGGCATCTGACGCTTTTGCGCCGCCCAGACAGGCAAACCCGCCGTTCCGGCCCGACGCGCCCCATGCCGGAGATTCCGCGTCGACAACGACCACATCGAGCCCCGCCGCGGCAAGGTGAAGCGCCGCCGACACCCCGGTATATCCTGCCCCGATGATCGCGACATCCGCCCTCTGCGCCCCGTCCAGCGAAGCCCAGTTCGGTTGCGAAGCTACCGTTGTGCGCCAATAATTATCGCGATCCGCGCCTGACCCGTAGGCCCCGGCTTCGTACAAGCGATCAAGTTGCTCTGGCATCTATTTCTGGAACGCGGCCTGCTCGTCCCGCTGCCGTTGTCCGATGGACCGCTTGGAAATCAGCGAGGCCGAAATCACGCCAACCGTCACGATCGAGATCATGATCGTCGAAAGCGCATTGATCTCGGGGCTGACGCCCAGACGCACCGAACTGAAGATCTTCATAGGCAGCGTGGTCGCCGACGGTCCGGCCGCGAATGACGCGATCACCAGGTCGTCCAGCGACAGCGTAAACGCCAGCAGCCAGCCGGAGATTACCGCCGGCGCGATGATCGGCAGAGTGACCGAGATGAACGCGTCAAACGGCGAGCAGCCCAAATCCAGTGCGGCTTCTTCCAGTGAGCGGTCGAAGGTGACAAGCCGCGACGAAACGACGACCGAGACATAGCACATCGCGAACGTGGTGTGCGCGAGGACGATGGTGAAAATGCCGCGATCGAGCCCGATGGATATGAACAGAAGCAAGAGCGAAAGGCCGGTGATCACCTCGGGCATCACCAGCGGCGCGTAGATCATGCCGGAAAACAGTGTCCGTCCGGCAAAACGACCCGCGCGAACCAGCACATAGGCCGCCATCGTTCCCAGGATTGCGGCCAGCGTCGAGGACATGGCGGCCACCTTGAGCGTCACCCAGGCGGCATCAAGAAATGCGTCATTCTGGATCAAGGTGCCATACCACTTGGTCGAGAAGCCGGCCCAGACCGTCACCAGTTTCGATGAATTGAAGCTGTAAATGACGAGGATGATCATCGGCAGGTAGAGAAACGCGAAGCCCAGCGTCAGCGAGGTGGCGTTGAACCATGTAAACTTCCGGTTCATTGGTCGGCCTCGCGCTGTTTCTGTTCATTGCGCTGAAACAGGATGATCGGGATGATGAGGATCAACAGCAGCAGCACGGCGACGGCAGACGCCACCGGCCAGTCACGGTTGTTGAAGAACTCCTCCCACAATATCTTGCCGATCATCAACGTGCCGGAACCACCGAGTAGTGAGGGGATCACGAATTCACCAAGTGCCGGGATGAACACCAGAAAGCACCCTGCGATCATGCCGGGGCGCGAGAGCGGAAAGGTCACCAGCCAGAACGCACTGAGCCGAGAACAGCCAAGATCCTCGGCCGCCTCGTTCAGCGATTCGTCCATCTTCTCGAGCGCCGAATAGATCGGCAGGACCATGAACGGCAGGTAAGTGTAGATGATCCCGATATAGACCGCGTAATTGGTGTTCAGGATGGTCAGCGGTTCGCTGGTGAGGCCGATCCATTGCAGAAACTGGTTCAGGAAGCCTTCGTTCGACAGGATCCCGATCCAGGAATAGACGCGTATCAGGAAGCTGGTCCAGAACGGCAGGATCACCAGCATCATAAGCGTCGGCCGCCAGGACTCGGACGATTGCGCCATGCCATATGCGATGGGATAACCGACCAAGAGCGTCAGGAACGTCGAGATTGCAGCGATTTGCAGGCTGGACAGATAAGCCTTCCAGTAAAGGCTGTCCTCGGTGAGGAATTTGAAATTCTCGAAGTCGAGTTCCGAGAAGAACGCCTTGATCCCCGCCCATCCCGCCGAAAAATCAAGCGTCGGTGTGTAGGGCGGTATCGCGATCGCCGTGTCTGATAGCGAGATTTTGAAGACGATCAGGAACGGGATCAGGAACAGGGCGAGAAGCCACAAATAGGGCGTGGCGATCAGAAAGAGCCTGCGAAAATTCATAGCGCCCCGCCCCGCTTCATTTCGACCCCCGGTTCATTTCACAAGAACCATGCCGGCGGTTTCCGTGAACGACACCCAGACCTGATCGTCCCAGGTCATATCGCGGCGAGAGATGCGCCGGTTGTTGGCCACTTGCGCCTTCATGACAAGGCCGTCAGCCAACTCGACATGGTAGGTCGAGACGTTGCCGAGATAGGCGATGTCCAGAATCTTACCCTGCAGCGCATTCGGTTTGTCGGCGGGCTTTTCTGCCGATATCGCAACTTTTTCGGGACGAATGGCGAAATGGGACCGTGTTCCGGTCTTGATGCCGTCCGGGCCCGCAGCGGTGATCGTGGGCTGACCTTCGGCCCAGTGAATGGCGTATTTGCCGCCTTCCGCCGATCCGATCGTGCCCTCGATCAGATTCACATCCCCAATGAAATCGGCGACATAAAGAGAGTTCGGCGTTTCGTAGATGCGATCGGGCGTGTCGACCTGGATCATCTTGCCGTGATCCATGACAGCCACCCTGCTGGCGACGGTCATCGCTTCTTCCTGATCATGGGTGACGATCACGAAGGTGGTTCCGGTCTTTTCCTGAATGTCCATCAGTTCGAACTGAGTATCCTGCCGCAGCTTCTTGTCCAGCGCACCCATGGGTTCGTCCAGAAGCAGAAGTTTCGGTGCCTTCGCAAGCGAGCGGGCAAGCGCCACGCGCTGTCGCTGACCGCCCGAGATCTGGTGCGGCTTGCGGTTCGCGAACTGTTCCAGCCGGACGAGACGCAGCATCTCGTCAACGCGTGCGGGAATCTCGGATTTCGGCATCGAGGATCGCTTCAGCCCGAAGGCCACGTTGTTCGCGACACTGAGATGCGGAAACAGCGCGTAGCTTTGGAACATCATGTTCACGGCGCGCTTGTTGGGCGGCACCCGCGCAATGTCCTGACCGTCGAGCAAGATCTTTCCGCTGCTCGCATTCTCGAATCCGGCAAGCATCCGCATCAGCGTTGTCTTGCCGCAGCCCGACGGGCCGAGAAGCGCGAAGAATTCCTTTTCGTAGATGTCCAGCGTCAGGTTGTCGATGGCGACGAATTCACCAAACTTCTTGGTGACGTTCACGAACTGGATAAGCGGTTTCTTTGATGGATCGTTCCAAGGTGCAAAAACGGGTTTGTTGCCGGGTTGCGCCATGCTTGCCTCTTATTTGAAGATACCCCCGCGCCATTTCGGCGCGGGGGTGGATTTGGCGCATCTTACGTGCCGGATTTGACTTTCGTCCACAACCGAGTGACGACCCGCTGAATTTTCGGATCATAGGGCGAGGTGGTGTACAGGTTTTCCAGTGTTTCCTCGTCCGGATAAATTGCGGTGTCGCCAATCACGTCCTCGTTCAGGAGTTCCTGCGACGCCTTGTTGCCGTTCGCGTAATAGACGTAGTTCGAGGCGGCTGCGGCATTCTTGGCGTCCATGATGAAATTCAGGAACGCATGCGCGCCGTCGGGGTTCGGCGCATCCGCAGGAATGGCCATCTGGTCAAACCACATCAACGAGCCTTCCTTGGGGGCATAGTATTCGATCTCGACGCCGTTGTCGGCCTCGGCTGCACGGTCACGGGCCTGCAGGATGTCGCCGGACCAGCCGAAAGCGACGCAGATGTCGCCGTTTGCCAGCGCGTTGATATATTCCGAGCTGTGGAATTTTTGCACATAGGGCGCGATCGCGGCCAGTACGGGTTCGGCCTTTTCGATGGTTTCGGCATCCTGCGCGTCGGGGTTTTCTTCGACATATGCCAGGGCTGCCGGAACTAGCTCGACTGGGGCGTCAAGGAAATGAACGCCGCAGCTGGCCAGCTTTTCCATGTTGGCTGGATCGAACACAAGCGCCAGGGAATTGACCGGCGCATCCTCGCCCAAGACTTCCTTGACCTTGTTGATGTTTACTCCCAGACCTGTGGTGCCCCACATGTAGTTGATCGAATATTCGTTCCCGGGGTCATATTGCGCCGTACGCTTCTCGATGACGTCCCACATGTTGCCGATGTTTGGCAGCTTGGAACGATCGAGTTTCTGAAAGGCTCCGGCGGAAATCTGACGCTGAAGGAACGTGCCCGACGGCACCACGACATCATAGCCAGAGCTTCCGGCCAGCATCTTGGTTTCCAGAAGTTCGTTCGAATCGAAAACGTCATAGGTCAAGTCGATGCCGGTTTCTTCTTCGAACTGCGTCAGCAAATCTTCGTCGATATAGTCCGACCAGTTATAGACGCGCAGCTCTTCAGCCGTCGCGGCCGCCGTGCTTAGCGCCAGCGTGGCCAGTAGTGTCAATCCAGTTATTCTCATCGTCTTCCTCCTGAGTGATGGGTTCCGGTTACTATCCCCAAGCCCGGTTTTTTGTCTGATTGCGGAAATTTGATCAAATTAATTGATTCATTTCAACCATTCATTTTACAATTGGCCTAAGCACCACCCCTGTTGGATCGCCGATACCGTTGAAGAGTGAGCCGCTGTGACCAATCAATTCGATACATCTGATACCTCGCGCAAGGTGCCTTCGCATGAGGTCGCCTACAACAAGCTTCGCGACATGATCCTGTTCGGTCAACTCACACCCGGTCAATCCGTCACGATCCAAGGGCTCACCGAAATGCTCGGGTCCGGTATGACGCCGGTTCGCGAAGCGATACGCAAGCTGACTGCGGAAGGTGCGCTTGATCTACAGGGAAATCGCAGGGTCAGCGTCCCACAATTGGATTGCCTGCAACTTGACGAACTCGGCTTTGCCCGCTTGACCATAGAAACGCGCTTGGTGGAACTGGCGGCACCAAATCTGAAACGGGATCGGATTTCCGATTTGTTGACGATTGATGCCGCAATCGACACCGCGATCCAGGCCGGCGATGTTCCGCAATATATGCAGCACAATTACCTGTTTCACTTTTCGCTCTATAAAGCGGCGCAGTCGCCCATTTTGTTGTCCATCGCCCACTCTCTCTGGTTGCGCTTTGGTCCGTCGCTTCGCGTCGTCTGCGGCCGATTCGGCACATCAAGCCTGCCGGACCGCCACGAACAGGCTCTGACAGCGATGGCCGAAGGCAATGCCGAAAAGCTGGCACACGCAATGACGCAAGACATCCAGCAAGGTATTGATCTTGTCCGGCAAAGTCTGACCAGTCGGGTAATTTGATCAAATTCATTTGACAGCGGGATATTTGCCCATATCCTGCGCGCACAATCGGGCAGAGCGTTGCAAGGCCTGCGCCGTTGTCGTGCTGGACAGGCAAATGCCCGGGTCCATCGCCGCCGAACTCAACAGGAGCGATCCAGATGAAACAGATCACAAATCATCTGCCCACGGCAGAGCTTCAGGCGCTGGACGCCGCACACCACATGCACCCCTTCACGGCGGACGCCGAACTTGCCGAGAAAGGCGTTCGCGTGATCACCCGTGCGTCTGGGATCACCCTGACCGATTCCGAGGGCAATCAAATTCTTGACGGCATGGCCGGCCTTTGGTGCGTCAATGTCGGCTATGGGCGCGAGGAATTGGCCAATGTGGCCGCGCGGCAGATGAAAGAACTGGCCTTCTACAACACCTTTTTCCAGACGACGCATGTTCCGGCGATTGCCTTGGCGACCCGACTGGCAGAACTCGCCCCCGGTGATTTGAACCACGTATTCTACGCCGGATCGGGGTCAGAGGCGAACGACACCAATATCCGCCTCGTCCGCCGCTATTGGGACGTGAAGGGCAAACCCGAAAAGAACATCATCATCTCGCGCAAGAACTCCTACCACGGGTCAACCATGGGTGGCGGCAGTCTGGGCGGCATGGCGGGCATCCACGCCCAAGGCGGACTTCCGATTCCAAACATCGTGCACATCGACCAACCGCATTGGTATTCCGAAGGCGGCGACCAAACGCCCGACGACTTCGGGTTGGAACGTGCCCGACAGCTTGAAGCCAAGATCGAGGAACTCGGCGTGGACCGGGTCGCCGCATTCATCGCAGAGCCGATTCAAGGGGCGGGCGGCGTCATCATCCCGCCAACCACCTACTGGCCCGAAATCCAGCGCATTTGCGACAAACACGGTATCCTTCTGATCGCTGACGAGGTCATCACGGGCTTTGGCCGAACCGGCAACTGGTTCGGCAGCCAGACAGTTGGGATCCAGCCGGACATCATGACCATCGCGAAAGGTCTCTCGTCTGGCTACATCCCGATCGGCGGATCGATCGTCAGCGACGAAATTGCAGCGACTGTCGGGGGCGCGGGCGATTTCAACCATGGCTACACGTATTGCGGTCATCCGGTCGCTGCAGCAGTTGCGTTGGAAAACCTGCGTATCATCGACGAAGAAGGTCTGATTGATCATGTCCGTGAGGTGGCCAGTCCTTATCTTGCGAAGAAGCTTGAAAAGGTTGCCGAACACCCGCTGGTCGGCGAGGCGAAGCTTGTCGGCCTGATGGGTTCGATCGCGCTGACCCCGCACAAGGACAGTCGTGCCAAGTTTGCGTCCGAGGAAGGTACCATCGGTTATCGTTGCCGTGAACGGTGCTTCGCCAACAACCTCGTGATGCGCCACGTCGGAGACAGAATGGTCTTTGCGCCGCCGTTGATCATTCAGCCGGACGAAATTGACCTGATGATCGAACGGGCCATGAAATCGCTCGACGAGACCTACGCCGAGATCAAAGCCGATGGCCTGCTCAAAGCGGCCTGAAAGGAGATTCCATGAGCAGTCTCGAGAAACGCAAATTCTACATAGATGGCGTATGGGTCGACCCTGCGACGCCAAATGACTTTGCGGTGTTGAACCCCGCGACCGAGGAACAGATTGCCACGATTTCAATGGGATCGGCGGCAGATGCTGACCGCGCGGTCGAGGCCGCGCGCCGTGCCTTTCCGACCTACGCGCGGCTGAGCAAGGACGACAGAATTGCGCTGCTGGAAAGCATCCTGAAGATCTATGAACGCCGGATCGACGAATTTGCAGCCACGATCACAGCGGAAATGGGTGCGCCTGCCAAATTGTCAAAGAACGCGCAGGCACCGGCCGGGGTCGGTCATCTCAAGGGCTTCCTGGCCGCGCTCAAGGCATTTGAATTCGAACACCGGAACGAGAATAACGACCTCATCCGCCGTGAACCGGTTGGCGTCTGCGGCCTGATTACGCCCTGGAACTGGCCGATCAACCAGATCGCGCTGAAGGTCTTGCCCGCTTTGGCAGCGGGCTGCACCATGATCCTCAAACCATCAGAACTAACCCCGCTGGATGCGATGCTCTATGCCGAGGTATTGGACGAGGCCGGTGTGCCAAAGGGCGTCTTCAACCTTTTGAACGGCGAGGGACCCGTCGTCGGTGCAGCACTTTCCGGCCACCCCAAAGTCGACATGATGTCATTCACCGGCTCGACCCGAGGCGGAACTGCGGTGGCCCGCGATGCGGCAGCGACGGTCAAACGTGTGACGTTGGAACTGGGTGGCAAATCGCCGAACCTGGTTTTCGCGGATTCCGATGTCGAAAAGGCAGTAACGCGGGGTGTGCGCCATTGCTTCCAGAACACCGGGCAATCCTGCAACGCTCCGACCCGGATGCTGGTCGAAAAATCGATCTGGGATCAGGCAATCGAGGTCGCACGGAACGTTGGCGAGGCCCAGAAAGTCGGTGATCCGGCTGAAGAGGGCAATCACATGGGCCCACTCGTCAGCCAGACGCAATACGACAAGGTGCAAGAACTGATCCAGGCAGGCATTGACGAGGGCGCGGAACTTCTGGTCGGCGGAACGGGCAAACCCGATGGCATGAACCGGGGTTATTTTGTGAAACCCACGATCTTTGCCAATGTTTCGAACGACATGCGCATCGCGCGAGAAGAGGTCTTTGGCCCGGTTCTGACGATGATCCCTTTCCAGACGGAAGAAGAAGCCATCGAGATTGCCAATGACACGCCCTACGGCCTTGCCGCCTTTGTCCAGACCGGCGATGCGTTGCGCGCCAAGCGCGTGGCCGATCAACTTCGCGCCGGAATGGTACACGTGAACGGCGTCGACATGGGTTACGGAAGCCCGTTCGGAGGCTACAAGATGTCAGGCAATGGCCGCGAGGGCGGGCATTTCGGTCTCGAGGACTTTCTGGAAGTCAAAGCGATTTCCGGGGTTTAATCTGCTGGGCAGGCGAAACATCTCGACAAGGGCCGCGCGGCCCCTGTCTTGTTTCAATTCCTGAGTTGTTCATGAACCGCCATCGCGGTCGGATCTTCATCATCGAATTTGCAGCACTTGCGATAAACTTCGAGCAGTTCCGCAGAGATCTGACCGAGTTGGTAAAAATACATCGCCGCCGAGTAACGCGCGTATCCAGATCCCAAGGCCCCAACCGGCGATCCCAGCAAGGCCAACTGGGCCTCGTCATCGGTGTCCGGTCTTATGCTGATCTCGTGCATCAGAAATCTGCGGGCGGCGTAAGGGTCCGCCTTGGCAGCTTGACGAACGGGCGCTCGACGATACGGGCACGTTTCATCAGTTTGTGGTAACGCAATTCCCGCATCGCATAAATCTCGACCCAAAGATTTTCGCGCTCTGCGAAGCGCGCATCTAACGAGGCCAAGGCGATGCTGCTTTTCGCCGTCGGCGACCAGATCGCCGCTGTCACGACGCCCGCTTCGCGCCGTTTCGCATGATAGACGATGGCGTGATGGGCCGGTTCATTGCCTTCGATCTGCAGTCCGAGCAGAACATGCCGCGGACCATTGCCCATGCGCGACCGTTCGATTGCTCGTTTGCCGTTGAAATGCGGTTTGTTCAGGTCAACCATCCAGCCAAGCCCGATCTCGTCCGGCAGGCTGGGTCGATTTGCGCGCAGCGCGCCTTCGCTGGTCACGAAATCCGCGTTCGCGACGATGAACCCTGCCTCGATGCGGGCGATGTTGAGGGCATGATAACCGATCGCGCGCAGGCCTCGCATGGGTCCGGCCCGCCACAGAAGTTCCCACAGCTCATCTGCCTTCCCTGGGGGCACGAAAAATTCATAGCCAAGATCACCAGTGAATCCTGTGCGCGAGACATGGCCGTTCAGCTTCTTCGGCAGGTCCATGATTTCGAACGGCTGAAGGGCCGACACATCGATACAGGCGTCGCGCAAGATTGCGGCCGAGGTCGGACCCTGCAAGGCCAGACCGGCGATGTCGTCGGTCTCCTCGCGGATTGAAACGTCATATCCAAAAGCGGTATCCAGCAGCCACGGAAGGTGTCTTTCCTGGCAGCAAAGCCGAAAGGTCGACGCGTTGAACCGGAACAGGGTTCCGTCGTCCAGAACCTGCCCGTCGTCATCACACCAAGCGGTATACTGCACCCTGCCGGATTTGAGTTTAGCCACGTCGCGCAAGGTCAGATGACTCAGGAAAGCTTCGGCTTCCGGACCGGCGACTGCATATTTTACCATCGGCGAGATGTCGAACAGAGCGGCCGTTGACCGAATTGCGAAATATTCCAGCTCGGCATCCTCGACCACATCCGGCGCGGCGTAGCCTGCCCAGTCGTACCAGCGCCGCTCGGTCATCAGCGCCTCGATCTGATCGTGGAACGGGCTTTTCCATTGCGGACTGCGCCACAACTCCTGGGTTGGCCTCTTCGTCTTGCCGCTCATCGCCCGGCCCTCATCATTTCGCGCGCGGCATTGAGACCGGACAAACCGTTGACGCCGCCCCCCGGATGCGTGCCCGCGCCACAGATGTACAGGCCGTCAATCGGCGTTCGGTAATTCGCGGCGCCAAACACGGGTCGGTTGAAGAACAGCCGGTCGACCTGCCATTCCCCGTGATGCCAATGGCCACCGGGCACGTGCCATCCGTCTTCGATGTCAGGAGGTGCCAGAACCTGCGATGCCGCGATCGTCTTGCCAATGCCGGGGCTCAGCCTTTCCAAAACCTTCATGACGGATTGTAAAAGGTTGTTGCGGCCCTGATCCCATCCGACCTTCAGGTGGAAGGGCGTATTCTGGACCGAAATGGACAGGAAAGCTGCGCCATCGGGCACAGCATCGTCGCCGACTGCGGAAAGCACGGCTTCGAAACATGGAACCTCTGGCAGTTCGCCATATTTTGAAGGATTGAACGCCCGCTCGACTGCGTTGATGTCGGGCGCGAAAACGATCCTGCTTTGCTGGGAACCGACACCCGCTAAATCAGGCCGCACCCGAAGGGCAAGATTGATCTTCGTCACATTGCCGGCCGTGCGGATCGTACGGACGTCGCGTGCCAAACCAGTGTCCAGCAGACGAGGCCCCACAAGGTTGTTGAACGTCGCAACCGGGCTGATCGCCGACAGGACATTCGCAGCGCGGAATTCCTTGCCAGATTGAGTCATCACACCGACAGCCACGCCGTTTTCGACAATTACATTTTGCACGGCATCGCCGAACTGAAATTGAACGCCGGCAGTTGTCGCGGCCGCGGTCAGCGCGTGGATCAGGGATGTAACGCTGACGGGCACTTCTGTGCCTAGCGCCTGCCCTGCCAGGCGATAGTAGAGGCCGAGGATCGATGTAGGGGATCTGGGACCAACGGCAATTCCCAGGGTAGCGTCGAAAGCCAGAAGCCCGGCCAGACGCGGATCAATATCTGTTTCCTCCAGAACATCGGCCACAGGCATCAGCACCATCCGCAGGAATTCGCGCAGCTGATCCTTCCCGGCTCGCTTCACCGCAAGCCCTGCTTTCAACGCCTCGGCCTTCAGGCGCATCGAGGTATGGTCGGGCTGCGGCGGAGCGCTGGCAATGAATCGTTTCAGGATCGCGGACTGAAAGCTCAGCGCCTTGTGCAAATCCGACCAGGCTTGAAGTTGCGGCTGGGACAGGTCCGAAATCTGGCCGCCATAGCAACCCATGATGACCAAGGGAGCTTGATCGGGTGCGACCCCGACGGTCGGCATCGGCTCGCCGCGCTGCAGCCCGTGCTTGTCCAGGCTCAGCGCATCGAGGGTGCTGGCCTCTAGCCCGCTCAGCGCATGGGCAAGTGCGGGAACCGTGTAGCCGGGCGCAAGCTCGTAACTGCCGGCCATTCCACCGGGACGGTCGGCCGCTTCAAGCAACAAAATCTTTCGCCCACTGTGCGCCAGTAGCGTTGCTGCGGTCATGCCGTTGTGACCGGCCCCGATGACGATCACATCACAGGATTTCATGGGCCGGACTTACATGCGAAGGGCTACGTTTCAGATCGCGGATAATCTCAATCGCCGCATTTCGCCCCGGTGCACCCATCACGCCACCGCCGGGATGTGTTGACGAGCCGCAGATATAAAGCCCGTCGATCGGGCTGCGATATTGCGCGTAACCAGGGATCGGACGATTGAAGAGGAGTTGGTCGAAGGTCAGCTCACCCTGAAAAATGTTGCCTTCGGTCAGCCCGACCTCGGCTTCCAGTTCTCGGGGGGTCCGAACCTCCATATGGATGATCCGATCCTTGAAGCCCGGAGAATAGTCGGCAATCTGGTTGATGACGGTCTGCCCAAATGCGTCACGGTCGGCATCGGTCCAGTCCTCGCCACGCACTTTGGGCGGGCAGTACTGGACGAAGCAACTCATGAAATGTTGACCCGGCGGGGCCATCGTCGGATCGATGGTTGTCGGGATCATCATGTCGAGGAACGGATCGGCGGACCACTTGCCGTCCTTCCAGTCGTCGTAGCCACGCTCCATCCGCTCGACCGTGTCGGTGAAGTGCATGTCGCCGCGAATACAGGGGCTGTCGGTGGGAAGGGCAGGAAATTCCGGCAGGCTGTCCAGCGCAATATTGACCTTGCCGGACGAGCCGCGCATCTTGAAGTTCTTGACGTGGCGCACGAAATCGATCGGCAGATCGGGTTCTTCCACCAGCTTCAGAAATGTGCGTTTCACATCCGCGTTCGAAACGACGGTGTCCGCGGAATGCTCGTCGCCATTGTCCATCACGACACCCTTTGCGCGACCGTTCGTCACCAGAACCCGGGACACCTGGTTGCCGGTTTCTATGATGCCACCGCTGGCACGAAAGGAAGAGGCAAGCGCTTGGGTGATCGCGCCCATCCCGCCGCGCGCATAACCCCATGCGCCAACATTGCCATCAACCTCGCCCATGTAATGGTGCAGCAGGACATAGGCCGTGCCCGGCGACATCGGACCTAAAGCAGTGCCAATGATCCCGGCCAGCGCAAGGTAAGCCTTGACGACATCGGCTTCGAAATACTCGTCAAGATAATCCGAGATCGACATTGTCCAGAACCGGACTGTCGCCGCCATTTCCCGCGCTGTCAGCCCGTTGAATTTCTTCATCAAATAGAACAGTTCGCCCAGATCACGTGGTTTAAGACTGGCAGGATCGGGGGCAGTCCGCATCAAAAGTGGTTGGATGAACCGGCATTGTCGAGTGACATCACGGGCGTATCTTTCATAGGCTTCGCCGTCGCGCGGCGCGTGACGGGCAAATTCGCGGCGATGTGCGTGGTGGTTGCGGTAGGATGCCAGGTAGTCGCCGTCCTGTTTGAAGACGGCTCCACCCTCATAGGCGATAATCTGCAATCCGTGCTTTGCCAGCTCAAGATCCCGCATGATCTCGGGTCGGAACAGGCTACAGACGTAGGAGCAATTGGAATAGAGGATGCCGGCGGTCAGTTCGCGACTGACCGCCGCGCCACCGATCCAGTCATTCTTCTCGACGACGAGAACATTCAAACCAGCCCGCTGCAAGTAGCAGGCGTTGACCAGACCGTTGTGACCCGCGCCGATCACAATGACATCATAGGGTCTCTGCATCTCCGGTTCCCCAGTTTTGATCCCTGTGTTATCGCGTTCTGCGGCGTGCTGTCCACAGTTATTGAATGAACGTTCAGCAAAAAGGAGTTGCGTTTACATGGATGCGATTGCACAATTCGGGCATGGCGATGCGGTGAGGACATGGCAGGAATGATCCATTCAGAACCCGAATACGATGACCAATCCATTCGATTTCTGGAAGCACTTTGGGGTGACGGCTACCTTAGTCCCGGTGGCCCAGACGAGGTCCGACGGGTCGTTGACGGCGTGGATTTCGACGGCAAGCGGGTGCTGGATATCGGCTGCGGGTCGGGCGGCATCACGCTGTTTCTTGCACGGGAATTTCCGTTGGCGCGGATCACGGGTTTTGACGTGGAAGATCCGGTGATTTCGATCGCCAGACAACGAGCAGCACGGGAAGACATGGAAGATCGCGTCTGCTTTGTCAAAGGCGACCCTGGCCCCCTGCCATTTCCCGATAGCAGTTTCGACATCGTGTTTTCAAAAGACGCGCTGATCCATATTGCCGACAAGGAAGCCTTGTTCAAAGATGTCTGCAGGGTTCTGTCAGCGGGGGGCGTCTTCGTGGCCAGTGACTGGCTGACATCGCATGACGGGCCACCTTCGGATGCGATGACCGCCTACCTTGCGGCCGAAGGGCTGAGTTTCGGCATGGCATCCGTGGAGCGATACAAGGCAGCCTTGGTCGATGCAGGGTTCGGCGACATCCGCAGCCGCAATCGCAATCCCTGGTATCGAGAACAGGCGCGCGTCGAACTGGAACGGCTGAGGGGACCTCTTTATAGCAGAGTTTCCGCCGAAGTCGGCGAAGATTTAGTGAAGAAGAACATCAACACATGGACCGCAATGATTGCGGTGCTTGACAGCGGCGAGCATTGCCCGACCCATCTTTATGCAAAACGTATGGATTATAACAGCAACAAGGTGGATCGGTCATGAGTGCAGCACGTACAGCAAGAAAGACGGACGTGTCCCAATCGGCGGTCGATGAAGAAAAACCGCGGCGCAGGGCGTCCAAGGAATTCCGTCGTGAGCAACTGATACATGCGACAATCGACTCGATTGCGACCAAGGGCTATTCGGCGACAACGCTCGCCGACGTGGCTGATGGCGCGGGGTTATCCCGCGGAATCGTCAACTTTCATTTCGAGAGCAAGGAAAAGCTTTTCATCGAAACGTTGACCTACATGTCAGATGAATATGGCAGCCACTGGCGACGGGCATTGGGCCAAGCAGACGATTCCCCGGCCGCGAGGCTCCGCGCACTGATCGTCGCTGACCTTGATCCCGCAATTTGCAATCCGCGGATGATATCGGCTTGGTTCGCCTTCTGGGCCGAGGCGGTTACTCGACCGGCCTATCAGGTGCTTTGCTGGTCCCATGACGACGACTACCTCAATGCGATCCGCGGCCTTTGCGAGATTCTGAAGTCTGAAGCGAACTACGCGTTCGACCCGGTGCGAACGGCGACTGCGGTCTACGCGCTTCAAGAGGGTCTATGGCTGCGCCTGATGTTCGCCGGCAAGGCATTTGCTCCGTCCGAGGCCCTGAGTACCGCGCTGGAAGCGGCCGGCAGCCTGTTTCCGAAACATTTTGAACATGATGGGACGATCATTCACGAGGATTGAGACACGCAAACAAGGGAGAAATCGATGACCAACTACAATTGGATGAAACTGGGCGTTAGCGTCCTAGCGCTGGCGGTTGCCAGTGGACCTGTCTCTGCGGCAGATCCGGACCTTACGGTGTTTGATTGGGCCGGATACGAAGATCCGGCCTTTCACCCCGCCTATGTCGAGAAATATGGCGACAGCCCGACGTTTACCTTTTTCGGTGACGAGGAAGAAGCGTTCCAGAAGCTGCGATCCGGCTTCACTGCTGACATATCGCATCCCTGTTCGCAAAGCGTTGTGAAATGGCGCGAGGCGGGATTGCTCAAACCGCTCGACACGTCGAAGATTCCGGACTGGGATAACGTGCTGCCCGGCTTCAGGTCGATGAAAAACCTGATGACGACCGAGGATGGTCAGGCCTGGATGGTGCCTTTCGAATGGGGCAATACGGCGATGACCTACCGAACTGACACCGTTGAAGAAGCGGATGTCCAGTCCTTGCAAGCCTTTGCTGATCCGAAGTTCGAAGGTCGCGTTTCGATTGGCGACAATGTCGATGACGCCTATGCGCTCGCCAGCCTCGCCATTGGACTGACTGACTGGACGCAGATGACTGATGATCAATTCCAGCAGGCATCGGAGTTTCTGCGGAAGGTGCATAGCAACATCAGGTTCTACTGGACCGATAATACCGAGCTGAGCCAAGCCATGGCGGGCGAAGAGGTAGATATCGCATGGGCCTGGAATGAGACAGCCACCACGCTGCAGGCCGATGGTGTTCCCGTCAAAATCAAGCAAGACACCGACGAGGGACTTTCAACCTGGGTTTGTGGCTACGTGCTTCTGGAAGGCGGGCAAGGCAACGAGGAGAAGGCCTATGATTTCATCAACGCCACTCTAG
This sequence comes from Paracoccaceae bacterium, assembly GCA_037968535.1. Lineage (GTDB taxonomy): Bacteria > Pseudomonadota > Alphaproteobacteria > Rhodobacterales > Rhodobacteraceae > JAHEAO01. The sequence continues at coordinate 16,599 of JBBKVT010000389.1, forward strand.
CCGCTCCGGTCGCCGAGTACATTGTGACCGCTTGGGGATACGGCCATGCCAACGCCGCTGGGATGGCTGCGATTGATCCCGAAATTCTGGCCGCGTCGGGTTATGGCAGCCTCAGCGAATTCGTCGACAAAACCCTGTTCCAGTCGCCAGTCCCGGTGGAATTGAAGCAGAAGATGATCGCCGAGTTCGAGAAGATCAAAGCCGGTTACTAGGGCCAGTGCAATCAATGGGCGCCGGCCGGTCCGGCGCCCTAATCAACCATGATCACGAACGCGTCCGTGTCGAAAGCGATACGGACAGTCGAGCCGACCGGTATCTCGTCCGCCCCAAAATCGTTGGTCTCGACAACCGACACCGGTCTGGGCTGACCGTCAATCCGCACCGATAAATTGGTCACCTCGCCAAAGTAGTGGCGATTGAGCACTTGCCCGGAAACCTCATTGGGCGCTTTCTCGTCTTCCCACTGGATACGCAGCCGTTCCGGACGGATGCCGATGCTGGCGGTTGTCGGGTTGATCAGACGATCGGTGAGGCGCTCGCACGCAATCGTCCCGAAGCCGGGCACTTCGGCCACAACGCTGTCGCCCAGCATCCTGAGGTCAGTTTTCGCAAGGAAGTTCATTCCGCCCAGAAAATCCGCCACTTTGCGTGTTGCGGGGTGTTGGTAGATTTCCTGCGGCTTCGCAATCTGCGCAATGCGCCCGTCAAACATCACGGCGATCCGGTCGGACATCGCAAGGGCTTCATATTGGTCATGTGTCACAAGCACGAACGTGATGCCAATTTCTTGCTGCAACTGGCGCAGTTCGACCTGCATTTCCTCTCGCAACTTTTTATCCAGCGCAGAAAGGGGCTCGTCGAGCAAGAGAACCTTGGGCTTCATCACCAGAGCCCGCGCCAGAGCAACTCGCTGTCTTTGACCGCCGGACAACTGGTTTCCCATGCGCGGTCCCAGACCGGTCAATCTGACCAGTTCCAAAGCTTCGTCGACGCGCGCCGCCCTTTCGGGTTTCGTCAGGTTCAAGATGTTGAGTCCAAAGGCGACATTGTCGGCGACGTTCAGATGTGGAAAAATCGCGTAGGATTGAAAGACCATGTTTGTGGGACGCAAGTTGGCGGCCACACCGGCCATCGGACTTCCGTCAATTGCAATGGCGCCGGAACTCGGTTCGTCGAAACCGCCAACCAAACGCAGCAATGTCGTCTTGCCACATCCCGACGGACCCAGCAGCGAAAAGAACTCTCCGGCCTGAATCTCGAGATTGACGTCTTCCAGCGCCACGAACTTTCCGAAGCGACGACCCACGTCCGAAATGCTGATCATGGTGCCACTTTTCATGTTAGTGCTATCCAACCCTTACCCTCTTCTCGGCCCGCCGGCGGACTATCTCTGCAACAGTCAGCAAGACCAGCGATGCCGCAATCATGATGGTTCCAAGCGCAAGTACATTCGGAAGTTTTGCCGCGAAGCGCAGTTGACCCCAGATGTAGACCGGCAGAGTCGGTTCTGTCCCGCTCAGGAAAAAAGCCAGAATGAACTCGTCCAGCGAAATGGTGAAAGCGACGAGAAGGCTGGACAGAATCGCAGGGGCGAGGATCGGAAGGGTGATCAGACGCAAGACCCGGAATGGCTTTGCCCCAAGATCGCGGGCCGCCTCTTCCAAACTGGGGTCAAAGCCCTCAAACCCAGATATCAGCACGGTGATCGAGTAAGGCAGGCAGATCAACAGATGCCCGAGGATCACAGTGGTCAGCGAAAGTTTGACCCCGATGCCAAGCAGAACCACAAGAAGCGAAATCGCGATGATGATCTCGGGCAGGAATAGCGGTGCCATGATCAGACCGCTTGCAATGGATTTGCCGCGGAACCGATACCGCGTGATGGACCTTGCCGCGCAGACACCCAGGATCGTGCTGCCGACCGACGCCGCAACCCCCACGATCAGGCTGTTGCGCGCCGCCTTCAACATTGTCTCGTTGCCTGCGAGTCCCTCATACCATTTGAACGTGAACCCGGTCAGCGGAAACTTGGGCGTTGCCGAGTCGTTAAACGAAAAAACCGGCAGCAACGCCACCGGGAAATAAAGGACAGCGATGTAGAGGATGACGTAGAGCCACAGGATTCGACCGGCGGAAACAACTCTCATCGCATCAGCTTCCGTGCCGCTTGAAGGCCGACGACCAACACTGCGGCCGACAGCGAGACGATCACCATTGTGGTAACAGCAAGCGCCGCTCCCAAGGGCCAGTTGGACGCTTTGCCGAACTGAACTTGAATCGCATTGGCGATCATCACGCCGTCCTTGCCGCCCACGAGTTTCGGCGTGACATAGTCGCCAACAGTCGGGATCATCACGATCAACAGCGCGGCGATCACCCCCGGCAGGGTCAGCGGAAGGGTCACCCGCAAGAAGCGCCGGACCGGCCCCTGCCCCAGATCGGCAGCCGCTTCCAGCAACGTCCGGTCAAGTTTTTCGAGCGAGACGTAGATTGGAAGGATCGCGAACGCCGCCCAACTGTGCGCGAGCGTGATGATCACAGCGTTCAGATTATAGAGCAACGACTCGACAGGTTCCGAGGTAATCCCAAGTTCCATCAGCGCGGTATTGAGCACCCCCCTGTATCCCAAAATTACTTTCCACGACAGAATCCGCAGAAGATAGCCGGTCCAGAATGGGACAGTGATGATGAATATCCAAAGACCCTTCGATCTACCGCCATGGAAAGATATGAAATATGCGACCGGATAGGCAAGGACGACCGTTACAACGCTGACGATCAGCGACACTTTCAACGAGCGGAACATCAAGTCCCTGTAGATCGGTTCCCCCAGTGCTTCTCGGTAATTGTCTAAGGTAAAGGTGCGATCAATCGTCAGATAATCCTGCGTCCAAAAGCTGTTGGTGAAAATAACGATGATTGGCCCCAAAAGCAGTAGTAACGCGTAGAGGAGCGGAGCGGATATCACGATCCATCCTTTTCCTGCTTCGCTGGTCATGAAGCTCGTGCGCATTGGCTTTGATGTCTGTGCGGTCATCCCCACCTGCCGCGGCCCCTTCAACGTCCGGTGTCGCGGCAGGTCAGCCACCGCAGGACGAACCGGCTGTTCCCCCGAATTGTGGGTATAAGTGGATTGAAAGCAAGTCCCTTTGATGTCATTATTGACTGAACGGACAGTCAGTAAGAAATTGTTGGCGACTCAGAGCACACCCATTTCTGCGGGTTTATTTCATTTCATCGGAGGCATCGTGTTGAACAAGGAAAGTCCGACGACGGGCATAAGTCTGCACAACGAAACTGTTCACCTGGTTCAGCCATGGCCAGTCGCCGGATCCATCGGCAACGAAGTCAAAGAGGTCATTGGTTCAGGTGAAGGCATTTATGTCTGGGATCAGGACGGACGTAAGCTGATCGACGGGCCGGCCGGCATGTGGTGCACGAATGTCGGCCATCGCAACCACGAGTTGGCCAAGGTCATGCACGACCAAGCGCTCGAACTATCGTACAATTCGCCATGGTACACGTCGAACGATCCGGCGACGGACTTTGCCCGAATGCTGGCAGAACGCGCGCCCGGCGACCTGCGGCACGTGTTTTTTACGACAGGCGGATCAACGGCGATGGAAAGCGCCCTGCGTTTCGTATTTTTCTACAACAATGCGATGGGGTTAAAGGACAAGAAACTTCTGGTCACTCGCGACGGTGCGTATCACGGCAGCACGTTTCTGTCGGCGTCTTTGAACGGCAACAAGAGTGCCCGAAAATGGATGGATTTTGCCGATGATCAGATCATTCGGCTTTCAGAGCCCAATCCGTTACGCCGGAAAGAGGGACAGTCGACCGAAGCCTTTGCGGATGAGTTGGTGGCCGAATTTGAAGCGCTCATCAAGCAACATGGGGCCGACAAGATCGCTGCTTTTGTCGGCGAACCCGTGATGGCGTCGGGTGGGGTCATTGTTCCACCCGAAGGTTATTTCCGACGCATCTCTGAGATTTGCCACGCGAATGAAATCCTGTTCATTTCGGACGAGGTCGTCACTGCGTTCGGCCGGCTTGGGCACCTTTTTGCGTCGAAGGACGAATTCGGTGCGACGCCGGACATCATCACGTTTGCGAAGGGCGTTACCTCTGGCTATTTTCCTTTGGGTGGTATGATCATTTCTGCAAGGTTGATGGAAAAGCTGCGGGATTCCGAAAATCCTGACGCGATGTTTGCGCACGGCCTGACCTATTCCAGTCACCCGATTGGCTGCGCTGTCGCAATCAAGAACCTCGAGCTTCTGGAAGGCGGGATACTTGACCATGCGCGCGTCGTTTCGGGTTATTTCCAAGACCAGCTGGCGACTCTTGCGGAACTGCCGCTTGTGCGGGAAGTGCGCGGCGTGGGACTCATGGCCTGCGTGGAATGCGTGACTGACGGCCCGGGCGCGGACAGCGCGCGGCTCGCTAGCGAGGTCGGCCCCCGGATCGACAAACATTGTCAGGCTTTGGGGCTGCTTGTGCGACCGATTAACCATATGTGCGTCATGTCGCCGCCGCTGATCATCACAAAGGATCAGATCGACGACATGGTTTCCATTTTGCGCGAAGGCATTCAGCGAACGATGGCGGACCTGAAAGCCGACGGCATCTGGTGGGTCTAGGTCTAGCGGGCCAGTATATCGTTGGCCCGTGCGACTTCTTCTTCGCCAGGATATTCTTCGAGATCATAAACGGGAAGCAATCTGCGCAGATGATCGTGGTGGGTTCGGACGGTATATTCCAGGTCCGACAAAAAGAAGCCCTCGAACGCCTTGGACTGCATCGACTCGTTCGACCAGATCGTCAATTGCACGTCCTCTTCCAACGTTTCCCGGTCGATGCGATGGCCAAGATACCGCGCAGCACGTTGGCGGCGGGTTTCATCCTTGTAGTGATAGACCCCGGCGCGCATCATCGTCGTGTTGGTGGTCAGCGGCAGTTCCTGATAGAACTGGAAAGTCTCAGGTGTTGCCCATATAACAGCATTTGGAAACAGCCCGAAATAGACCCATGCCGACTTCAAGTTGGCGGCATGCCATTCTTTTGGTTGACAAAAACGCGTATAGTTTCGAACGCTCCAGCGTCTACCCGTATCCGGCTTGAACCAGGCGATCGACCGGCTGACGCCGTCGATGAAGGGTTCGTCCGAATAGGTACGACCATAAAGATCCTGCAACGCAGGATGGGCGAGCGCGACATGGTACCCTTCGTTGTCGACGTCCCGAACCGATTTCCAGTTCACGTCACTAACCTGTGTCCAGATGCCATCGCCGTCCGGCACCATAGTTTCGGCCCGATAAGTGGCAATCTCGTCGGCAAACGGCTGCATCAGTTCGGCAACCGACGGCTGCGGTCCCTCAAAAAAGCGAATGAAAATCAGGCCGTTCCAGATTTCCAGGTCGACCGGTTTCAGACCATATTCGTCCTTGTCCAGGTCCGGAAAGGATTTTGGTTGCGCGGCACCACGCAGGGTTCCATCGAGATTGTAGACCCAACCGTGAAACGGGCAGACAAGTGCACCCTTGCAACTGCCTTTCTCGTCGGCGACGACCCGCGAACCGCGGTGGCGGCAGATATTGTGAAAGCCGCGAACCATTCCGTCCTGACCTCTTACGACCAGCGCTCGCTCGGCGCAGAGGTCGAACGTGATATAGTCGCCTTCATTCGGAATATCAGAGATATGACAAACGATTTGCCAATGATTTCGGAACACGTTGTCGCGCTCTAATTCAAGAAGGGAATCACTGTGATAACACCAGCCGGGCAGGCCGCGGCGGTCCCATTCTTCAGGAATAGTTGTATCACGGTTGGACAGCGGCTTGTTCATGCTTTCACCCAGAAATTCCACCTTACTTGTTGAATGTTCATTCAGTAATAGCGGATTTCGGACACTTTGGGAACTCCCAAAAGTATGGTGCATGAGGCCGAACGATGTCGCCACAAAGATGGCAAACGCCCGTTGCATCCGCGACGAACGGCGTTTCTGACGGCAACCTGGATGCCCGAGCCAGAAGCTTCAGGATCTTTTCGGAACGCCGGTCCCTGCCCTAGATCAAAATCCCATCCGTCGGAAAACTGATCTCCCTAGTCTCGCCGACTTTCGGTGGATGATCATGCAACCTGTTGAAAGTATCGAGCATGATGACATTCGCTCCAATCGCCAGTCGGATCCGCACGACCGACCCGAGAAAGCTGACTTCGGTCACCCGGCCCTTCAGCACTGAATCGTCCTTTTCGCCCCCGCCCAACGAAATCACCTCTGGTCGCACTGCAAGCGACAGGGAAGTGCCTTTCGGACGATCCACCTTGCGACGCAATTCGATCACCTGACCATCGAGCGACACGAGACCCCGGGCCGGATCGTCCAACACGACGTCAAAAGTATTCAGCGTCCCGACGAAACCGGCCACGAACCGCGTCGTCGGCTTGTTGTAGATCTCGAACGGGTCGCCGACCTGTTCTGCGACGCCCGCGTTCATCACGACGATCCGGTCCGACATGCTTAGCGCTTCTTCCTGATCATGGGTTACGTAGATTGTGGTGATCCCGAGATCCCGCTGGATGCGCCGGATCTCCTCTCGCAACGACACTCGGATCTTGGCGTCTAGCGCCGAGAGCGGCTCGTCAAGAAGCAACACCTGCGGCTTGACAGCCAGGGCACGCGCCAGCGCCACCCGTTGCTGTTGTCCGCCCGACAGCTGGAACGGGAACCGACCGCCAAGATCGGGCAATCCGATGAGCGTCAGCATTTCGTTGACCCGCGCATCTGCCTCTCGCTTTGGCAAGCCTGCGACACGCAGGCCGAAGCCCACATTCTGCGCGACTGTCATGTTGGGAAATAGTGCGTAGGATTGGAAAACCATGCCGATATTGCGCTGGTTCGGCTTGAGGTTGACGACATCCTGCCCGTCGATGCGAATGATCCCGTCGGACGGCGTCTCGAACCCAGCCACCATCCGCAGCGTCGTTGTCTTGCCGCAGCCCGAGGGACCAAGGAACGAGATGAACTCCCCCTTCTCGACTGTCAGGTCGAAATCCCGAACGACGTGATTTGGCCCGTAGAACTTTTGCAGGTTGGCTATCTCGAGAAATGACATGTCTACCGTGCTGCTTTCGTGTGCTTCTGAAACCGGATAACGAGCTGGATCAGGCCCATGCAAGCCCAGGTGATCGCGAAGGCGATCACCGCTAGGGCGGCGGGTTCATAGGCCCGGTTGGCCCCGATCAATTGAAGGTAGGGTCCGAAGGCCGGTCGATTCAGCAGGGCCGCCATGACGAATTCGCCGATCACGATGGCGAATGTCAGGAAAGCGCCCGACAGCACCGCGACCAGCACATTTGGCAAGATCACTCGCGTCATGATCGTCAGCCAACCAGCGCCCAGACTTTCCGCCGCTTCAGTCAGCGTCGCCACGTCGATCGCGCGCAACCCGGTATCGACTGCGCGGTACATGTAGGGAAGCGAAAGCGTAGCGTAGCCGAACATCAGAAGGATGTTTGTGCCCATCGCGCTGCCCGTCAGCGGCAGGATCGACGAGGTGTTGTAAAGCCGGATGTAACCGAACACGACGACGATCGGTGGGATCACCAACGGCAAAAGAGTTATGAATTCAATGTAGGGCCGCAAGTTGCGATAGCGCAGTTGCACCCAGTAGGCAGTCGGCACCACGAGCAACACACCAAGGACGATAGTGAACAGCGCCATGATGACCGAATAGCTGAACGTCGCCTGAAAGCGCTCGTCCCGCAGCACCGCCCAATATGCATCAAGGCTGTAAACCCCGCGACGCATCTTGAGCGAGAATTCCAGCGTACCCAGCAGCGGCAGCGCGAAATAGAGGATGCCGAAGGCAAGGGCGATCCAGGACCAGAGGCGCGTCGGTTTCATTTCATCCACCTCTCGGCGCGGCTGCGCATCCAGATGTAGACGGCGTTTGCAACTCCGGTGATGACGATCATCCCGAAGGCCAGTGCATACCCCAGATGCGGATCCTGCAAAACGTCACCCCGGATTTGGGCGAACAAGAGGATTGGCACGATCGACAGAGATGATCCGGTAAGGGCATAGGCCGTTGCGACAGCGCCAAACGCATTGGCAAAAAGTAACGCGAAGGTTCCCAGAAGCGTCGGCCACAGGATCGGAAACGCGACCATCCTCCAATACTGGAACCCGGACGCGCCAAGGATTTGCGCGGCCTCCTTCCATTCGCGTTTGAGGCCATCCAGGGCTGGCGTGACGATCAGGATCATCAGCGGAATCTGAAAGAACAAATATGTGATTGTCAGCCCGAAGAAGCTGAGCAGGTTGAACCCCATCGCGTAAATATTGATGCCAAACCACTCTTTCAGCAGGACGGTGACCAACCCTAACCTGCCCAAGGTCGCGATGAACGCGAAGGCCAGTGGAACACCGGCGAAGTTCGACGCAACGCCCGAAAACGTCATCAAGGGTGACCGTATCCAACCCGGCAGCCGCCCGAGCGTGACGGACGCGGCAATCGCGAATCCGATGACGCAACCGAAGAACGCAGAGGCGACGCTAATCCGGATCGAAATCCAGTATGACGCAAGAATCGACGGCTGAAACAGGTTCAAGATATTCTGGAATGTCAGATCGCCCTGCTGATTGCGGAACGCGCCCACGACGATATGCATCGTCGGCAAGATAAGAAACATCACCGCGAAGATGATGAAAGGCGCAATGCCAAGCCAGGCCCAGGAGCGCGACCGGCGGGTTGGGGCAAGAGGTATGTCAGTCATGTGCGAATGGCCCCCGCAACAATGCAGGGGCCAAGTTGCTTATTGGACGTTCGCGCCGACGACGCTGTCCCAGCCGCCAGTGACTTTTTCTTTCATGGCCGACTGTTCGTCGAGTGACGGGAAAACTGCGGCCTCATAGGCTGCGGCGGGCGGCAGCTTGTCGAGCATTTCCTGTGGGATCTTGTCGTCTCCGGCCATCGCGTTAAACCGGATCGGGTGGCAGTATCCGTCGAGCCACGCAAGTTGACCTTCGTCTGAATACAGATACTCCATCCAAAGCTTCGCGGCGTTGGGATGCGGCGCATAGGCACTGATACCCTGAACGTAGACGCCCGCAACGACACCGCTAGTCGGAACAATGACATCGACCGGCGGATTGCCGTTCAGCGTGTCGCGACCCGATAATGCGTTGTAATCCCACTGGATAATGATCGGCGTGGCGCCTTGGGCCAGTGTGCCCGTCTTGCCGATGACTGGAACAAAATTGCCGGCCTTGTTCAACTCGGCGAAGAATTCCAACCCCTTTTCGCCAGCTTCGGCCCCGGCGGCACCACCTGCGGCAAGACCTGCGGCATACACGCCCAATATCGCCTGATTCGAGGCGCGCGGATCACCAGCCAGCGCAATGGATGCCGCAAATTCGGGCTTCAGCAGATCGGACCAGTCTGCGGGCGGATTGTCGACCAGATCGCGGTTCACCGCAAACGACAGAACGCCGTAATAGTCGCCGTACCAAAACCCGTCGGCATCCTTAACGTTGTCGGGAATCTCGTCCCAGGTCGAAACCTTGTAGGCTTGCAACAAACCTTCATCCTTTGCGGCAGGACCGAAAGAAAATCCGACGTCGATCACGTCCGGTGCCTGCGGCCCGGTATTGTCCTTGTTCGCTCGAATCGCCTCCAATTCGTCAGCGGATCCGGCATCGGGGTTCAACTCGTTGACCTCGATTCCGTACTTTGCCTTGAATCCCTCGATCACCCCGCCATAACCGCACCAATCGTGCGGTAGTGCGATGGTCGTGACCATACCCTCTTCCTTTGCGGCCGCGATCAGCGCGTCCATATCCTGCGCCAGCGCGCCCTGCGCGCAAACCGCCAAGGCAGACGTGGTGGCAAGCAACCTGAATGCAGATTTCATATTCATCCCTCAGTCCCAGCTAAAGAGTGTGTCCGCCTGCAATACGGCAGCGTTAGGCGACAAACCCCGGTTTCATAAAAGCCTCGTAGCGTCATTTGCGCCGATTTCAGAGATTCAATCAACACATTCTCGTATTCGACCGTCATCTGGTGGCGTCTTCGTTTCCGCGATCCATATGACCGCGTCATGCCAACTGGTGTTTGTCGTAAACCTCGGACCTGTCCATCAATCGAGGCGCACATTCTTGGTCGAGTATTCTTCCTTCGATGAAAAATTGAGCTGCTGTAAACCGTAGTTTGCCAAGACCGCGATCAGAATGACTGCCGCAAAGGCTGTTAACATTGTTTTCATTCTTTGGTCTCCGTCGTTGGTGCTGTCTCTCGCTTCAGGAAGGCAATCAGGTCGGCCCGATCTTGTGGCGAGCTTATCTGCTGCATCGGCATCTTGCTGCCCGGAGTGTAGTGGTCAGGCCCCAGTTCGAACAGCCTGTCGATGGTTTTTTCGGACCACACAATATCAGACTCGCGCATCGCATTCGAATAGCTGTAGCCTTTCAGATCGCCGGCCTTTCGCCCAAAAAGTCCTGCCAGCG
>JBBKVT010000390.1:0-3241 GCA_037968535.1 Paracoccaceae bacterium
CGCCCGCCCCATTAACCGGGGATTCCGCCGACTGGTTGCCATACGTTTTGCATACACAATGCAGACGCATTGCAGACCGAAATTTTGCGTTGTTTTGCAGGCGTTAACCCCTGATTCGCCGGCCACCCCGCCGCCGGCGTCCGGCTCAGGTCCGGTCCGCCTCGGCGCGCAGTTTGCCGCTGATCCGTTTCGCCATGAAATCGATGAACAACCGCACTTTCGGATCCTGATGCCGGCGGTGCGCATACAGGCAACCCATCTGCACCGGCATCGGTGGCGTATCCTCTGCTACAACGACCAGGGCACCCGACGCCAGATGGTCCGCCACCTCATAGACCGGCTTCATCACGATCCCCTCGCCATTGAGCGCCCAGCCGGTTAGCACGTCGCCGTCGTCCGTCTCGTAAGGGCCTGTAATGCTGTATTTTTTCGGCCCCTCTGGAGTCGTCAAAGTCCAGCGATATTCAGTCGCACCGGGAAACCTCAGGACAAGACAATCATGGTCTTCTGCCATGATCTCGTCGCCCGATCTGGGATGCCCCTTGCGGGCGATGTAGTTGGGTGCTGCGCAAAGCACCCGCTCGCAATCCGCGATCTTGCGCAGCCGCAGATTGGAATCGGCTGGCAGTCCAATGAAGAACGCCACGTCCAGCCCTTCGGCCATCACGTCGATCTTACGATCCGACAGCCGCAGCCGAATGTCGATCAGCGGAAATTCCTTTTTGAAAGCAGGCACATCCGGCGCAATCAACCGCCGCCCGATCCCCAGAGGTGCGGCCACGTAAAGCGACCCCTTGGGGTTCTGCGTGACATTGTTGACCGCCGCTTCCGCCTCGTCCACAGCGGCCAGCACGGCGCAGGCGCCATCATAAAACAACCGCCCCTGCTCGGTCGGTTGCAGCGCCCGCGTGGTCCGGATGAACAGCCGCACATTCAGATGCGCTTCCAGCTGTGCCAGCCGAGATGACGCGACCGCCGGAGAGACCCGCAAATCCCGCGCCGCCGCCGACATGCTGCCCAGTTCATAGGTGCGCACGAAGGTCTTGAGATTGTCGAAATATGACATTTGCGGCTCGACTTTCGCATTAAAAATAGATGCTTTACACCTTTTACAACAAAATCCGCGTCGATCCAAAACTGACCGTTAAAGCCCTCCGTCAGCCGATCAGGATCACCAGCCAGGCCGCGGCCCCTGCAACAGCGGTCAGCGCCACGGCCGTGCTCGACATGTCCTTCGCCTGTTTCGCCAACGGATGCAGGTCGCTTGAAATCCGGTCAACCGCCCGCTCGATCGCGCTGTTCATCAGCTCCGCTGCCAGAACCAGAACGCCCAGCGCCAGGATCAGCCCACGCTCTGCCGGGGACAGGTCCAGTACCACCGCCAGAAGGATCGAGATCGCATTGACAATCGTCCATTGGCGCAGGCTTTTCTCGGTTCTCCAGCAAACCATCCAGCCCTGCCAAGCCCAGCCGATCCGGTGCCAAAGCCGGGCCAATTCGTGCCGTATCATGCCAACTCCCGCGCCGTTCAGTCCCCGCCAAAGGCTAGCCAGTCCGCCGCCGGCTGGCAATCCCGGCCTAGCGCAGACTGGCCAATGTCCGGCGAACGGTCTTGATCCTGTCGCGGTTCGGCGGATGGGTTCCCAAAAAGCGATTGCCCGGATCGGGAATCCGGGTGAAGAACCGTGCGCCGACTTGCGGGTCGTAGCCCGCGCGATAGGTGATGATCGTGCCAAGCGCATCCGCTTCCAGTTCATAGCTTTTCGAATAACTGCGTGCCCCTACGGTGCCGCCGAGGTTTTGCAAGGTTCCCGCCGTGCTGGAACTGGCGCCCACGACCGTCGCCAGGATGCCACCAAGAGCCGCCCCGGTCATCGCCGAGTCGCGGGTGCGCCCGAGATGCCCCTCGATGTGGTGCGCGGCCTCATGTCCCATCACAAAGGCCAACTCGTCCGCGTTCTGCGCCTCGGCGATCAGCGCGACGTTGAACACGATCACCGGCCGCCCGTTCTTGTCGACGGTCTGAAAGGCGTTGGCGGGTTGATCCCTGCGCGTATCGACGGAAATCTGGAAATCGCAATTGGCCTGCGGCGCCCGGCTGCGACACATCCGTTCCGCCACCGGTTCCATCCGCGCAACAACTGCGCTGAATTCGCGCGGCGAAACCTGTGCCGTCGCCGGCCGCCGTTGCTCGACAACCTGGGCCCGCCCGCCAGAGCCGCCGGTATCGACCGTCACGACCTCGCAAGCCGCAAGTGCCAGGACGCATATCAGCGTGAAACTCAACCGCATCGAATGAACCTCATGATTTTTCCCGCAGTCTAGCAAATCAAGCGCCGCCGACCAGACAAGTTTCCGTCAGACCCTTGCAATGAGCGGTGCGTTGCATAGGCTGGCACCATGTTTACCATCGAGCATGATTTCGACGCGACCGTCATCACCCTAGTCGATGAAGGCGCCATCCATTTGCAAGAAGACGTGACTGTCAACGCGTTCGAGGACTGCGTCACGCTGGAACAGCTGGATCCGCGCAACGACAGGGTCGAGAAGATCACCCTGTCGCTCGCTCAGGTTCGCGATCTGGGGGCCGCACTGGACCTTCCCGAAGGTATCTACCGTCTGCGGCGACCCTGAACCGTTCAAACCAGCCGAAAGACCTTGTCCCGCGACCTCTGACCGCGCACCAGAACCAAACGGGACTTGGCGACGCCCAATGCGGTGGCCAGCAGACGCACCACCTCGCGGTTCGCCCTGCCGTCTTCCGGGACGGCCGTGACATGGACCTGCACTTGGCCGTCCGCATCAGTGACGGCGTTCCGTGATGCATTGGGCGTCACCCGCACCGCAATCTCGGCTCCGGGCTTCGCCAGATGGGACAAGCTGCCTTTCTTCATGTCAGGTTTGTCTGGACGCCCGGTCTGGAATTCCTATGGTCGGAACACGCTAGGCCATTGGGGTGCACCATGAAAACCGCTTTCTTCTGGGACGAGCTCTGTTTCTGGCACGGCGGCGGCAACTATGCGTTCATGCTGCCGGTGGGCGGGCTGGTGCAACCGATGGGGTCGGGCGGATTGCCCGAGAACCCCGAAACCAAGCGCCGTCTGAAGAACCTGATCGAGGTGACCGGCCTTGCCGCCGATCTGCAGATGTGCCGCGCCGATCCCGCGACTTGGGCGGACCTCATGCGCGTCCATCCCGAGGGATTTCTCAACCAGTTCCGACGCCTGTCCGACGACCGTGG
>JBBKVT010000391.1:0-8000 GCA_037968535.1 Paracoccaceae bacterium
ATCGCGCTGGAAGAAATGGACCTGCCCTATGACGTTCACCTTGTGGACATCGGCAAGGGCGATCAATTCGACCCCGACTTCCTGAACATCGCGCCGAACAACCGGATGCCTGCGATCACCGACCCCGACGGACCGGACGGCGCGCCGATTTCGATTTTCGAATCCGGCGCGATCCTGCAATACCTCGCGCGCAGATCCGGCCGTTTCTACGGCGCGACCGAGCGGGCGCGGATTGCGGTCGATGAGTGGCTGATGTGGCAGATGGGCGGTATCGGTCCGATGGCCGGGCAGAACCACCATTTCATCAAATATGCGCCGGGGCTGGAAGTGCCGCAGGTGCTTCCTTACGCGCAGGATCGCTATCGCCGCGAAACCGCCCGGCTCTACCGCGTGCTCGACACGCAACTGGCCGACAACGAATTCGTCGCCGGAGCCGATTACTCGATTGCCGACATGGCAATCTGGCCCTGGGCGCAGAACTGGAAGGGTCAGGAGCAGACGCTCGACGACAAACCCAATTTCGCCCGCTGGCTCGATGCGGTCTGGGCCCGCGACGCGGTCAAACGCGGCAAGGCGGTGGGACAGGAATTGCGCGACCGTCCGCAAACGGCCGAGGAAAAAGCCGAGGCCGACCGGCACCTGTTCGGGCAGCGTGGCTGAGCCTCAGAGAATTTTAAGGGCGGTGGCGTAGAGTGGTGGCGTTCCAGGGGAATGCACGATGCGCTATCGACCGACCCGCCGCGCCACCAGTTACGCGGCCACCATCCTGTCCGAAGATCAGGTTTTCGGCTCGAAACTGCTTGACGTGTCGCGCGACGGTGCCCGCGCCACGATCCCGTGCGCCCTTCTGCCCGGATCGGCGGTGCGGGTCAGGATCGCGGAAAGCGACATTCCCGCAATTGTCCACTGGTGTGGCAAGGGGCTGACCGGATTGCGGTTTCTCGACCGGCTGGATGCCGCGACCCTGCGCCGTATCGAAAGCGCGCGGGACGAATTCGACGGCTACCGCTAGGTCGCGTCGTCCTTGGTTTCGTCCTCGATCAGATGGCTTTGCAGGGCCATGATCTGCCCCCACAGAAACACCATCATCACGATCGGAAAGCCGAACGTCTCGATCTTTACCCAGGCATCCGTCGACATCGTGCGCCAGACGATCTCGTTGGCGACGGCAAGCGCCGCGAAAAACACCGCGAGCCGCCACGTCAGCTTCATCCAGCCCTCGCGCGTCAGCGGCAGAAATTCCGCCATGACCCACTCCAGATAGGATCGCCCCTGCGCCAGCCCGATCCCCAGAATGACCGCGAAAAGACCGTAAACCAGCGTCGTCTTGATCTTGAAGAACCGCTCGTCGTTGAACCAGACCGTCAAGCCGCCGAAGATGATGACCATGACGGCGGTAAAGACCTGCATCCGGCTCAGCGCGCCGGTCAGCTTCCACAGGATACCGATCGAGACCAGCAGGATCGGCACGAACACCGCGGCCGCGACGATGAAACCGCCATACTCGATACCGCCGATCAGGAACGTCCGATCGCGCATCGCGATGTAGGCGACGAAGAACAGGATCGGCGGTCCAAGTTCCAGGACCTGTTTGACCACCGGGTTCAGGGGTTTGTTACTCATGTCGCATCCTTATCCACCCAACTCCACTAACACAGCGCCCGCCGCGATCAATGCCATCAACGCCAGACGTCGCGGGCCGACGCCCTCGCCCAGCATCAACCAGCCGATCAGCGCCGCGAACAGCACCGAGGTTTCGCGTAACACCGCCGCCTCGCCGACCTTGTCGAGCCGGGTCGCCAGCATGATGCCGCCAAACGAGAAATAGGCGACAACCGCGCCGATTACACCCAGTCCCGCCAGCGGCAGGATCGGACGCGGCAACCGGCCGCGGTTCTTGATCAGATACCCAGCCGGAAACGCGATCCCGTCGATCAGGAAGAACCAGAACAGGAACGTCAGCGGATCGCGGGTCGCGCGGATGCCATAAGCGTCCCACGTCGTATACATCGCAACGAACCCGCCGGTCACCAGCGCCAGTCCAAGCGCCAGCGGCAAGCGCGCGCGGTTCAGCGTGATGTGGCGCAGGTTGTAAAGTGCCAGTCCCATGATCCCGGCCACCAGCAAGAATACCCCGGCCCACTGGATGCCACCGAAGGTTTCGCCGAACAGGAAGCCTGCGCCGATGACCGTGAACACCGGACCGGTGCCGCGCACGACGGGATAGACGACGGTATAGGCGCCAAACGTGTAAGCCGACGCCTGCGCCAGCTTGTAGCCAACGTGAATGACCCACGCGATGCCGAAGATCACCCACATATGCGGCTCGGGAAACGGCACCACGAACGCCACGAACGGCAGCGCAATCAGGAAATAGCTTGCGTCGATCACAACCCGCGCGGTCCAGGGATCGGTGCGCCCCTTTTGCAGCGCGCCGAACAGCGCGTGCAGGAACGCCGCCTGAATGGCGAGGTAAAGCGCCAGGTGGCGGCCCGCCTCGGTCCCTTCAAGCGAAATCAG
Organism: Paracoccaceae bacterium; assembly: GCA_037968535.1. Lineage (GTDB taxonomy): Bacteria > Pseudomonadota > Alphaproteobacteria > Rhodobacterales > Rhodobacteraceae > JAHEAO01. The sequence continues at coordinate 2,521 of JBBKVT010000391.1, forward strand.
CCAGTCACTCACCGCGCCGACACCCAGGCGTTCGCGGTTTTGGAACGCACGACCGCCCTGCTGCGTTTGCAGAGTCGATACAGACCGGGTCGCGCCAATGATTGAAACCATCTTCGACGAATTCACCAATACATTCGGAGCCGTTCCGGTCTCGGTCTCGATCGTCCGGCTTCTGGCGGCTGTCCTGCTGGGTGCGGCCATCGGATACGAGCGAGAGCGCCGCGAAAAGCCTGCGGGGCTGCGCACGCACATCCTGGTTTCGCTCGCGGCGTGCCTGTTCGTGATCGTCGGGATCGAGTTGACCCAGCTTGAATTCGGCGATCAGGCCAACCAGCGCGCCGATCCGTTGCGGCTTATCGAGGCTGTCACGGCAGGCGTCGCGTTCCTGGCCGCGGGCATCATCTTCACCGCCAAGGGCGAGGTGCGCAACATTACGACCGGCGCGTCGCTCTGGCTTTCCGGCGCGATCGGGCTTGGGTGCGGTGCGGGTCAAATTCCGCTGGCGGCGATTGCCACGCTGATGGTGGTGATCGTGTTGACCCTCATCCGCCAGCTCGAAATGGCCTGGGGCACCCACCGCTCCACGGCCGCATCCCGCTCCGGTCAAGACGACACCTCTGGATAGTCGTCGGGAAAGGCGCTCAAGCCTCAAGCCCCGTCAGCGCCGCTGCGAATTCGCGCGGATCGAAGGGCGCGAGATCGTCGATCTGTTCGCCAACCCCGATGGCGTGGATCGGCAGACCGAAGCGATCCGCCAGCGCCACCAGCACGCCACCTTTGGCGGTGCCGTCGAGCTTGGTCATGACCAGCCCGGAAACATCCGCGATCTTCTGGAAAATCTCCACCTGATTCAAAGCGTTCTGGCCCGTAGTTGCATCCAGCACCAACAATGTGTTGTGCGGCGCATCCGGGTCTTTCTTGCGAATGACGCGGACGATCTTGGCCAGTTCCTCCATCAGATCGGCGCGGTTCTGCAATCGCCCCGCGGTGTCGATCAGCAACAGGTCGGCACCCTCGCGTTCGGCCCGTGTCATCGCGTCAAATGCAAGGCTGGCCGGATCCGAACCCTCCGGCGCGGTCATCACCGGCACGCCAGCGCGGTCGCCCCAGATCTGCAATTGCTCGACAGCCGCCGCGCGAAAAGTATCGCCGGCGGCAATCACCACGGTCTTACCGGCGGCGCGAAACTGGCTGGCGAGCTTGCCGATGGTCGTGGTCTTGCCCGATCCGTTGACGCCAACGACCAGCACGACCTGCGGCCGCTTGCGATAGATCGGCATCGGCTTGGCCACCGGCTCCATGATCCGCGTGACCTCGCCCGCCATCAGTTCCTTCAACTCGTTGGTCGAAAACTTCCGGCCAAAGCGCCCTTCCGCCATGTTCGCCGTCACCCGCATCGCGGTTTCGACGCCCATGTCAGCGGTGATCAGCAATTCCTCGATCTGCTCCAGCATGTCGTCGTCAAGCGTCCGGCGCACGATCGTCTTGGCCTCGGCGCGGTTGAAGATGCGCCCTAGAAAGCCCGGCTTTTCAGCACTTTGAGCAATCGGTTCGGGCGGAATCTCAAGCGGAGCTTCGATGGGAACCGGGTCGGGAACGCTTGGAATTTCCGGCGGTGCCGGAGGCTCGGTGACAGGTTCGTTCGGGATCCCGGGCGGAACCTCAACGGGAACTTCGACCGGCGGCAAGTCCGGCTCTGGCTCTGGCTCTGGCTCTGGCTCTGGCTCTGGCTCTGGCTCTGGCTCTGGCTCTGCGGGAGGTACTGCAGTCTGCTGGCGGGTCAGCTTGAGCACAAGCCCTTCAGAGCCCGACAGACGTTGAACCACAGGCTTACGCTCCAGATCTATCGACCAGATAAGCAATGCATGCAAAGAGCCAGATATCAGAATGGCAAGCACCCACAAGTGTCGTGCTTTCACAGATAAACCGTCATGAATTGTTGGGTGGAATCCACGGCATGGGCGTGATCATTCTGCTGCCAAAGATGCAGCGTCATATCCACGAGAGCTGGATCTGACGCTGCATCAGGGAGTATCGCTGCGAAGGCGTTATCGCAATATCATGACTGTATACTAGATGATATGAGTGGGCGGCCTTGAATCACAGGGATACGGGTATCTCTTAGCCGAGCAGAGTCGAATTGTGCATTCTCAGACTTGGCTGCTTTTTTTCCGGATCCTTGATTTCACCGTAGAGTATGATCTTGTGATCGCTGAGTGTATATCCGAGTTCTGCAGCTATCTCCTGCAGTCGATTCTCGATGGCCTCGTCCTTGAATTCGGCAACTCGGCCGGTTTTCAGACAGACGATATGGTCATGATTGTCGCCAGTGTCCAGTTCGAAGAGTGCCTGACCGCCATCAAAATGATGACGAGTAACCAGGCCGGCCGCCTCGAACTGGGTCAACACCCGGTAAACAGTGGCCAGTCCAACCTCATTACCATTGCTGAGCAGAGTCTTGTAAACATCCTCCGCACTCATATGGTGCTGCTCGGCCTCTTCCAGAATTTCCAGAATACTGATGCGTGGAAGCGTGACTTTCAGTCCGGCCTTGCGTAAATCGTTGTTTGCTGTTGTGTTTTTCATGGTAACCACAAATTTCTGGTGGGTATTCCGATGCTCCGAAGTGTACACAACTATGCCTGCCTGCGGCTGGTCTGAAGCGCATGGCAGCAGGCGGATCTGATCAGGTTTAAACTGGGTGATCAACTATGTGCGTTTCATCCGGTAGTGCGTTGCAACAGAAGGCATCCGTGGTGTTACCATTTTGGTAATAACTTCTCAGGACTGCTCGTGACTCAGGCTTCCCCCGCTACTGGTAGAACTTTCCATCTGGACCCCGCCACAGTGCTTTCTGGCACAGTCAAGGTGCCCGGCGACAAATCCGTGTCGCATCGCTCCATCATGTTTGGCGGTATTGCGCACGGAACAACCGAGGTGCAGGGTTTTCTCGAGGGTGAGGATAGTCTGCATACTCTGGAAGCCTTTCAGGCCATGGGAGTACGTATTGAACGAGGCGGCCCGGGAGAGGTAATCCTTTATGGTCAAGGTGTTGCGGCATTGAAAGCGCCTGAAAGTCCGATTTATCTGGGAAATTCCGGAACTGGCATGCGTTTGTTGACAGGGCTGCTGGCGGGCATGAACATTCCCGCTACCTTAACAGGTGATGGATCTCTGACTGGACGGCCCATGCGCAGGATCGTCGACCCCCTCAGTCAGATGGGCGCGAAAATACTGACCGGAGAGAACGGTACGCCGCCGCTGAAAATTCAAAAAGCGTCGCCACTGAGCGGTATTGACTATACCTGTCCCATGGCCAGTGCTCAGGTCAAATCAGCCGTCCTGCTGGCTGGTCTGCACGCCAGGGGCACAACGACAGTTCATGAGCCAGCAGTCACCCGTGATCACACTGAGCGCATGTTACGCGGCTTTGGTGTTGACGTGCGGGTTGATGGACTGACCGCCTCTGTAGAGGGTGGGCAGTCACTGAGAGCGACTTCCCTGGTCGTACCCGGCGATATCTCTTCGGCGGCCTTTTTTCTGGTCGGGGCGAGCATGACGCCTGGTTCGCGACTGATTCTGACGGGCGTTGGCATGAATCCAAGCCGCACTGGAGTCATTGATATACTGAGACTGATGGGCGCAGACATTCAGGTTGCCAATGAGCGCATAACGGGCGGTGAGCCAGTTGCCGACCTGGAGGTGCGGGGCGGAACATTGAAAGGCATTCACGTGCCAGAACACCTGGTTTCTCTGGCAATCGATGAATTTCCAGCCCTGTTTGTGGCAGCTGCTGCAGCGGAAGGTCAGACCATCGTGACAGGTGCCGAGGAACTGCGTGTCAAGGAAACCGATCGCATTCAGGTCATGGCAGATGGTCTGCGCGCGCTGGGTGCCGACATTACCGACACGCCTGACGGGGCTCGTATTACGGGCAAACGACTGACTGGTGGAGTAGCGGACAGTTGCGGTGATCATCGTACGGCCATGTCCTTTGCCATGGCTTCACTGATTTCCGATGGTCCGATTACGGTGCTGGACTGTGACAATGTGAACACCTCATTTCCCGGTTTTGCCCGGATTGCGCAGGCGGCAGGACTCAATCTGACTGAAGCTGTGAACGATACCAGCGCATGACTTGCCGAGATTCCTGATTCATGAGCGACATACCTGTCATCACTATCGATGGTCCGTCTGGCGCAGGCAAAGGCACAATAGCGCAGCAATTGGCGCATGTGCTGGGATTTCACTTGCTGGACAGTGGTGCTGTTTATCGGGCAGCAGCGCTGCATGCATTGCACTGTGGGTCGGATCTGGACGACGAATCGTCTGTCATGAGCGCCCTGGACAGTATGAATGCTCTTTACGTGCCGCATCCCGAGGGGGTTCAAGTCTGGCTTGATAGCCAGGATGTGACGCACGATCTCAGGCTGGAAACCACGGGTAATGCGGCATCCAAGGTTGCAGTCATGCCGCAGGTACGAGAGTCCGTACTCGACCAGCAGCGCAGTTTCCGGACGGCTCCGGGCCTGATTGCCGATGGTCGGGATATGGGCACGGTTGTGTTCCCGGATGCCACATTGAAGGTGTTTTTGTCGGCATCAAGAGAAGTGCGCGCTCAGCGTCGCTCTAAGCAGTTGAAAGCCAAAGGAATCAACGTTACAATGGAGAGCTTGCTGCAAGAGATTGGTGCGCGCGACGAACGTGACAGTTCCCGCGAGCATTCGCCGTTGGTTGCTGCCCACGACGCGCTCATCATTGATTCCAGTGATTTATCCATCGGTGAGGTGGTAGCGCAAATACGTTCAGCGTTACCCCAGACAAGCGCGGTTGAATAGGATCATCTGGAGTGTCCCTTGCATCAGGAGCGTGGGCTAGTTCAAATTATCCATTCGCATGCCAGTCATGTCTTGATCAACCTGCATAACGTACTACCGGGCCATGATGGCCAGGTTTTTTATCACTAACACATCGCCTTGTCATGATGACACTGCGTCATTCACCAAACAGGTCTACTATTTAATGTCAGAATCTTTTGCGGAGCTCTTCGAAGAGAGTATCTCCAACGCCCAGATGAAAATCGGTTCCATTCTTACTGGAACGGTTGTTGACATCACGGGCGATTACGTCATCGTCAATGCCGGACTCAAATCTGAAGGCGCAGTGCCTATCGAAGAGTTCGAAGACGAAAATGGCGAAACCGATGTAAAAATCGGCGACAGCGTTGAAGTTGCGCTCGATTCCGTTGAAGACGGGTTCGGTGAAACCAAGCTTTCACGTGAAAAGGCCCGTCGTGCACGTTCCTGGACGATCCTTGAAAGGGCTCAGGAAAATGATGAGATCATCAAAGGCAACATCACAGGCAAGGTCAAAGGTGGCTTTACCGTTGAAGTATGTGATATCCGCGCATTCCTGCCCGGTTCACTGGTTGATGTACGCCCCGTACGTGATACCAGCTACCTCGAAGGCAAGGAACTCGA
>JBBKVT010000392.1:0-2772 GCA_037968535.1 Paracoccaceae bacterium
GCGGCAACGTGAGTTCCAGGCAGAGGTTTCAGCAAACGACACGGACGGGTGAATTTTACAGCACGTCAGGATGTTGATCTTCGACGAAAGCCGATCCACCGGGGGACCAATTCGACATATCGGTAATATTCCGACCCCAGGCTCTCGCGCAACTGAGCCTCTTCCGACCTGATCTGGTTGACCGCCGACCAGAGAAAGAGGAGCGGCGCCAGGAGCGTTGGAAGGGATGGCACGGCGAGGGCAACACCGCCAAGCAGCAGGGCTTGCCCGACAAAGGTCGGGTTGCGGCTGAACCTGAAGATCCCGTCCGAGACAAGGTCTCCAGTCGCACCCTCTTTGACGCCAACACGCCAGGACGCGCCCATCGAGACCTGTGCAACCATGGCGATCAGGGCACCGACACAAGCGACAACGAAGCCCAATGCGCCAAGCGCAGGAAACCGCCCTTCGGTCCAAAGCGGGTCCAGTTTGTGCAACATGGGCAGGCTGATCCAGACCAGCGGCCCGAAAAAGCCCATGGCGAAGGCGGCGCGGAAACCCAGAGCGGCCCAGCGGTCCCGGCCGCTGGCCTGCCCGAACAGCCAGACCGGCCTTGCTGCGGCTTCGGCCGCGCGCTGGTTGCCCCAGAAGAAGATTGCAAGATAGGCAAGCAGGAGGGCAATCGACGCCCAGCCATTCCAGTTGGTCATGTCAGGTTATTTGTTTGTCGGCTGCTTGTGGCCAGGCACTACGTCAGAACCCGGAACGGCCGGATAAACCCCGCATATCCCGGGCTGTTGCGGCTTTTTGGTGGCCAGAACCGGGTGTTCGAATCAAGAAACGCGCGAACCGACCGTGCCAGAAGATAGACGCCAGCAAGACTTGGAAGCCAAGCCAGCGCTTAGCGGTACGTGCGGCATCCCTCGTCACCCCTCGCGCTCGGGATTGAACCGCAACAGGCGCAGCGCGTTCAGCGTCACCAGCACCGTCGCCCCGGTATCGGCCAGGATAGCGATCCACAGGCCCGTGACGCCGAAGACCGTGGTGACAAGGAACACCGCCTTGAGCCCGAGCGCGATGGTCACGTTCTGGCGGATATTGGCCATTGCCTGCCGGGCAAGCCGGATCGTGGCGGCGATGTCGGTCACCTTGTCGCGCAGGATCGCGGCGTCTGCGGTTTCCAACGCCACGTCGGTGCCCGATCCCATCGCCACGCCAACGCTGGCCTGTTTCAGGGCCGGGGCGTCGTTGATGCCGTCGCCGATCATCATCACGCCGCCATGCGCGCTCATGTCCTTGATGGTGTTCAGCTTGTCTTCGGGCATCATGTCGGCCCGGAACTCCATGCCGAGCCCGCCGGCAATTGCGGCGGCGGTCCGTGCGTTGTCGCCCGTCAGGATGACCGAGGTGACGCCGAGTCGCTTCAGTTGGGCAACTGCCTCTTTGGCATCCGCACGCGGTTCGTCGCGCATGGCGATCAAGCCGAGCGGTGTGTCCTTACGGAACACGGCAACGGCCGTCTTGCCCTCGGTTTCAAAAACGGTCGCCTTCTCGACGCCCATTTCATCGAGACCGCCATTTTCAGAGGCATGGCGCGGTGACGAGACCCAGGCGGGGGCGCCATCCACCTCTGCGGTGACGCCCTTGCCGACCAGCGCTTTCGCGCCTTTCGAGGGCAGCGCATTGATGCCCGCCTCCTTGGCCTTGTTCAGGATTGCCATGGCCAATGGGTGGCTCGACCCGGACTCGACCCCGGCCGCAACGGCAAGCAGCTCGGCCTCGGTCGTCGCGCCAAAGGGGACAACGTCCGTGACCACCGGGCGTCCGTGGGTCAGGGTGCCGGTCTTGTCGAAGGCAACCTGTTTCACGCTGGCCGCCGTCTCGATCACCGCGCCGCCCTTCATCAGCAGCCCGCGCCGCGCTCCGGTCGAAAGCGCCGAGGCGATCGACGCCGGAACCGAGATCACCAACGCGCAGGGGCACCCGATCAGCAAAATCGCCAGACCGCGATAGACCCACGTGTCCCAGGGTTGTCCGAAGGCCAGCGGCGGCACCACAACCACCAGCGCCGCGACGGCGACGATGGCGGGCATGTACCAGCGGCTGAACCGGTCGATGAACCGCTCGGTCGGTGCGCGCGCGTCCTCGGCATCCACGACCAGCCGGATGATGCGGGCGATGGTGTTGTCCTCGGCCGCCTTGGTCACTTTGATCCGCAGCGCGGCCTCGGTATTGATCGATCCGGCGAAGACTGTGTCTCCCGGTCCTTTTGTGACCGGAACGCTTTCGCCGGTGACCGGGCTATCATCGACGCCCGACGTTCCTTCGGCGATCTCGCCATCTGCCGGGATGCGGTCGCCCGGACGCACCAGCACCATTTGGCCGACGCTCAAGCTGGCGGCGGGCACTTCGCGCGTTGTTCCCTTAACTTCGAGCAACGCGGTCTTCGGCACGAGATTGGCCAGTGCCCGGATGCCGTCGCGCGCCTTGCCTGCGGCCACGCCTTCCAGCACCTCGCCCACGGCAAAGAGGAAGACGACAAGCGCCGCTTCCTCGGCCGCGTTGATGAACAGCGCACCGATGGCGGCTACCGTCATCAGGCTTTCAATGGTGAAGGGCTGGCCAAGACGTAACGCGGCAAAGGCGCGACGGGCAATCGGTGCCACGCCGATCAGGCAGGCGGCGATGAACGGCCATGCGCCAAGTGCGGGGGTCAGGAATTCCACGATCCAGGCCACGGTCAGCATTGGCATTGCGGCCTTTCCCGACGACGGCGCTGACCCGGAGACACTG
>JBBKVT010000393.1:0-2950 GCA_037968535.1 Paracoccaceae bacterium
CTTCGACGTTTCGTAGAGACAACGGAAAGCGGATGTACAGCATCACTGATAACCGGATGATCTCTGGGCTCGTCTTGAAATAGCGAAATGGGGATCGTTTTGTCATTGGGCAAGGCTACGAAACCGCCCGGCCCGCCTCAAGCCAGTTTCTTCTGACAACACCTCAGGTGAGGCTACGGAACCGCCCTGCCCGTCTCACGCCGGTTTTGTCTGACAGTGCAGGGATGATTTTTGTCATTCGGGGTAGGCTAGATCTGCGGCACACCTGCCTTAAGCCGATTTCCTCTGATGGTGTGGACGGCTCCACCCGAACGGCATCGCATTGTGCCATGCTGGTGCTGTGAGAAAGCCAACAATGGAGAGGAGCCATCCACATGACTATTACAACACTCGGGATCGACATCGCAAAGTCCGTTTTTCAACTACACGGCGTTGATGCCGACGGGACGATTGTTTTGCAAAAGAAGCTGCGACGAGGTGCCGTGCTCGACTGTCTTGGTAAGCTGGCACCCTGCCTGATCGGGATGGAGGCTTGTGCCACATCTCACCATTGGGCACGCGAGATTGCTGCGCTTGGTCACGAAGTCCGGTTGATCCCGCCGGCTTACGTGAAGCCTTATGTGAAACGGCAGAAAAACGACGCCGCGGACGCCGAGGCGATCTGCGAGGCGGTTACACGGCCAAACATGCGCTTTGTCCCGGTGAAAACCGAGGAGCAGCAGGGTGTTCTCGTACTGCATCGATCTCGCGACTTGCTAATGCGACAGCGCACTATGCTCCTGAATGCCATCCGGGCACACTTCGCCGAGTTCGGCATTGTTGCGGCTCAAGGCCCCCGGAAAGTTGCTGAACTTTGCATGCGCCTTGGTGATGATGAAACCCTCGGACTGCCCGAGAGCGCCCGGTCCGCGCTCCTGGCTTTGGCGGGTCAACTCGACAACCTAGCCGCCGAGGTCCGCAATATCGAACGGCAACTGATGCTGTGGCATCGACAGAATGCCGCGAGCCAACGGCTCGAGACGATCCCGGGCGTGGGCCTTATCACCGCGACCGCCCTCGCCGCCAGCGTGCCCGATCCGACCGTCTTCAAATCCGGCCGTCAGTTCGCAGCCTACCTTGGCCTCGTGCCCAGGCAGAACTCGTCGGGCGGCAAGGATCGGCTCGGGCATATATCGAAGATGGGGAACGGCTACTTGCGTAGGTTGCTGGTTGTCGGCGCCACCTCGGTCACACGACGAGCACCAACCACCGACACCCGAACCGGGGCCTGGGTCAGATCGCTTCTCGAGCGGAAACCAACTCGGGTCGTCACCGTCGCTATCGCCAACAAGACGGCCCGAACAGCGTGGGCGCTGCTTGCAAAGGGCGAAAGCTACAGGATCGCACCGGCTATTTGATCCAAGAAACAACCCATCGGAGCCAAGACTACGATGAAGAGATGCAAGGGCAAAAGTGAGTGATGATGATTGAACGGGACCGCTGCAGGGACACCCCGAGGCACTGTCTGGACATCACAGTCCGATCCTCTGATCGGGACCCGGCACGCGGACTTCATCAGGGCCAGCTGTCACTAGTATCGCGCACAAAGGCCGGACACATGACCGCACCCCGCAACGATCAAAAACAGCTCAGATCAACTCTTGCAAAACCGGGGCCGTCCACACATGACAGTGCCGAGTACGCCGCTCTTGTTAATGCTGTGCAAGGATCAGTGCCTTTAGAAGGGTGTTGCTGATCCAAATTTCACACTCTCAGCCGTCCTTCGATCGCTTGCGTCCAGAAATTAGACGGTCGGCCCCAAATAGCGGCCGCCGTCGAGCATCAGCTTGTCAGAGCGTGCCTGAGCGTCACGTAGTGCAGCCTGCGGTTTCTTGTTTCTTAGCAGCATTGTGTGGATCTCCTCCCCAAGAATACGAACAATGCCATCCAATTCTCGGACCGCTGGCCTGGGCCAGGCTTGTATCTGATCGAGCCGGGCCATTTGGTCGACGATCGGGATGATTGGGCGATCATGCGCGATACCGGGATCATTGCAGACCGAAAACCGCGAACTGACCGTACTCCCGTTCTCAATGTAGAGCTTTGTCGCGGTAGCCGAGGTCAGGGTTTTGACCGCCTCTCGCAATGGATGCAGCCGGGCCGGGGCGATATTGGTTGGAATGCATAGATTCCATCCACCAAGGGGCGCGATACGCGACTGTTCATTTGCCGAGGGATGAAGAGCGAACCCAGTTTTTCCATGCGCTGGTGATTGCGGATCGTTCAGGAACATCGGCATGATTTGAGTGTAGCAATAAGCCATCGCAGCCCGGCCTTCTGAATAGCATTTCGCACGCTCGTACCACGACATTTGCAGCACATCGTCAGGCGAATAGGTCATTAATTCGACTAGGAATTCCGCGGCTTCCAATGCGGCGCCCGAGTTCAGTTGCGGGCGATAGTGATCGGGTTGCATATTGCGGTCGTTAAACCGGCCCGCCTGCTGGGGCAGATTCAGAACCGGTTGACCGAAATCAGCCATCAACAACATGAACGTCGTGCCAACCGGAGTCCCCTTCGCGCCGTTCCAACAAATCCCGCTTTGGCCGTGGATGGGGTCATGCAGTGCTTTGGCCAGTGACATGAGCTCTTTCAACGTTGTTGGCGGGACAAGACCTCGAGCATCCAGAAGATCCTGCCGAAATATCAAGAGCTCGGGCACCGTCTGAACCGGCAGGCCAAAAAGCTGCGATCCTCTGCGGACCGTGGCTAATGCCTCGGGGTGAAAGTCGAGCGCATCCTGCGACGACGGCGCCGACATGTCGTCGAGTGGCTGTACAATATCCTTGTCGATTAACTCGGCCATCCAGCACGCGTCGCAAGTCAAGACGTCGTAGTTCGATGATTGCCGCGTCGAATTTTCCAGGATCTCGCTGTGCAGGCGATCAAGGGAAACGGCCCTGACTTCAAT
>JBBKVT010000394.1:0-3519 GCA_037968535.1 Paracoccaceae bacterium
GGCGGGATCAGCGTTACCGCCGAGGAGTAGGCGCGAATGAAGCTCGCCTCGGCGAAGCCGTGCGCGCCACTCCCAAGGACGGCAATGCGCTTGTCGCGGACTTCATAGGCATCACAGACCGGGCAATAGCGGATCAGCCCCCGGTCCAGACCCCGATCGTGGTCGCTGACCGACAGCGGGGGCCGATGATTGACCACACCGGAGGCGAAGATGACATTGCGCGCAGTCTCGACCCGGCGATCGCTCGTAACGCGGAACACGTCGCCCTGCTTTTCGACCGCACCGACCGTCCCGGTTTCGAGCGTAGCGCCATAAAGTTCCGCATGAGAGCGCATCCGGTCGAGAAGATCGCGTCCGGAAATGCCGTCCGGAAAGGGCGCCAGATTATGTGTTTTCGGGATCGTCCGGGCTCGCCCTTCCTGTGCGTCAAAAACCGTAACGCTGCGCAGGAACCGGGCAAGATAAAGCGCAGCCGTCAGTCCCGCGGGTCCGCCACCGACGATAATGCAGTCTTTCATGTCCGGTTTCCCATTTGTCGTCCGTGCTCTGGAGATTGTCGATTTGTCGAACTGCGGCGGCCGAGCTATTTGGGTGGCATCTTCTCGAATTTCTGCAAGGCGTGATCGAGTGTATCCCAAGGTTGTGCGCGCACGGCGTATGTAACAATTTGCGGGGTGAACTGACTGGCGTCGTCGAGGCTGCCCGGATGAATCGCAATCAAGTCGGGAGCGGCGGGGAATGTCACGAACACCGGCGTTCCGCAGTTCGGGCAGAACACATGAAGCTTTTCATTGCCGCTGTCGCCCGCGATGCTCCAGGTCTTTACCTCACCATTGAGGATCAGATCTGCGCGACCGGCAAAGACAAGATAGGCTGAATGTCCCGTGCCGCTGCGTTGTTGGCAGTGGTGACACTGACAAAGAAGTTCGGCGACGGTTTCACCGGTCTTTTCGTATCGAATGGCACCGCAGGCGCACCCGCCAATGTAGTGCTTGGGCATGGTTATTCTCCTTCAATGAATATGAGCCGCGTCTAGGTCAGGCCGTTTTGGACCTGCCGGACAAGTCAAAGCCGTTGCCGGTTTCCAGAAAGGATTTCATGCTGGAAAGAACGAGCGGCCATCCCTTGCTGATCCCGGTCGCCATGCCGCTACCTGCTTCAAGCTCATCATGGGTTACCGTCAACCGGACTCCGTTGTTGTCGGGCTGAATGTCGAACGTGACCCGGCTGTAGCTGTCTGGGTCGGACGCTTGCGATGCGCCTGCCCAGCTTATGACTAGACGGTTTGGCGCTGAAACCTCGACGACTTCGCCAACGACGTCGACCGGCCGCTCGTCATTGTCACGGACGTGCTCCCATTTCGAACCGCGAGTCCAGGAAGATACATTCTCATGCCCCCAGTATCGGCGCGCGATCTCTGGTTTCGTGATCGCATCGAACACCTTTTCGGGCGTCGATGCGATGTAGGTCACATAGACGAAGCTGGTCTTTTCCTTTGTCATTTCTTTTCACCCTCAAGTTCGGTTTTCAGATCGTGCAACAGGCGAAGCCGTTGCGTTTCGAATTTCCGCACCCAACGTTCGTAAATGTCGTAGAGCGGAACAGAATTGATGAAGTGCAACTTTTCCCGACCCCGCTTGACGGTGGTCACGACTTTGGCTGCTTCCAGAAGTCCAATGTGCTGCGATACGGACTGCCGGGTCATGTCTAGGTTTTCACACAATTGGCCAAGTGTTTGCCCGTTCTTCTCGCAAAGGAGGTCCAACAGTTTCCTGCGGGTCGGATCGCCCAGAGCTTTGAAAACCTTGTCATGATCCATCGGCCTACTTCCCTGCTGGAAGTCATATTAGGCAGGTAATTTACTGCATGTCAATATATATGCAGGCATAGACCTGCCTAATTCAAGACGCGTTGAATTCGGCCGGGCCATGTGTGGTCAGATAATTCCGACTATGCTCAGATGAAACGTTCGCCCCCACAGGTCCGACAGCGGGCGGTTTTTGTACCGAAACAGCCATCGCAGCGGCCAGGTTGGGGTCGACCCATTGCATCGTACCCTTTGGCAATCTGACCGGATCCGCCACAAATACCGCACTGCGCGCGCCCCGTTCCGTGGCAACGATGACATGGTCGCTTTTGGTTTAGCAACTCCTTCTTCGAGCTCGGGCGTCTTTCCATGAGAATGGTCAATCCATATCGAACGTATCCGGATCTTAGGGAATACATGCCAAAAGCGGCAGTTCGAAGGAATTGCGAGTGATGACTTGGATGCCCGCTTATGTTGCACCTTACCTACGCGTTTGCCAAGATCTTGGATTTCTAAGGCAGCCCAGACTCCATGCTTGTTAGCTTGGTGGCCGCCATGCGGGACGAGACTGTCATTGAAATGAGCCCCATTAACATACTGAAATTTAACGCACTAATGGCTGTCAGGGATGCGAAAACATCAAGTTGCTTGGGGAATGCGGGCTCAAGGCGACAGGCGATGGCGTCGTCTTCAGGGTCTGCGCCGTATGCGGTCCCTGCGGATCGGATTCCGCCTCATATACCGCTGCGATCGCCTCTAGCATCACTTGAAGAAGATCGGGCCGCATCGTCGTTCCACTTCTGCGCAGCGGTTCCATGACGCGAATAGGTCACTCCCTCCCCTCTCGAACTGGGCGCCGACTGTCCGCGCAGCTTCTGCCAAAGCCAGCCGATAGCGCCGACGCTTTTCCAGCAAGAGAACATCCGCCTTGGAGAATGTCCGTGAAATATTCAGCCGGATATTGCCGAGAAGCGGTATTCCACATCAGAAAATGCGCCTTCTGCAAAGCCATATGTCATGCGCAGGCCGCATGACCCGGCAAGCACGCCGTGTTCGGCATTGGCGGGAACATAAACAGCGATGCCCGCCGCGATGCGATGGGGTGTGCCGTCGATGGTGACAACTCCGTCGCCTTCAATGCCAAGATAGAATTCCGCAGGATCGTGGCGATGCTGTAACAGCGTGCCGTGCGGTTCAAATTCCGCAATTCCCAGAACGAATTCGCGTTTGGTGTGTTCGCTGCCGGTTATCAGCGTGCGCCACCGGACTGTTCCATAGGCCAGGTCGGTGCCACCTTCCAGCGGTGTCGCCGCCGCATCGACGGTGAAAGCCATGCCCTTCGGGGCGAAAGGATCGTTGTCAGCCTGTGGCATCACGTCGACACAAGGTGCCTCGAGCGTGTCGATGGTGGAAAGGGCTATAACGGACATGGTGATCTCCCTCGATGTTCGTAGCTTTTTGCTAACCTCGGTTGCGCGGTCGGACAATATCGATAAGGTAATCAGGATTATACGTTGAGGTTATGTTTTGGTGCTGTTCCCTTCCTTTTCGGGCCTGACAGCCTTTTACGCCGCTGTGCGGAACGGCACGCTGACTGGTGCGGCGGCAGAACTGAATGTTTCGCAGCCCGCAATAAGCCGCCGGATCGCTGCGCTGGAGGCAGATCTTGGTTGTCGGTTGTTCGATCGCACCAATAAGCCCGCGCGATTGAC
>JBBKVT010000395.1:0-15455 GCA_037968535.1 Paracoccaceae bacterium
CCCTCGGACAACAACCCGCGTGTCAGCCCGCCGGGACCGGGGCCGATCTCCAACACGTCACAGTCGGTCAAATCGCCTGCCTGTCGGGCGATTTTGGCGGTCAGGTTCAGGTCGAGCAAAAAGTTCTGGCCCAGTGATTTGCGCGCGCTCAGCTCATGGGTAGCGATGACGTCGCGCAGGGGGGGGAGGGTGTCGATCGAATTCATCTGGTCTCCGCCATGCGGTGGGCCAGCCGGATCGCTTCGATCATGCTGGTCGGGTTGGCAATGCCTTGGCCCGCGATATCAAAGGCGGTGCCGTGATCGGGCGATGTGCGGATAAACGGCAAGCCCAGCGTCACATTCACCCCACGGTCGAAGTCGAGGGTCTTGATCGGGATTAACGCTTGATCGTGGTACATCGCGATGGCCGCATCATAGCGGGCGCGGGCGGCAGCATGGAACATCGTGTCGGCGGGCAAGGGACCTGCCAGATCAAAGCCTTCGCCGCGCATCTGGGTGATCAGTGGCGCGATCCAGTCCAGCTCTTCGCGCCCCATCGCGCCACCTTCGCCCGCATGCGGGTTTAACCCCGCAATGGCGAGACGGGGATTTGCGATGCCGAACTGGCGGCGCAAACCGTCGGCAGTGATCTCGATGGTGCGGCGCAAGAGGGCTGGCGTCAGAACCTGCGGCACCTGCGCCAATGCTATGTGGATCGTCGCAGGCACCACGCGCAGGGTCTCGCAGGCCAGCATCATCACGACCCGGTCGACACCGGCCAGCGCCGCAAGGTATTCGGTATGACCGGGGTAGGCAAACCCTGCACCATCGCGCAGCGCCTTTTTGTTGATCGGCGCGGTGCAGAGGCCAGAGGCTTCGCCCGTCTGGACCAGATCGACCGCGCGGGCGATGACGTCGATGACGCCCTGCGCATTGGCAGGATCCGGAGTTCCGGCCCGCGCGAGGCCGGGGAAGTCGTGACGCAGCACCGGTAAGCCGCGGCGGCTGGCCTCGCGGGTCTCTGAAGGTACGGAAATCGCCGCGATTGTGGCGCTTTCGGGCAGATGTCGGGGATCACCGATCCAGAAGAACGGAAGTTCGCTTCCCAGCGCCTGCCAAGCCCGGACCGACAGTTCCGGCCCGATGCCCGACGGATCACCGCAGGTCAGGGCAACGGGTGCCCGGTTCATGGGTAATAGATGATCGCGTTGGCGCGCAGTTGGGCCAGATAGTTATCCGCGTATGCCGCGAGACGCCGGTTCACCAACGCCTGCTTGACGGTGTTATCCTCAAGCTCGGCGTTGACTTGCGGGATCCGCGAACACAGCATCAGGAATACCAACGTCTGCCCGTTGGCGCGTGTCAGGTTCAGCGAAACCTCATTGGCATCCAGCTTTGCAAGCTCAAGCGCCACATCCGCCGGAACCTGCGATTGCGGCAGGCTCACCCGGTCAAGCACCGACTCGGGCTGGCCTTTGGCGATACCGTAGAGATCGTCGCAACGGTTGATTTTCGTTTCAATCTGCGCTGCGCGCTGCAATGCCGCTGCCGAACGGCCTCCGGCGATGTAATAAGCCGCGTAGTCCACCACCGCATTCGCAGCCGCCGTGCCAGTCGAGCGCAGGCCGCGTAGCTGGAACAGCGCAATCGCATTCGGCAATTGCAACGGCTCGGTCACCTGACCCGGTGACATCGTCAGGAACATCGTGCCAATGGTCGGCGGCAGGTTGCCGAGTGGAACCCAGTCGGGCACTCGGCCACCGGCATCACGGCTTTGCGCGACCGAAACGGCACGCGCGGCGTCCTCGAAGGCGTCAAACGTGGTGATCTGGAGAATCTGATCTGCGATTTCGGCAGCCCGCTGCTTGTTCTCAGGCGTATCGGCCGGCAGGAAGATTTCCGAGATCAGCACCTCGGCATTCGCCCGCGGATCGACTTGGGCCTTGGCGCGGTCGACATCGGACTGGCTGACCAGCGCCTTGCTTCGAAACAGTCCCTGCACAAGTTGGCGCCACGCCAGGCTGGCGGTCACGAAATCCCGGAAGCTTTGCGGGTCGACGCCCGCCCCGGCCAGGTTGTCCAGCAGTTGCTGGCCGCCCAGATTGGTCCGCGATCCGAATTCTTCAATGCCGGTGTTCAGATCTTGATCCGTAATCTCGATATCGAATTGCTCGGCTGCGTCCAGTTGCACGCGTTCATTGATCAGACCATCCAGTGCCAACTGTTCCAGATCACCGGCGGTATTCAGAACCTCCAGAAGGCGAATCCGCTGCTCGACTTCGAACCGGGTGACGGCCTTGTCATTCACCAGAACCACCGGTTGAAACAGGCCCTGGGCCCATCCAGCGCCCGGCAGGCCGGATGCCGCAACGGCGACAAGCATCAGGGCAATAAGGAGATTGGCGAGCGGTCTGGTTCGGTTAATCTGCAAGGGTCTGTCCTAGGTCTGTTATCCACTACAGCCGCGGCGATAGCGTCGGCCATCCGATCCAAATCCGTTGAGACCGACGGAAAAGCCGAAATTCGTTGCTGGCACAACATTAGAGGATGAAGTGAACCGACGCGAGAGCGAAAAATCGAGACTGATGCACTCGTTTTGATAGGTCAGCCCCAGCGCCCCACGGGTCGCTTCGCGGGCGGTAACGTCGTAGCGGAGGTCGAAATCGGCCAGCCAGTGCCGATTGATGTCGTATCTGCCGCCAAGCTGGATCTGAGAATTGAGGTCGGGTCGGTTCTCGTCTGGGTCGGCGACGATGCGGCTGTAGCTGGTCCGCAGGTCCAGCCGGTCAGTCGTCCACGAAACCCGGGTTTCGGCCTTGGCGACTGTCAGGTCGGGGGCGAGGATTAGCCGCGCGTCAACGCCCAGCCGGTCGTCAAGCTGGACTTGCGTCCCGATCAGCCAGTCCGAGAACTGGCCATCCAGCCCGCTGGCATTCGAGAATTGCTGGGGATCGTCGACGCGAAAGACGCGCCCCGCGGTCATACCCCAGGACCAGCCCGTCGGCGCGTAGTGCGTCCAGCTTAGTCCGGCAGTGGCGCGAAGACCCTGTTCGTAACGATCATAGCCCGGAAAGCGCGACAGCGCGTATAGATTGCCTTCGTCGAACTCAACCAACGTCGAGGCCTCGTTGGGGCCTTCCTCGCCAAAAAGATCGCTCCAGACCACAGAGATGACGGGTTCCAGCACCTGACTGCCGCCATTTGCCAGATTGCGCTGGAAGGGCCAGCGAAGTTCGGCCTGGATCGCCGGAGTGACATGCGAAAGATAGGTTTCGTAGCTGCTGTCTTGCCGGACGTTATAGGTGTCGGCCGCCACCGCGCCGCCGATCGTGCCGATCATGCCATTACCGAAGATCGTGCTCCGCGACCACTCTGCCCGACCGCCGAACCGCGCGACATCCCGACCGATCACATCGGCGTCGGACTGCCGCGAATGAGCGTCGAGACTAAGCTGCCAACTGCCCTGGCCGCCGAAGCCGGGCGCCTGGAACCGGCCTTCGTGCAGGACATAGCCCTGAATGTTTGGCAGTTGATCCTCGACCGGCAGCTCTGATCCGCGCAGCGTTTCGAAAGTGGTCAGGCCGGCCTCCGAATAGCTGTTGCGGCGCGCGCGCGAAATCTGCAGCGTGTTTTCCAGCCGATCCTGTCCAGAATAATCGTAATCCAGAAGATAGCTAGTGTCCGAGACCTGTTCGATGTCGAATCGCAGGACGAAATCGCGCGGCAGTTGAAAGCGGCCGGTGCCGAAGACATAGCCGCGCAACCCCGATTCAAGATTGTCTGTCGAGATCGCGGAGTTGAACTCGATGTTTCCGAAACTGAAAACCTGCCGATATCGACTTTCTATCGTGCGGGAATTCGCAGTTACAAAAGGGGTCAGGGTCACGTCGGCATGATCGCCGAGGGTGATGAAGTAGGGCACCTTGATGCCGGCACCGATCCGGCCTGAATTGATGATTCGGGGCACAAGGACGCCGGTATAGCGATCAACCGATGGATCGGGCATTCGCAGGCGCGGGAAATAAGCGACCGGCACGTTGCCGATTCGAAACTGGGCATCGTGGAAATAGAGTTGCCGCTCGACCTCGTCGTGAATCACCCTGCGCGCGCGGATTTGCCAAAGCGGCACGGGTCGGTCGGCGCAGACTTGGCAGCTTGACGCGACAGTCTGGTAAAGTTGCGAATAACGTCCGTCGACGCGCTGGATTTCTGTCGCCGCGACCTGCAACTGCTGATCCAGCACAAGTCGGGCACTGCGAAGAATTCCATTCTGCAACTTCGGGTCCATTTGCGCCGCGTCAGCCAGCACGACGGTATTCTCACCCTGTTCCAGGATGATCGGTCCCTCGATCACCAGCGTTTCGGACTTGGCATCATAAACCAGTCGTGTCGCGCGCAACCGGACATCGCCGTAAAGGACTTCGACCTGACCCGAGGCGACCAGCGACGTGTCGGCGACGATCTCGACCCTGTCGGCCAGCAACGACGCATTCTGCGCAGCGGCAGTCAGCGCAAGTCCGAAACAGGCGAGCGCAGATAGGAGAATACGACGCAGGGTCATCCATCCTCCATATGTAACAGCAGACCAAGCGTCATCAGTATCGCGGCTAAGGGCGGCGCCCATGCGGCCAGCATGATCGGGATCTGGCCGTTTTCCCCAAGAATCTGCGCGAAATTGCGCAAAAAGAAGGTGGTGAATCCGGTCAGGACCGCCAGCAGCACCATCAGCCCGGTTTTGCCGAACCGCGTATGACGCATTGTGAAGCCTGCACCGATCATCACCATTGCAGACAGCATCAGCGGCAGCGCCAGTTCCATCTGCAACCAGACTCGGTGCATTCGCGCCGAAAAACCGGCGAGCTCCAACCGCTCGATAAAGGCAGGCAACTCCCAGATCGGAATCGCCGACGGTGTACCGAAACTGTCGCGGATCTGGTCGGCGGTCAGGTCGGACGGGATCGACATCGAAGGAATTGTCTCGGCTTCCTGTTCAGGATTTGTGGTGCGACGCAGATCCCACTTTTTTGCATTGCTCAACTGCCACGCGCCTTCGGTCAGCAACGCGCCTTCAGCTTCGACCCGGTAGGACGGCCCGCCATCCGCGCCAAAGCCGACAAAGCTGACGCTGAACAGATGGGTGCCGTCGAGATTTGACCGCTCGGCGCGGATCACCGTCTGTCCGTCCGCATTGCCTTGCCGCAGCCAAAGGCCTTCCTTGCTGATCGACAGAACCGAAGCCTCGCGCTGTGAATAATGGCTGGACACGGCTTCATACTGTTTGGTCGTCGCGGCCACGATGGGGTTCAGCATTGCCACGGCCAGCGTTCCAAGCAGAAACGCCACGATCACCGGAGATATCAGGCTGCGCAGGGCCGAGCGGCCCGCGGCCCGCGTCACGACCAGTTCGCTCTTGCGCGACAAGCTGAGGAACAACGCGATTGTCGCGAGGATAACGATCAACGGCAGGATCCGATAAATCCCTGCCGGAACGTTCAGCGCGGTCAGGTGCAGGATCGCAAGAAAGCCGATTCGGCGGGCGTCGAACTGGCGCAACTGATCGACCATGTCCAAAAGCGCATAGAACGCGAGAAACAGCACGAAAAGACCCATGAACGAGGACAGGAACCGCCGCGCGAAATAGAGATCCAGTTTCATGTCTGCACCTGCGGGCGAAAGTGGCGGAACAGCGCAGGCCGCTCTGCCAACCAAAGCAGAAGTGCCAGAACCAACACGCCAAGCCCGCTTGATGCATAAACCAGCGGCCACAGACGCTCGTCGCTGCGGGCGATGTCGGCCATCATGTTGTCGAAGGACTTCAGCACGATCAGGATAACCACGGCAGCTAGTATCTGTCGCCAGAGCCCGAAGCGGCTGAAACCGCCGACCATGAGGGTGGCAAAGCCGATCAGTGCCGCGACCAGCGACAGCGTCGCTTGCGAGAACCTGTTGTGGCCCTCTTGCAGCATGTCCGCCTCGGACCCTGCGGTGCTCTTTACCAGTTCGCGGCTTGGAAACAGCAGTTCGGCCGTCGACAACTCTGCCGCCCGGACCCGGCCAGCATTCGTCGTCCCCATCATTGATGTGACATCAAAGGCGAGATCGGCGAAGACGGTTACCGACAGGCGCTTGTTCGCAAGACGCAGCGTCTGCGCGGTGCCATCGAACATGATCAACTTCGGACCCGCGTCGTCGCGGATCAAAAGCGCGCGGCGAGCGGTGTAGGTCGTGGTTTGCGCCGCTTCGCTGCTGTCGGACAGGAAAACATCGCGCATTTCGCCCTCTGGGGTGATCTGGCGAATGTAGAAAGTGATGCCGGCGCCCGGGTGCAGAAACGTGCCTTCGCGGAACAGCCGATTGGTCATGTCGTTTGCGATCTCGATCTGGCGCTCGCGCAACTCGGCGATGCTGGCGGGCACCAGAAAATGCGTCATTACCGAGACGAGCAACGCCACAAGGATCGAAAATACCAGAACCGGGCGTGCCAGCCGCCAAGGGCTGTAGCCGGTGGCCTGCACCACCACCAACTCGCTTTCCGATGACAGCCGATTGATGACGTAGACCGACGCCGCAAACGCCGCCACCGGCATCACCAGTCGGATTACATTTGGCAGACTAAGTGCGGTGAACTCCAGAAACACGACTGCCGACTGGCCGTTGGCGATCAGCTGATCGAACAGGACCACGGCCCGGTTGACCCAGTAGACCAGCACGAGCACCAGCGAAAAGAAGCCGAACAGCATCATGAGCTGTGACAACAGGTATCTGTCGAATTTGCCCACTCGGATCCTCTGATTACTGCCGACTGTGTTTTTCAGCGACACTAGCCGATCGGCGGTGCCGGGAAAACTCATATCTGGCCAATCCGGGAACCGGCCACTAGGAATGGCGAAGCATCGCGAAGGAGAGCGTCATGACCACCCCCATCAGCCCCAAATTCGTCGCCACCGATCTGGACGCCATAGCGGAGTTCGAAGGCCGGGTGGTAGTTCTGATCGGCGAAGACGGCAAGCTTGATCCGGCTGCGCGGCGGATCAACAAGCTGACCCGTGGCGCGCTGGTGCGGCTGACCGGGTCCGAGGCGTTCGGCAAGATGAAAGAGGGCGAGACAACTGACCTCGCCTGGCCAGCCGGGTTGTCGGCAGAGGCCGTGCAGGTGGTGCGTCTCTCGCGTCAGGCCCGACCCGCCGAGGCCCGCAAGGCGGGTGCCGCAATCGGCAAGGCGGCCAAAGCCAAAGACGTGCTCGTCCTATCAGGCAGTCAAAGGCACCTGCCGGATCTAGTGCTGGGGCTGGTTTTGCGCGCCTACGAGTTCACCGACCACAAGACGACCGAAGCCAAGACACAGAGTGCGGTTCGGGTGATGTGCAGCGATCCGGACGCAGCCAGCAACGCCTGGTCGGGTGCGGCTGCCCTCGCAGAAGGCGTTTTTCTTACCCGCGATCTGGTCAGTGAACCTGCGAACGTGTTGACAACATCGGAATTTGCCGCCCGTCTGGACGCGCTGAAATCGCTTGGACTCAAGATACAGGTTCTGGAAGAAGCCGAGTTGGAAAAGCTCGGCATGCGGACGTTGCTGGCGGTGGGGCAGGGCTCGGCCAGCCCGTCGAAGGTGGTGGTGATGGAATGGCAGGGCGGCGGCAAGGAAGCGCCGTTCGCGCTGGTCGGCAAGGGGGTCGTGTTCGACACCGGCGGCATCAGCATCAAGCCCGCGGCCGGGATGGAAGACATGACGATGGACATGGGCGGCGCAGGCGTGGTCGCTGGCGTGATGAAGGCTTTGGCCTTGCGCAAGGCCAAGGCCAATGTCGTGGGATTGGTCGGCTTGGTGGAAAACATGCCGGACGGGTTGGCCCAACGGCCGGGCGACGTGGTGCGGTCAATGAAAGGCGACACGGTCGAAGTGATCAACACCGATGCCGAGGGGCGCTTGGTGCTGTGCGACGTAATGTGGTACGCGCAGGAACGGTTCAAGCCGGTCGGCATGATCGATCTGGCAACGCTGACCGGGGCGATCATCATCGGGCTGGGGAACGAGAATGCTGGCGTATTCTCGAATGACGACGCTCTCTGCGCCGCTTTCCTGAAGGCGGCTGCAACCGAGTCCGAAGGCGCGTGGCGGATGCCGCTGGGCGAGGCCTATGACGAGTTGCTGAAGTCCAACATCGCCGACATGAAGAACGTCGGCGGCCGCCCGGCCGGTTCGATCACTGCGGCGCAGTTCCTCAAACGCTTCGTCAAGGACGAAACCCCCTGGATTCACCTCGACATCGCCGGGGTCGCGAGCGTCAGCAAGGACACCGCGCTCGCCCCGAAGGGTGCAACTGGCTGGGGCGTTCTGGCGCTCAACAGGCTGATCGCGGACAAGTTCGAAGGCTGATGGGCGCCGCCTATTTCTATCACCTTACCGAAGCGCCGCTTGAAACAACGCTGCCTGCACTGTTGACCAAGGCGCGCGGCGCCGGTTGGCGGGTCGTGGTGCGCGGCACCGATGCTAAACGCCTCGACTGGCTGGACCAGAAACTCTGGCTGCTGTCCGACGACACGTTCCTGCCGCACGGAATGGCAGGCGGAGCGTTCGATGCCGATCAGCCGATTCTGCTAACCGCCGACCAGCAAATCCTGAACGGCGCTGCATGCCTGATGGCGATTGACGGCGCCAGCGTCGCTGTCGATGACGTCACTACGATGGAACGAGTCTGCATCCTGTTCGACGGCAACGACACCGACGCGCTTCAGAAGGCGCGCGCGCAGTGGAAGGCGCTGACAGCGGCTGGTTGCGCGGCGCAATACTGGGCACAGTCGGAAAACGGCTGGGTCAAAAAGGCGGAGACCTAGAGGTGGCAGGCAGCCATTTCGGGGATCGCGCGCGAGGATGCGGAAAAGCTGGAACATCCTTCTTCTGTTCAAAAATACTCCCGCCGGAGGCATCGCGGCGCAGGCGAGGCCTGCGTCGAAAATCCGCCGCCTAGCGGGTCAGGATCAGCTTGCCGTCGACAATCTCAATCCGGCTGAAGCGCTGCAGATAATCCATCCCCAGAAGCGATCCGTCCATCTCGCCGCGGTTCACGTAGACTGTTACATCGTGGTCGACGATGTCGCCAAGCCGCAACTCTGCAACCTTCGCACGCGCGGTCTCGACCGGCCCGTTGGCGGTACTGGCCCGACCCGAATAGACCAGCGCGGAAAGGTCGATCCCGGCGCGGGTGGCATCCGCCTCGGTCAGCACGATGCCCGAAGCCCCGGTATCCACGACGAAAGGCATCGGCGTGCCGTTAACGCCCAGCACCAGATTGTAATGTCCGTCAGTGCCGCGCGGTACTTCGATCACGCCATTGCCCACCACCATCTGTCGTGGCGCCACATCGTCGCGGATATCCGACCACAGCCCGACGCCGGCGATCACACCTACGAAGATCACGCCCCAGATCGCGGCCTGCTGCGCAGTCTTGCCAAGGTTCGTGCGGTTTTGCGCCAGAAAATATCCACCCACGGCAAGGCCGAGGAGCACCAGATAAGCTAGTCTTCCGAAATCATCGCCGGACATATCGATCTCCCATTCTGCATCTCAGATAGGAAGTTCGATGGCAAATGTCACCCGGTCGCTGCGGCCAGACCGAAACCTGCCAGGCCGTCAAGAACGAACTGCACGGACAGGGCGGCCAGAAGCATGCCCAGAAGGCGTGTGGTGACATTGATCCCGGTTTCGCCCAGCAATCGTTCCATGATGCCCGCGGTCAGGAAAGACAGTCCGGCCAGTGTCACGACCGCGACCATCACCAGATGCACCGCCGCGACCCCGGTCCAGCCGTCTGCCTCGCCAACCAGCAGGATCATCGTCGCCATGGCACCCGGTCCCGCGATCAGTGGCATCGCGAGCGGAAAGACCGACGGATCGGCGGTGTTGGATGTCTGGCTCTGCCGCCGCGGAGTGCGGCGCTCGAACAGCATGTCGAGTGCGGTGAGGAACAACAGAATGCCACCCGCGATCCGGAACGCCGGAATCGAGATGCCGACGAAAGACAGCACGGTCTCGCCCAGAAGGCCAAAAGCAGTCAGCAACGCAATCGCGACCAGCGAGGCGCGGATCGCCACGGCGCGGCGGTGCACATCGTCCGACCCCTTGGTCAGCGCGATGAATAGCGGAGCCAGTGCGATCGGATCGATCACGACCAGCAGCGTTACGAAAGCCGAAATGAGGAACGCGCCATCCATGTCAGGCGTTCACACCTTCGAGCTTCTCCAACGCTGCCATCCACATGTCTTCGGCCCGATCGAGCCCCTCCATGACCTCGGCATACTTACGCTGCCAAACCTCGGCCTCGCCGGTCTTGCCATCCTCGTAAAGCGCGGGACTGGCAAGCTTCTTGGCAAGCTTGTCGCGCATGGCGTTCAGCTTGGCGACCCGCGCCTCGCATTTTCGCACTTCGGCCTTAAGCGCAAGCATCTCGTCGCGTGTGGCCGGGACGCGTGCGGACTTCGCCTTGGCAGGTTTTTCAGCGGGTTTGTCAGGGGCCAACAGCAGCTTGCGGTAGGATTCGAGATCGTCTTCGTAGGCCGCGACCCGGCCGTCTTTCACCAGCCACAGCCGGTCGGCTACGAGGCTTAGAAGGTGCATGTCATGGCTGACAAGGATCACGGCACCGGAATAGGCGGTCAGCGCCTCGACCAGCCCTTCGCGGCTTTCGATATCGAGGTGGTTGGTGGGTTCGTCGAGGATCAGGAGGTGCGGCGCGTCGATGGTGGCCAACAAGAGCGACAGGCGCGCCTTCTGGCCACCCGAAAGCCGCCCGGCCTCAAGATCCGCCTGATCGGCGTTCATGCCGAAGCTGGCAAGGCGCGCGCGCAGTTTGGCGGGCGTTTCAGTGGGGCGGTGGCGGCGGATGTGCTGGATCGGGGTTTCATCGGGGTAAAGTTCGTCCAGCTGGTGCTGGGCGAAATAGCCGATGCGCAGTTTGTTGGACCGGGTGACGCGACCGCCCAGTGGTTCAAGTTTGCCTGCCAACAGTTTGGAAAGCGTCGATTTTCCCTCGCCGTTGCGGCCCAGAAGTGCGATCCTGTCGTCTTGGTCGATGCGCAGGTTCAGTTTCGACAGCACGACATGGTCGCCGTAGCCGACGCTGGCGCTTTCCATGTTGATGATCGGGGGTGACAGTTCTTCGGGCTCGGGGAAGGTGAAGCGGCGCAGTGCTGCTTCCTCGGGGCGCGTGATCGGTTGCATCTTCTCGATCATCTTCAGGCGGCTCTGCGCCTGTTTTGCCTTCGAGGCCTTGTAGCGGAAGCGGTCGACAAAGGATTGCAGATGAGCGCGGCGGGCATCCTGCTTGCCGGCTTCGGCCTCGGCCACCGCCAGACGCGCGGCGCGGGTGCGCGCGAAGGTGTCATATGGGCCCTGATAGAGGGTCAGTTTGCGGTCTTCGAGATGCAGGATCGCGCCGACCGAGCGGTTCAGCAGCTCGCGGTCGTGGCTGACGATGATCACTGTGTGGGGATATTTCGTAAGGTAGTTTTCCAGCCAAAGCGCGCCTTCAAGATCGAGGTAGTTGGTCGGCTCGTCAAGGAGCAAGAGGTCGGGGGCGGAGAACAGCACGGCGGCAAGTGCCACGCGCATCCGCCAGCCGCCCGAGAAGGCCGAGCAGGGTTGCAGCTGTTCCTCGTAGGTAAAGCCGAGGCCTTTGAGGATAGAACTTGCGCGCGCCTCGGCCGACCAGGCGTCGATATCGGCCAGACGGGTCTGAACCTCGGCGATGCGGGCGCCGTCGGTGGCGGTTTCGGATTCTGCCATCAGGCGGGCGCGTTCGGTATCGGCGGCCAGCACGGTATCGATCAGCGATGTCTCGGATCCCGGCACCTCTTGCGCGACGCCGCCGATGCGGTGGCGCTTGGGCATCCGGATCTCGCCGCCTTCAAGAACCAGCTCTCCGCGGATCAGTTTGAAGAGCGTCGTCTTGCCGGTGCCGTTGCGCCCGACCAAGCCGACCTTGTGCCCGGTCGGGATGTTCGCGCTGGCGCCCTCGAACAAGGGCCGGCCTTCGACGGAATAGGTGATGTTCTGGATCTTGAGCATGGCCGGTCTGTGCACCAGCCGGTGGCAATCGTCAATCGCGTCGCGTCAAATTGAGGCGCTGACGCGCCGCGGCCTCGGCCACTTCTTGCGATTTGCGCTTCGCGCGCGGTTATTTGGATCAAGAAGAAGCTCCGGTCGTGGCTTTCCAAGCCCGGTGGCCCGTGCTAGGGCAACGCCGGAATTCATTGGCGGGCATGGGGCCTGCTGGACAAGACATAGCAGAGGCGAGACATGGCCACCGAACGCACCCTTTCGATCATCAAACCTGATGCGACGCGCCGCAACCTGACCGGCAAGATCAATGCCAAGTTCGAGGAAGCGGGGCTGCGGATCGTCGCACAAAAGCGCATCCATCTGAGTCCGGCACAGGCCGGGAGATTCTATGAAGTGCACAAGGACCGCCCGTTTTATGGAGAGCTTTGCGAGTTCATGGCTTCGGCCCCGGTGGTTGTGCAGGTTCTGGAAGGCGACGGCGCGATTGCCAAGAACCGTGAAGTGATGGGTGCGACCAATCCCGCGGATGCCGCCGCAGGAACGATCCGGGCCGAGTTCGCGGAATCGGTAGGTGAAAACTCTGTACACGGATCTGACGCGCCGGAAACGGCGAAGGAAGAAATCTCGTTCTTCTTCGCGGGGCTGGAGATTGTCGGCTAGCGAAACCGCTTCACCACTCCGATCTGATCAAGGGCCGCTTCGAAATCGAGGCGGCCTTTTTCGTTTGACGGAGTGGCTCGTGCGCTGGCTTTCAGCGCGTCGAATCGGATGCGGAGGTCGTCCTTTTCCTTGCCGTGGCAGTCATTCCACGGGCGGCCCTGAAGGCCCATCACCAAAGCGTAATAACCGATGAAATGCGGCTGGCCTCCGGATTTCATGTGCTCGAGATAGGCCGCATCCGCACCGAGCGCGCGCAACTGTTGCGCGGTGGTGATCCCGATCCGCGCGAAACTGGCATCCGACGCCGGGCCGAGATTGCGGATCGACGATACAGGATCTGACATGGGAACTCCCTCGTCACAATCCTAGCTTGACCGATGCCGATTGTCAGCCAAGTCTAGATGCTGGCCCAATCGTTAAACCGGGTCACCGTGTCCGACCCGCCCTGCTGGGTTTGCGGGTATGGATCGTCGCCGGCTTGGCGCTGTCCGTTAGTGCCGATCTTGGTCTCATCGGCCTGCGTGCTCGGGGCCGGGTTGTGCTTTGGTTTCGCGGGGTCTTGTTGGTTTGCTCTTGCCATCTTCTGCTCCAATGCCGAACCCTTCGGGGTAGTGGCGTTACGCTTTGGCTCTGTTCCGATCGTGCGGCCTGAGGGCTGTTTCGCAAACAGCACATCATGGTGAGAGGGCCTGAGTGCGGCGGAATTGGACAGAGATTGCGGCAATAACACCAGTTGTCCGGGGCGCGATCTTCCTTTGGTTTTCGGCGCGCAACCTTGCGCTTACCTAGTTGTTTACCATACGGAAACTCCGGACTTTCAGCTTTTGTTCCCGACGGTACGCTCGCATTTGACAAGCTATGTGGGGATTGCCAAGTCACCTTATCGCGATCGATTTTTTCACTGGAAGATATGTTGCACCAATACGCTACCTGACAGCCGACTGTGTCGCTCCGGGAAATTCCTCAAAGAAGGAACAAATAGACGAATCACTAGAAAAAGGGGACCGCACTGCGGTCCCCGACCTTGTTAAGACCTGGACATCTTAGTCTTCGTAGCCAGGCCGTGCTTCCAGTTGCTCCTTGCTGGCCGAAATGTAGACCCTCGTGTCGCTGCCATCTTCAGAGCGAACGATCTGCATTTCGTCGAAAGAAACAGCGATGCGATGTTCGCCAATTCCGAGGAAACCACCGATGTCGAGGATAGCTTCCTTGATCTGGCCGTCTTCAGACAACACCAGATCTTCCACGTCGCCAACCACGTCATCATTTACGCCGTAAACGTTGGCGCCGGTCAGTTTCTCGGCGGTCAGTTCTGCGACATCCACGGGAACGTAGCCCGCACGTTCGGTCGCCGGACGCTCCCACATTGTGGCGTTTGGATCGGCCATCGGCGTCGCGGGGTCCGTCGCGGCTGTGTCGGTCGCCGTCGTGTCGACGGTTGCGGTATCTGCGGGTGCAGTGGTCGTATCCACGGTGGCAGTGTCGTTCATCGCCATGTCGGCGCGTTCGAATGTGGGTGCGCCTTCAAGCATGTCCTGGGTACCCTGCATTGCGATGAAAACATCGTTCGGATCGTCGTTATCATGCAGGAACTTCAGATTGGCCATGTCCACGGCGATGGTTTTCTCGCCCATGCCAAGAAATCCGCCGATGTCGAGCAGCACTGCTCTGACTTGGCCATCTTCCGAAATCAGAAGGTCGTTCACTTCGCCGACATCATTCCAGTCGGTGCGGGTGTCCGCTGTGACCGGTGCCGATGCGTCGATTTCGTTCTCTGCAACGTAAAGCCGCATTCCGATGAGGTCAGATCCATAGATGTCGGACTGTGCGGCAGCATCGACGAAACCACCCATGTGAGCTTCGGCAAAGGCCGGGCCCGAGATGAGTAGGGCGAGTGCGGTTGAAGCGAGTATGTTTTTCATGATCGTGTCTCCTGGTTCTAAGGTCTTGGCGGGGCGATTTTGCCCTGCTGTGTGACCGGACAACGCCCGGACCGCATTCGTGTTCCCGCCAGATCGACATTTTGTCAGGTGACGCCAGGCGGGTGGTGACAGGGAACAATGGTGGCGCGCAATCGTTAAGGCAGAGATGAGTTTCACAGGAGGCTACGATGACCCAATCCACCCACCCACTCGTGTCTTCCCGCGATGTCAGCGGGACCAGTGTGTTCAATCCCGCAGGAGACCACATTGGTGATATTGACCATCTGATGATCGACAAACAGTCCGGCAAGGTGGCTTACGCCGTGATGGGCTTCGGCGGCATTTTCGGCATGGGAGAGGATTATTATCCGATCCCTTGGGATGCGCTGGCCTACAGCACTGCAAAAGGTGGTTTTGTCACCGACATCACCAAAGAACAGTTGCAAGGTGCGCCCGAACGTCAGGACGATTGGCAATATGACCGCAACTGGGAAAAGAACACCTTCGATCACTACGGGGTTCCGTATTACTGGATTTGAGATGGCAGGCAACAAAGAGCGTAGCGGTCCTTATCGGGACCCTACGTCGCAATCAGTTCTTTTTCTTTGGCAGATTCTCGCGTTTTGTTGACGCCATTTCGTCCAATTCATCCTCGGTCATGCTTTCGAACATGTCCTTGGAAGCGCCTTTCAATTCGCTTTTGTTTGTTTTCCCACGTTTCGCAGATAGGGCCGCACCAGCGGCCTTCTGTTGCACCTTTGATTTTGCAGGCATGGCTTGCGTCCTTTCTTGTGGCTGTGATCGCGTAACGCTGATCCCAACCGGACCGTTCCC
>JBBKVT010000396.1:0-4781 GCA_037968535.1 Paracoccaceae bacterium
CATCGACAACGCCAGCGTTGTTGACCAGCCCGTCGAGATGATCAAACGCCGCGTCGAATTTCGCAAAGAAGCGGTCGATCTGATCGGGATCGGATAGATCGGCCTGAACAAGCACGGCGCGACCGCCGGCCGTTTCGACATCTTTCGCAACCCTTGACGCCCCTTGCTGGTCAGAGTGGTAACCAATGGCAACATCATAGTTGTGCAGCGCTGCAAGCCGGGCAGTGGCGGCGCCGATGCCGGTGGACGCTCCGGTCACGATCAGGGTCTTGCGGGTCATTGCTTACCTCGGCAGTTCGATTTGCAGCTTGATATCGGTCGGGCGGGCCTCTGCGGCGCGCTCGAATGCGGGGATCGATTGATCAAACGGGAAAGTTTGGGTGATCAGTGGGTTCAGGTCGATTTTGCCGCTGGCAATGAACTCGATCGCGCGGTCGTAGACATTGGCATAGCGGAACACGGTTTCCATCCGAAGTTCCTTGGTTTGCGCCATCACGACATCAAAGGGGACGGGTTCGACGGGCATGCCGACGAAGGTGACACAGCCGCCGGGCCGGGCGTGATGGAAGATTTTCGGAAAGGCCGAGGGGTGGCCGGAGCATTCGAACACCACATCCGCGCCCCAGCCGCTGGTTGTCGCCATGACCTGTTCGGTCAGATCGCCGCCTGCAGGGGTCAGTGCCTCTATGCCGGAATAGGTCGCGGCGGTCTTTAGCTTGTCGGGGACCACATCAAAGATCATCACCCGCGCGCAGCCGCCCGCAAGCGCCGCCAGCGCGGTCAGGATGCCGATCGGGCCGGCGCCGACCACAAGGCCGACATCGCCCGGCCCGATCCGCGCCTTTGCCGCTGCCTGCATGCCGATGGCGAAGGGTTCCACCATCGCACCTTCGGCGAAACTGACGTTGCCGGGCAGTTTGTAGGTATAGGCGGCGGGGTGGATGACCTCTGGCGTCAGACAGCCATGAATCGGCGGTGTCGCCCAGAATGTGACAGACGGATCGACATTATAGAGACCGAGCTTTGAGGCGCGCGAATAAGGCTCGGGAATGCCCGGGTCCATGCAGACCCGGTCGCCGGGTTTCAGATGGGTGACGTTTGCGCCGATCTTGGTGATGATGCCAGAGGCCTCATGCCCCAGCACCATCGGGTCTTTGACGACAAAGGGGCCAATACGCCCGTGGGTGTAGTAATGAACATCGCTACCGCAGATGCCCACGGTGTTGATCCTGACCCGCACGTCGTTGGGCCCAAGCACTGAGGGCAGGTCGATGTCGCGGATCGAGAGGGTGCGGATTTTTTCAAGAACGAGGGCGGTTGCCATGACGGGGCCTTTGGTTTGCTTCGGTGTTAGCCGGGCGGATCTTGTGACGGGTCCGGTTCAATCGATACCCCGCCCGCCCGCAGAGCCTTTTGCAATTGCTCGTCAGGCGGAACCGCGCGGGTGGATATCGCAAGCTGCCGCCCGTCCTTGAGGTGCAGAATAATGGACGCGGGCCCTTCCGACCATTGGATAATTCTTGCATGAGACAGATCGCGATAGGGCACCTGCCAACTGTGACGACCATCCCAAGAGGCAATGCCGTCCGCAGTGACCTCGACCCCCGCGGTGCCCCCGCGCCACAAAAGCCATGCCAGGGCGCCACCGGCAGCGGTCCAGATGGCCAGAACGGGCCAGGGGGCGTGATAGCGCACGCCCAGCCACAGCAGGAAGACCGTCACCGATGCTGCGGCCCATTCCGGCCAGCCACGATCACGTCGGGAATGGCTGAAGGGCATGGTCATCGCGGGTTAGCCGAGGATCCGCGTGACCATTTCCGTCGTGTCAGGCGACAGGTTCGGGGTGGCCTTGATGCGCTGAAGTTCGGCGCGGATCATCTGCTGGCGGTCGCCGTCGTAGCGACGCCAGGCGTCAAAGGTGCCCACCGCGCGGGCGGCGACCTGCGGATTGGCGGGGTCGATGCGGATGATCCAGTCGGCGAACCAGGTATACGCCGCGCCGTCGGACCGGTGGAGCGCCGCAGGGTTGGCCGAGGCCAACCCGTAGATCAGCGCGCGCAGCCGGTTTGGGTTCTGCCAGCTGAAATCCTTGTGTTTTTCCAGTTCCTTTGTGATCTCAAGTGCCTCTGTGGGCTCGGCGCGGGCGGGCTGGATCATGAACCATTTGTCCATGACCAGACGGTCACCCTGCCATTGATAATAGAAGCTCTGCACCGCCTTGGCGCCTTGCTTCGTCGGGATCAGCTGGCTTAGCGCGGCAAGCTGTTCGGTCATGTTGTTGGCCGCGTCGAAGAGCGCCTTTGCCGTGGTGCCGCCGTCAAGCCGGGTGATCAGCCCCAACGTCGCGGCGCGCAGGTCGCGTTTTCCGGCGGCGGCGGCATCGGGCGAATAGGGGCCGGGAACGGCCATCGCCGCGTAAAGCCCCGGCAGGTCGCGTTCCAGCCGGTTGGCCACAGCGTCCAGCAAAGCTTCGCGTTTGGCATGGATGGTGGTCGGATCAGGCGTGGTTCCTGCGTCAAAGAGCGTCTGGGCCATGTCGTCTTCGCTGGGCAGCGCCAGTGCCAGCGACCGGAACGCCGGGTCAAGGCTGTCATCGACCGCAACTTGCGCAACGGCGTCGAGATAGGCCGGGGCGGGCGCGCTGCCTTGGGCGATCATCGCGGTAAGAACGTCCCTGGCCAGCGCACGACCAGCCTCCCATTTGTTGAACGGGTCAGTGTCATGGGCTAGCAGGAAGGCGCGTTCCTGTGCCGAGGTTTCGCGGTTAAGGATCACGGGGGCCGAGAAATGTCGCAGGATCGAGGGGATCGGGCGGCTGCCGAGTCCGTCGAAGGTGAAGGTCTGCGCCTCCTGGGTCAGTTCAAGGACGGTCGTCGTAACCACTTCGTCGCCATTCGGGTTGAGCAGACCGACCGCCACAGGGATCACCTGCGGTAGCTTGGTGTCCTGTCCGGGGGTTGGTGGCGTTTCCTGTTTCATTGTAAGGGAATAGGTGCCGTTTTTGAAGTCATCGGTAACAGTCAGGCGCGGCGTTCCGGCCTGGCTGTACCAGCGTTTGAACTGCGTCAGGTCGCGGCCTGTCGCATCCTCGAACACCGTCAGCCAATCCTCGATCGTCGCGGCATCGCCGTCATGGCGCTCGAAATAGAGGTCGAGCGCCTTTTTGTAGCCGTTGTCGCCGATCAAGGTCTTGAGCATGCCAATAACCTCGGCGCCTTTCTCATAGACGGTGGCGCTGTAGAAGTTGTTGATCTCGACAAAACTGTCGGGCCGGACCGGGTGGGACAGCGGCCCGTTATCTTCGCGGAATTGGCGGGCGCGGAGTTGCAGCACATCCTCGATCCGCTTCACCGCGCGGCTGCGCATGTCTTGCGAAAACTGCTGGTCGCGAAACACGGTCAGCCCCTCTTTTAGACAAAGCTGGAACCAGTCGCGGCAAGTGATGCGGTTTCCGGTCCAGTTGTGGAAATACTCATGCGCGATAATGCCTTCGATCAAGTCGTAATCCGCGTCGGTCGCTGTTTCGGGGCTGGCCAGAACGTACTTGGAGTTGAAAATGTTCAAGCCCTTGTTCTCCATTGCGCCCATATTGAAGTCATCGACGGCGACAATGTTGAAAACGTCCAAGTCGTATTCGCGACCGTAAACCCGTTCGTCCCACTTCATTGAGCGGATCAAGCTGTCCATCGCGTAGGCGCATTTGTCCTCGTCGCCTTTGCGAACCCAGATGTTCAGGTCCACAGGATTGCCCGAGGCGGTGATGAAATGATCCGAGTGGGCGACAAGGTCACCTGCAACCAGAGCGAAAAGATAGGCCGGTTTCGGCCACGGATCATGCCATTCAGCCCAGCCGCGGCCCGCATCCTTCGGGTTGCCGTTTGACAGCAGGACCGGGCCGTCGCCTTCGATCCGGACCGTGAATGTGGCCATCACATCAGGACGATCAGGATAGTAAGTTATCTTGCGAAACCCCTCGGCTTCGCACTGGGTGCAATACATGCCGTTCGACATGAAAAGACCCTCTAGGGCTGTATTGTTTTCCGGGTCGATTTCGACCTCGATTTGCAGGGTGAATGGCCCGTCGGGCAGATCGATGGCGGCGATCGTCAGATCCGCTTCGGTGATGTTCGGTGTCACCGGCTTGCCGTCAATCTTCGCCGAGATCAGTTTCAGATTTTCGCCGTCGAGTTTCAGGTCGGCGGGGTTTCGGCCCGGATTTGGACGGAACTCGATCCGCGAAGATACGCGCGTTGCTTTGGGGGCGAGCCGGAAGGTCAGATGAACCGCATCGATCAGGTGAGTGTATGGCTCATAATCGGAGAGATGGATGACCTGTGGTTCGGCGTCTTTCATCATGTCCTCGGGCTAGTTCGGAACGGAAGTCAGTACTGGACGTTAAGGCCAAGAGGGGTTGGCTACAACCGCCCGTCTAGTGAGAAAACCAAAAGAGGATCGCGCGTCATGTCACCGCCGGACGCAAATCTGGAAAAACAGAAACGCCGGCATCGCGGTCCGTTGTTGGGGATCGGACTTGTTGCCGTTTTCGCAATCGGTCTGATCCTTTACTGGATCGTTGAAGTTGTTGATCGCGGCGGCGAGCCTCAGGGTGCCGAGGTGCAAATCAACGGTGCGACGGGCGAACCAGTTGTGGACGATGCACCTCAAATTGTCGAACCAGTCCCGCAGTAAAATTCGATGTACAGATCTGGTCGTTCAAGCCTGTCCGTCGTTCCGACTGCGCCAAATTCAATCGTGCCGAATTACGAACTGTGCAAGTTTGT
>JBBKVT010000397.1:0-3348 GCA_037968535.1 Paracoccaceae bacterium
CCCTTGGCACCGTCGCTAGCAGCTGGACATGCATATCATGCCGCAGCTGCCAGCGCCGGATCCCTGTAATTTTCGTTTTTCGTCAGCATCGCCCAGATCTGTCGGGCCATCTTGTTGGCCAACGCTATGGCGACCAGCATCTTGGGCTTGCGCGCCAATATCCGCGATAGCCAACTGCCTTCCTGAATCGTTTTTCGTCCAAGCCAGGTCAATCGCGACATTGCCCCTATGATCAGAAGGCGTCGGATATCGACCTGGCCTGCCTTGGTCATCCGCCCCAAGCGCTCTTTGCCTCCCGAGGAATGCTGCCTAGGTGTTTGATCCCACGGTTTAATGGTGCGATCCTTTCTCAGGAATGGAAGGAAGCAACATGGGACAAGTTCGTCACGGGAGCGCCACGACCACGCACGCCGTCAGAGCAGCAATACAGCGATCGCAAGCTTCGCTCTCGGCGCTGAGCCAGGAACTTGGCATCAATCCCAAGACAGTTGCCAAGTGGAGGAAGCGGGCGACGGTTGAGGACATGAAGACGGGTCCGAAAGAACCGCGATCTACGGTCCTTACTGAGGCCGAAGAAGCGGCGATTGTCGCATTCCGGCGTCATACGCTGCTGCCGCTGGACGACTGCCTTTATGCCCTCCAGCCGTCGATCCCGCATCTGACACGGTCGGCGCTTCACCGGTGCCTGCAGCGGCACGGCATCTCGCGCCTGCCTGATGTTGAGGGGGACAAGTCGGGGCGCCAGAAGTTCAAACGCTACCCGATTGGGTTCTTTCATATTGATATCGCAGAGGTTCAGACGGCTGAGGGCAAGCTCTACCTCTTCGTCGGCATCGACCGCACCAGCAAGTTCGCCGTGACCCAACTGGTTGAAAAGGCTGACAGGCGCACCGCTTGGGAGTTTCTGCAGCACATGCTCGAGGCCGTGCCATATCAGGTCCACACCATTCTCACTGACAACGGCATTCAGTTCGCTGAGCAGCCCCGAAACCGCAACACCATCTATTCCCGGCCGATGCGCTTCGACATGATCTGCGAAGCCAATGGGATCGAGCATCGGCTGACCAAACCCAACCACCCCTGGACCAACGGTCAGGTCGAAAGAATGAACCGCACGATCAAGGAGGCGACCGTCAAGCGTTTCCACTACGACAGCCACGACCAACTGCGCACGCACCTCGCCGACTTCTTGGCAGCCTACAACTTCGCCCGAAGACTGAAGACCCTCAACGGCCTCACGCCCTACGAATATATCTGCAAAATCTGGACATCAGAGCCAGAAAGATTCATCCTCAACCCGATCCACCAGATGCCGGGACTAAACACCTAGAGCGTGTCGCGGTCATTCGGGTTTGTATCCTGAGGCGATGAAGTAGTTGAGGCATTCGTTTTCGGTGAAGAGGTCGCAGACGGTTCCGACGGCCTTCCAGAGGTCTTCGCAGGTGCGGGCTGCGGCTTTGCGCAGAAGGGCCTTGAGCTTTGCGAAGGCCATCTCGATGGGGTTGAGGTCCGGACTGTAGGGCGGCAGCGGCAGGAACCAGGCCCCGACGTCGCGGAGAATGGCCGAGGCCTTGGGGCTTTTGTGGCTGGACAGGTTGTCCAGGATGATCACGTCGCCCGCCTGCAGGGTGGGGGCCAACTGGGTCTCGATGTAGAGGTCGAAGAGGTCACGATTGATCGGGCCGTCGATCACCCAGGGTGCATCCAGCCGGTCGTGGCGCAAGGCTGCGATGAAGGGTGAGGCGTGCCCGGAAATCTGTCCGGTGGACAGATTTCAGCGCCGAACGGGCTTAGCCCCGGGCCGGGTCTGCCAGTGACCGAAAGGCGTGTGATCGACCAGGCGTTCCCCGCGGGGGGCCCAGCCTGTGGTCTTGGCCATGTTGGTCTTGACAGAGGTCTCGTCAATGAAGCCGATCCGCGTCAGCATGTTGGCCATGAAGGGCTGGCGTCGAGTGATCCAGATGTGGCGCGCCGCCGCGACCTCGGGACGCTTCTGCTCGCTCGCCATTGTGCTCGGACCAATGGCGCATCAATGGCTCGCCTTGCAGGTCTTTTTTTGTGTGTCAGACCGAGGTCGCGCAAGAGCCGCCAGACCGAGCCGCGATGCACCACCATCGCATGGGTCGCGGTGATCTCGGCAGCCAGTCCGGCGGCCGTCAGGTCCCGCTTCTCTGCGATCCGGCGGGCGACCCAGTCCTTCAGACAGGACAGCTTGCCATGCCCGCCGCCGTTGCCCTGGGCCTTCGGCACAAGGCGCCCGGTCGACCTCATCAACTTGACCATGTCGTTCACGAACTTCACCGAGACCTTGAACCGCGCCGCCGTCGACCGGTGCGTGCTCCCTTCCGCAACATGGTCCACAACCCGCTGCCGAAGCTCTATAGGATGCGGTTTGCCCATCGCTGACCCCCATATCTGCCTGCAAACAGGGAGTCACAGATCAGGTCCAAAAGGAATCCTGAATCGCGATGACCGCGGCACGCTTTAGGGCCTGTTGAGATTCACCGGGTGTTGAGCAATGTGGCACAAGCGTGGATCATGGCTGAGAAGCTTGTGTCTGTTTTGTCGGAGCGCATGGCGATGCGGCGGAAGTCTTTCAAGTTGCAGAAGAAGTTCTCCACCAGATGCCGCCAGCCATAGATGATCTCATCAATCGCCAAGGGCTCCTTGCGCTGTGGCCGCTGGGAAATGCAGATCAGTGCGCCTCGCGCGTTCATCTCTTCGATGATCCAGTTGGCGTCGAAGGCTTTGTCCGCCAGCAGGGCATCGAAAGATAGCCCGCGGAGCAGAGGTTCAACCCCTATCGTGTCGTAGCGATTTCCCGGCAGAAGCACGAACCGCACCAGATTGCCGAGCGCATCCGTCAGCGCCAGTATTTTTGTTGTCCAGCCGCCCTTTGACTTGCCTATAGCTTGGTGTTGAGTCCCCCTTTTGCGCCCTGTGCGGAGCGGTGAACCTTTACGATTGTTGCATCAACCATCGCCATCTCCATGTCGGGTTCATCACTTACCGCATTGAAAATGCGTTCAAATACACCCGCCCGCGCCCAATCTCGAAACCGCCGATAGATGGTATTCCAGTTCCCGAACCCCGGCGGCAAATCACGCCAGGGCGCACCCGTCCGTGCAATCCAAAACACCGCCTCCAGAAACATCCGAGGGTCACTGCCAGTGCGACCAGGGTCGGTCTTGCGGCCAAGGCAGTGAGCCTCCATCCGCTTCCATTGATGATCGGTGATAACAAATCTGCTCGTGTCCATTCATCCCTCCTCTTTTGGAAGGTTGAATCAGAACTCAACACACAAGGGAATCCTGAATCTCAACAGACCCTAGAGCGCCTGAATATGAC
>JBBKVT010000398.1:0-4241 GCA_037968535.1 Paracoccaceae bacterium
CCATGCCGCGATTACCGAGAACAAGCAACTGAGCGCGGTTCTGGCACATATTAAAGACATTCAGGACTCCGCGCCACCGTCAAAGAAAAAGCCCGCAGGAAAGCAGCGCTCCCGCTACACGCCGACAGGTCGAAGGAATGACGGCTGGAACTCCAAACTCGCCCGCCGCGCCAAAGAGGCCCACGCAGCCAGCCAAGGCTCCGATATATGAGGTCTCCGCCCTGGCAGGCTGCGCTACCGTTTCGATGCAGGTGCGACACTTCTACTTTGCACAACGACGGTCATTTCAATCTTGTTGCAACACCAGACGCGTCGCTTTACGGGTTGATCATTTTCAGAAACTTTTCCGGAACCTGATCGGTGCTAAGTTCTTCTTGCTCTTCGGCATCGTGAACAAAGGCGACGAGGTCGGCGAGTTCTTCCCCTGTCAAGTTGATGAATTCGCCCAATTGATCTTCCTGCATCAACACCATTGCTGGGGCGCCCCGCCACATTCGGGCTGCAAACTCAAACGCATTCATCGGGCTGGGCATGCCAGCGGCATCAAGGCTCGGGCCAACTTCGCCGCCGACACCATTGATCGAATGGCAAACCACGCAACCTCTTTCCAGAAAGATTTCACGGCCCCGGTGGGAACTCATCGGTGGCATGACCAAACCAACACTTGTCATAAAGCTATTCAGCCGCTGGCGCTGCTCGTCGGTCATCTCATCCATCACACCGAAATCATGCTCGTGCGCGTGACTGCTGTGCATTTCGCGCATGGTCTCAAGTGGTTCGTCGTGGTCACCGGCATGATCTCCGGCTGGATATAATGCGGTTGGTGCCAGCGCAAATACTACAGCGCTTGCCAAGGTAAATACAGAAACTTGCCTTCCAAGCATTTTGGTCTCCTTTGACGGGCAATGCGAGGCTATCGCCGCCGCATCACTTTTCTAGCTGATCATTTGTGTCTACACCCTCAAGGCCCAAACATCTTTGATTCAAATCAGTCCGTGCCGCAGCGAATTTTGACCTCGGAATTATCAGAAGAAATCAGCTGGGGTGCGGGCGCTGCCCACTCAGTGCTTCTTGACGATAAATCGCAAGCCACTCCAATAAACCAAAACCTCCCCCAAAGATATCCGCTTGGAGGTGATACCGAATGTCGTGTGTGGGCTGATTGTGTTGAAAAAGTCTGTTCCGGGCGGTTTTCGCAAGAGATTTTCGCCAAACAGGGCCGGTCGTCAATTTTGGCCGAGGGTCCAACTAAAGCTCAGCAATATCAATCCAACGGCAGCCCATCGAGTCTGGTGGGCATTCGAAAGCTGGATTTCATTTTGTTGGTCAATTCGCGAAATTTTTTCAATTCCAGAATTCCGACTTTTTCAACATGGCGTAATGGAGGTCAGCTCCTCGACGGATCCTGTACAATAGGGCTCGCAATCGAAGAAATAGGAGACTGACGATGGAATACTACACTGGCCTGGATGTCTCGATGGAGGAGACACACCTGTGCATTCTTGATCGCGACGGAATTGTCATTCGTGAAGGAAAGACGTGGTCAACACCCGCCGCAATTGAGGCGTTTCTGGCGACCGGGCCTGCCTGTCGGCAAGTTGTCTTTGAGACCGGTCGCATGTCACCCATGCTCTACCATGGGCTCACCGCACTGGACGTGCCGGTTTTCTGCATTGAGAGCCGCCAAGCTTACCAGGCGTTAAAGTCTCTGGCCACGCACAAGACGGATCGCAATGATGCGAGACGCCTGGCGCATCTGGCGCGGACCGGTTTTTACAAACCCACCCATGTGAAGTCGCTTCCGGCGCATGCCGTCCGAGCTTTGATAGCTGCACGGAAAAAACTGGTCGGGCAACGGGTGACGCTCGATAATCAGATCCGGGGGTTGGCCGTCGTGTTCGGCGTGCGTCTGCCCCGGGCTCTGTCTCCGGCCTTCAAGCTTGCGGCCCTGAAGATTAGCGATGGCGTCGCCGGTCTCTCGTCGGCGATGCGGGGACTGTTTGCTGCCAGGGAGGCCATCCTCGCCGCTGTTGCTGCCATCGATGCCGAAGTGAAGAAAATGACGCGCTGCTCGGACATCTGCCGCCGCCTCATGACCGTTCCCGGTGTCGGGCCACTCTCCGCCCTGGCTTTCGCCGCAGCCATCGACGATCCGGGTCGCTTCAGACGCTCGCGCGAAGTCGGTGCCTATCTTGGACTCGTGCCGCGCCGGTATCAATCTGGTGAGATGGATTACACCGGCAGCATCTCCAAGCGCGGTGACGTCCGCCTGCGAACCCTTCTTTATGAAGCGGCCAACGTCATGCTGACCCGGTACAAATCACCCCTGAAACTGAAGGACTGGGCGCTTGGCATTGCCGTCCGATCATCAATGCGAAAGGCCAAGGTGGCCCTGGCACGGCGGCTTGCTGTCATCCTGCACGCCATGATGCGCGATGGCACCGAGTTCCAGCCCGCATGACCGTATAGCTGACCGAGAGGATACCGAAACAAGTTCCCGAGCGGGAACGACGCCCGAGGGAGGGCACGGAAGACGGCGCGGATTCTGTAGCATGTGGCTGATCCATCAGCCGGATTGCGGTTTCAACCTTGCCATTCCACGCCCAGCCAACCCCAAGATGGGCCACCAGAGCCCGAAGAGAACAAAGGCAACCTCATTAATTCACGGATGTATCGAACCGGCCAGGTAGCAGGCATACGCGAGATGGCTGTGCGGCTGAACTACATCGTCATTTATTTCGAGAACGCCGAAGTCGAAACGGTCCTGCGGGTCTTGCATGCTGCCCAACAGTAGCCGTAATCATTCCCCTCGGACGAAGACCAACAAAATGTGGCCTCCTCAGCAATCTCTCGGTCTTAGACTGAAGGGTCAACAAAAAAAGGCGTGCGAAACAGACTTTGCACGCCTTTTTTCTGGAGAGGGTTGTTCAGTTGGAGGTTGCGCTGGAGTTTGTACAGATCGTGATGAGGGCAAGCGTCACATCGGACTGCTGATCCGATGATCCATCCGCTGATGTGGAGGCATCAGTGGAAGCCGTTACCGAAGTGCTGCCGTCAGTCGGCGCGTTCGCGTCGGCAGAGCTTATGGAATCTGTCGCCGCAATTCCATCGGATGAGTTGCTGCTATCGGTTGATATCGCGGTATCAGTCGAGCCGGGCGTAACAACAGTCAGCACGACCTCGTCGGTTGAAGTCGTGCCTTCTGTAGCAGTCGTGTCCGTCGCGCTGGAGCTATCCGTCGAGGCGTTGGAATTGGCGGCAGGCATCACGTTGGCACGACCAGCTGAAACCAACGATTGGGCTCCGGCTTCTTGGTCTGCTGGTGCGAGGGCCAGAAACTGGTCGCAGTTCATCATCGGATCACTGGTATGCTGTGCTGCAAACGCCGGAGCTGTGGCGAAGGAGAGAGCAACAGTCAGAAGCATTGCTTTTGTCATTGTTGTACCTCTGAAAACGATGGAACTGGCACGCGCCAGAACCTAAGATGATAACAACGAGACGGGCCAAAAGTTCCCCATTGTATTACGAATAGGCGAATTCCCGCTGCGCTTTTTGTGAGACCCTTCAGAACGTCAGCAAAACTAGGGTCTGTTGAGATTCAGGATTGTACGAAGCCGCTTTCGCGGCGTTAGGGGCGGGTTTGTATGGATCGCGTCCTGTCTGAGAGGATCATGGGTGTTTAGCCCATTTCTCAGACAGGAGTTTTTCCGACGGCCGACCAAAGCCCCCTTCGCCGCCGCATGATCGAGGACATGACCGTTCGCAATCTGTCGCCGGCGACGCAGCGATCCTACGTCAGCGCGGTCTCGAAGTTCAGTCGATATTTCGGG
Source organism: Paracoccaceae bacterium (assembly GCA_037968535.1). Classification (GTDB taxonomy): domain Bacteria; phylum Pseudomonadota; class Alphaproteobacteria; order Rhodobacterales; family Rhodobacteraceae; genus JAHEAO01. The sequence goes on from JBBKVT010000398.1 coordinate 3,831, forward strand.
CGCTCACCGGACAAGCTTGGCCTGGATGAGGTCCGCGACTTCCAGGTGCATCTTGTCTCAAAAGGTGTTTCCTGGGGGTCGCTCAACCAGATCGTCTGCGCGTCGCGGTTTTTCTACGGTGTCACACTCAATGAAGCGACAGTGCCGGAGCGCATTCCCTACGCCCGAACGCCGCGCAAGCTGCCGGTCGTTCTGAGCACCGAAGAGATCGTCCGGTTTCTCGAAGCTGTGTCCAGCCTGAAGAGCCGGGCGGCGCTCACGACCGCCTATGCGGCGGGACTGCGGGCCTCGGATGTTGCGGGGCTGCTTGTCGAGGACATTGACAGCGATCGGGGCATCATCCGGGTTCGTCAAGGGAAGGGCGCCAAGGACCGCAACGTGATACTGTCGGCTCAACTGCTCGACATTCTC
>JBBKVT010000399.1:0-7125 GCA_037968535.1 Paracoccaceae bacterium
GCCGCTATGAAGCGGGCGCGGATCTTCGTGGACAGCCGCGCAACCACGATGGAACATATCGGAGAGCTGAAGGATCCGTTGGCATCCGGCGCGATCGATGAAGGTGATGTGCTGGCGGACTACTACGATCTGGCAGACGGACGCTTTTCGCGGCAGTCAGCGGACGAGATCACGCTTTTCAAGAATGGTGGTGGGGCACATCTGGATCTGATGTCCAGCACCTATATTCTGGAGGCTTGGCGCGGCAGATGATGACCAAAGATCAGATCGAGGCGTTTCACCGCGATGGGGCGATAGTGTTGCGCGGCGTGTTTCGGGACTGGGTTGATACAATGGCCGAAGGCATCGCGCGAAACATGGCCGAACCTGGACCGTCGGCCAGCGAGAACGCCGTCAGCGAAGGACGGTTCTTCGACGACTACTGCAACTGGACGCGAATCCCTGAATTTGAACGTGTAGTCAGGGAAAGCCCGGCGGCAGAACTGGCGGCGCTGGCGATGCGCTCGCAAAGCGCACAATTTTTTCATGATCATGTTCTGGTCAAGGAACCCGGCACGCCAAAGCCGACGCCGTGGCATCAGGACGCGCCCTACTATTTCATTGAGGGCAGCCAGACCGTGAGTCAGTGGATCCCGCTCGACCCTGTCCGCGAGGCAAGTCTTCGGTTCATCGCGGGCTCTCACCGTTGGGAAAAGATGGTGCGTCCGGTCAGTTGGGCCGATGACAGCGATTTCTATCATGACCAGACCGATTGGACCCCGGTGCCGGACCCGGATGCCGATCCGGCCAGTACGCAGGTTCTCGAATGGGCGATGGAGCCGGGCGACGTTGTCCTGTTTGACTACCGTACCGCGCACGGCGCTCGTGGTAATCTGACTGGAAAACGACGGCGTGCGCTGAGCTTGCGGTGGGTAGGTGACGACGCGCGCTATGTTGGACGTCCCGGACGCACCTCGCCGCCATTTCCCGGACACGGAATGGAGACAGGACAGAGACTGCGCGAGGATTGGTTTCCTGTCATGTGGCGCGCGAAAACCAACAATTGATGGAACTTACTGTTGGGTGGCGGCCTTGGCGCAAGCGCTCAAACAAACGGCGACCGTAAGTGCAGGGGCAAGCAGTGATGAAACTGGCTTACACGATGAGCGAAGAACGCGGCCAAATCGATCGGATACTCGCCGACCTTGCGGCCAGAATGATCGCGGAGGGGGTCAACCTTTCAGGCGTGGTTCAAACCAATTCCGGGAACTGTGACCATAATCACTGCGACATGGACGTTCAGGTTCTGCCGGACGGCGCGATCTTTCGCATTTCTCAGTCGCTGGGAAAAGAGGCAAAGGGTTGTCGTCTGGATCCGGGAGCGTTGGAAAAGGCGGTTGGCGCCGTAGCAGGCACGCTATCTGAAGACACCGCCCTTCTGATCGTCAACAAATTCGGCAAACACGAAGCCGAAGGCCGCGGATTTCGTCCAGTCATTGCCGAGGCGTTGGCCCGCGACATTCCGGTCCTTCTCGGCGTTAGCAAGCTGAGCTTGGCAGCATTTCGGGACTTCGCCGGCGATGCGGCAGAGTTTGTTGAAGCCGAAGACGGCGCGTTGCTGGATTGGATTCGCGTCGCATGTGCTGAGCAGCCGTGCGCCCGCGCTGGAAATGAAGCCACCGCCGAGTAGGCCTTTTGTCTGCGCCACCAGACTTATTTGGTGTCGTACCCAGCCATCTCAAGATAGCCGCGACCATTGTGGCTGCCTGTCACGGTGACTGGCCCTTCCCAGTAGGGAACTGCAGTTGTCATCCACGCGTCCGCGTTCAATGCTTCGACCGTGACATCTACTCCGCGTTCGGGAAGCCTGACACGCCAGCTCGTCGGCACTGTCGCGGCTGGCAATGTGGTCTGCACAAGCGGCGCGGCGTTGAACGCCCCATCGGGATACGAGGTCGCCCGCCCATCCGGTTCGATCCAGGTCGCAGAACTGAAAGCTGTTCCATCCGCCTGCCGCACCCGAAATCCCATCAGCCGCGCACCGTCGTCGAAACCAAGCGAAAACCAGTCCCACCCAGTCTGTGACTCGGCCAGCGGTTGCGATGACCATTCGCGATCGAGCCACGCGTCGCCAGTGACCGTCACAACACCTTCGGGAAGGTCCAAGTTTCCGCTGATACGGTAGAAAGGCTGCGAATAATAATAACTTGCCTGACCTTCCGCCGACTTTATTGAATAACCGCGTTCACCGTGGAAAACCAAGGGACCGTCCGCTGTCAGTTTCATTTCATAGGCAAACGTCGGGCCTGATGCGGACAGGGTCAGGGCAGACAGATCAGCGGCCCCCGCCATGCGCCAATCGTCGATCCAGGCCTCGTACGGCTCTGATGTCACACCGGCCTGTCCGATGCCGCCCTGCGCCAGACGTTCTGTCACGAAATGTTGGTCGGGCGTCGTCACTGCCGCGTGACCCATCCAGATCTGCGGGCTGCTCCAGCCACTGGCCTCACCTGGCCGCAGAGCAGAGCGAAACAGTGTCCACTGCAAGCCGTAACTGGTGCCGTCCGGCCCCCTCAGGTTCGCGGTCAGGTACCACCATTCGATCCGGTAGTCAGGATGTGCCCCGTGATCTGCGGGAAAGTCGAATTGATAGTTCGGCTGCGGAACAGCGAAGCCGCCGGCCCCGATCCCCAGTCCGGCAAATCCCTGTGCCGTCACCGCAGCGGGCAATCCCATCAGCAACAGGATCGCGATCTTAGCGTTCATTGCTGAAAACCCGCAGAAGCCTGTCGGGCGGCGTTCGCGCAAGTCGCAACGCCGGCCACAGCGCCGCAAGAAGCGCTGCCAGCAGGGTCAGGACGCCAAGCTTCATGTAGTCGACCGGAAAAAGGTGCATCGGCAGCCGCCATCCGAACGCCTGCACATTGACAATCGCCAAAAGCAACCATGCCAACCCCAGACCCAGCGGGATCGCAGCAAGGCCGGCGAAGGCCGCAAGGCACAGCGCGCGCAAAAGCTCCAGCAAAGCGAGTGTGCGACGAGTCATACCCAGCGCCCAGACCGGCGCTAGCTGTGGCAGGCGCATCGTCGCCAACGTCAGCAGGCTGATCAGGATCGCGAACCCTGCGACGGAAAGCGTCAGGATGTTCAGCGCCGTTGTGACCGAGAACGTCCGCTCGAAAATTTCCAGCGACATGGCCTTGATTCGAGCCTGATCGACAATTGCGCCCGGCGGCAGATCGAACTTTTCACGCAAATCCGCAGCGACCCTCTGTGGTGCGCTCGTGCGTAAACCAAAGCGCATCGCGACCACGTCCGGATAGCGGGCACGGAATGTGCTCAGTCCAAGCACGACTTGACCAGCAGGATTGCCGTAGTCGCCGTAAACCCCCAGAACCATGTCTCCTTGGTTCGGTAGCTGGTCGCCGACTGCCAGACCCTGACGCCGGAACAATTGTTCGTTCACCAGTACCCCTTCGCCTCTGTTCAGCCTGTCCCAAGCATCCGGAACAGAGAATAGAAGTCGCCAGTTGTCGCGATAGGTCGCCTGATCGCGAATGCCGTAAATCTCTGCCGGAAGCCCGCCAATCCGGGTTTCGATCGAAATGATCGGAAGCACGGCATCTACTTTGCCCTCAAGATAGCCCGCAAGCGCTGCGGCTTCCTCGTGAGTGCGCGCCGACAAGTACAGCTCTGACGCTAGGCGCTGATCGAGCCAGCCGACAAACGTCAGCCGAAAGCTGGACACCATCGTCGAGACGCCGATATTTGCGGCCATCGCCAACAGAAGCGCCATCAACGCCATTGAGAGGCCCGGCAATTGCGACCGTGTATCGGCCCAGAACCATTGCGCCACGACGCCTCGCGCAAGCATCCCCGCACCGCGCAGCATGAGGTCAAGCGTGAACGGCAACGCCAGTGCTGCCGCGATCAGCAGGCAGGCGAGCAGGCCGAACCCTGCATTCAGCCCACTTCCGAACATCGCAAGAAGCAATCCAACCGTTCCGAGCCCGAAGGCGGCACGCAACATTCTTCTGACGCTGCGCTGCGCCTCGGCCGCCCAGGCACGAGGGTGAGCAGCTGCCAGCAACGGCATCCGGTTCAGTCGCCAGAGCGCGCCCGACGCGGCGGCGGCGGTCCCACCCAGCGCCATACCAAGGCCAGAAAGCCACCAAGAAGGTCGCAACGTCAGTTCTCCGCTTACTTCGGCTGAATAAAGCCCGCGCAGCGTCGCGGCGACGTCCGGCAGCAGTAGAGCGGCCATGACATAGCCAAGTGCCACGCCAATGGCGCCAGCAATCAGCGCGAATAGAATGTGTTCGAATGCCAGCAGCCCCATCAACGTGACAAGCGGTAGACCGAGGGTCCGGAGCGTCCGGAAGATCGGCCGGCGTTGTTCAAAAGCCAGTCCAATTGCCCCGTAAACGATGAAGATGCCAACCGCGAAAGACAGCAGGCCAAACGCGGTGAGATTCAAGTGAAAACTGTCAGTCAGACGCGCCACATCGCTTTGATCCTGACCGTTGTGCAGAACGAGCGCAGGGGCAACCGCCGCCAAGGTCGGCCGGCTGAGCGGCTGTTCATTCGCGACCAACAGCCGGGTGAATTCCTGAACGCCCAACAACTTCTGAGCGGTTGCAACGCTGGCGGTCAGATGCCCGCGTCGCTGCGACGGATCGGACCGAAGGCGGGTGCCAAGGGCTGTCAGGACGTTGACGTCGGCGGGATGCACGACGACCAGGCCCTCGGGCGACAGGAACTCGGCCAAATCTGCCAAATCGACTCTCGTCCCGCCCGCTATATCACGCGGCAGGGTTAGAGGGTCGATGCCTGTCAGCGAAAAGCCCTGTCCGCCAAATTGGAAACTACCCTCGATCACCGGGCTGACCTGCCACCCTGCCCGACGTAGCGCGACGTATTGGGTCAGGGTGACCGTCGTGCCATCATGGTTGAGAATCTGGTCAAACCGCCCCTGCCCAATAGCTGACGCGGCCCGGTCGTAGCTCGCCCGGGCCTCGGTGTTGATCGCCTGGACGCCGGACCAAAGCGCTGTGGCCATAGCCAACCCTGCGATCATCGTGAATGCCTGCAACGGGTTACGCCACCAATGAGATAGAAGTGCGCCGAGCGTCGTCCGGATCATCCGCCAATCCTGCCGTGGCTCAAATGCAGCCGGCGCTTCAGCCGACTGGCAAGATGCTGCGAATGCGTTACCATCAAAATGGCAGTCCCGGCGTCTCTGGCCGCATCAAGCAAGAGCGTCAGAACAATATCGGCGTTGTCCTCGTCAAGATTTCCTGTCGGCTCGTCGGCCAACAGCAACTTGGGACGTGCCGCCAGCGTGCGTGCGATTGCCACACGCTGTTGTTGTCCGCCGGACAGTGCCTCGGGGTACTTGTCCAGTTGATCGGACAATCCGATGCTCTTGATGAGCTGGCGGACCCATGCAGCATCGTAGCAATCGGCCAGTCGCGCCTGAAAAGCGATGTTGGCAGCTACGTCCAGGCTCGGGATCAGGTTGAACTGCTGAAAGACGATGCCGACGGTTCCGCGACGTAGCGCCGCGCGGCCCCGGTCATCGAGCCTCAACATGTCCGCACCGTCGATTACAATGCCGCCAGAGTCGGGTCGATCAAGCCCCGCGATCAGATGCAGCAGCGTGCTTTTGCCGCTTCCCGATTCCCCAGACAGCGCAAGGGTTTCGCCCGGCTCCATACTGAACGAAACGCCTTTAAGAACTTCGATCCCACCATCGGCGCTAGGATGGCTCTTTGTCAGGTTCTCGACCTGAAGCATGAATGAAACTCCCCGGTCCCGCCTGTGACCTAGCGCCCGTGGCACAAAAGACAGCAATTCGGCGCAGAATGTCCAGCGACCGCAAAGTCGAGAGGCTGACGGGATGGCTTACCATGCCAGCGACGTGCACTCGCAGTGAAGCATTCGCCCGAAGGCGCCAACGGAACGATTACACGCGCGAGTAGTTCGCTGTTGAAATAACTTTCGCCAAGGCTTTCTTCGAACCGCAAAGCCAATCAGAATGCCGCGGACGCCTTGTAACAGCCTTGCTGCGTATCCTGGGGAACATTTTGAACCATAGATCATACCTGAACAGCATGAGGCGCTGGTTGCAGCGGCCATCACGGTTGCTTGCGCCGATCCGCGTTGACGACTGGTTTGATGATGACCTCGCTAAACTGGGCGCCGCGTTCGCCAAGACCGATTCGCATGAATTGCCAGCTTTTGAGCCTTTCGGCTTTCAAACGCGACTGCGAGACAACCACACCGCCGTTCAGAAGAACTTCGGCAGCATTCTCAACTCGGTGCGCGACAAGTCGACTGTTACCCCGGCTGCGGAATGGCTGTTAGACAATCATCACATCGTCGACAAGAACTTCCGCCACCTGCGACGCGATCTTGATCCGAAGGTTTACCGGAAGTTGCCGCATGTCACATTGTCCAGCGGTCAAGACGTGCCGCGGGCACTCGCACTTGTATGGCTCTACATCGGAGTAGGAAACTCGAATGTTCGGTTGAAGGGGCTGACTGAGTTGATCAACGGGTTTCAGACGGAAAGTGTACTGACCATCGGAGAAATCTGGGCAATTCCGGCATTCCTGCGGTTCGTGTTACTTGAAAACTTGCGCAGGCTGTCGGACCGCGTTGAGTATTCCCGATGTCGCCGCGACGAGGCGAATATCTTGGCCGATCAGTTGATGGCTGCTGATGCACTGGACGAGACGAGCAAGCTCGACACGCTTGGCATCGGCAGCGGTGCCGAGACATTTGCGTCACAACTGCTTTACAGGCTGCGCGACGGCAGCGGGCGTGCCCCCAACGCACTGCGCCGAATTGAAGAGCTGTTGCGCGATGCGGGCAGCGATCCGGAACATACGATTGCCAGCGAACACTCGCGGCAGTCGTCCGGCAACGTGACTGTGGGCAACATCATTCGCAGTCTGCGCATTGTCGATGAAACTGATTGGTTCAAGTGGTTTGAGTCGGTCAGTCGCGTCGACGTGATACTACGGCGCAGCTCCGATTATGCCAGCCTCGACAAGTATACTCGCAATACCTATCGCGAACGAATTGAGCGCATCGCGCGTCGATCAAAGCTTAGCGAGATTGAGGTCGCGGAGTCGGCCGTTC
>JBBKVT010000400.1:0-6700 GCA_037968535.1 Paracoccaceae bacterium
CGGGTCAGCAAGCCAAGGGCTTCGTTGAAGTCGCCGGACTGAATGCCGGAGGTGTCGTTTTCAGCCATGAGGGGGCCTTTCCCGGCTCTTGCGATTTGGGCTCCAGCGGTAAAGACAACGGCAGCGAGTTTCAAATGAAAGCGACCCAATGACCGACCGACGTTTCACTTCGCTTGCCAATTTTCGCGGGGCTCTGGCGGATCTGCCTGCGCCAGACGACTCTGCAATCACCGCCGCCCGTGAACGCAACACCCAGTTGACGAAGCCTCCTGCGGCGCTCGGACGGCTGGAGGAACTGGCGCAGTGGTTTGCCGGCTGGCGCGGCAATCCGCGACCAACGCTCGACCGGCCTCAGGTCATCGTCTTTGCGGGCAACCATGGCGTGACGGCGCAGGGTATTTCGGCCTTTCCGGCAGAAGTCACGCTGCAGATGGTCGCCAATTTTCGCGCCGGAGGGGCGGCGATCAATCAACTGGCCAAGGTGTTTGGTGCCCGGATGGATGTCCTGGCGCTCGATCTTGACCGACCGACTGCGGATTTCACACTAGGTCCGGCGATGACAGAGACCGACGTCGCGGCAGCACTCTCGGCGGGATGGAATGCGGTCGATCCCGGATCGGACCTGCTGGTCACTGGCGAGATGGGTATTGGCAATACCACGGCGGCCTCCGCCATCGCGGCGGCGCTCTTCGGTGGCAAGCCGGGCGTTTGGACCGGGCGCGGAACCGGGGTCGACGACGAAGGGATGGCGCGAAAGACATCCGTGATCGGCGCGGCATTGCAGCGCAATCCGGATCGGGATCCGTTGGCAATCCTGCAGAACCTTGGCGGAAGAGAGCTTGCGGCGATGGCGGGCGCAATCGCGCGCGCGCGAACAGAAAGGATCCCCGTGATCCTTGACGGTTTCATCTGCACCGCCGCTGCCGCGACGCTTGCCAAGGCGCAGCCGGGCGCACTGGATCATTGCATCGCGGGGCATGTCTCGGCCGAGGGCGCGCACGGTGAACTGTTGCAACGTCTTGGACTTTCACCCCTGCTTGATCTGGGAATGCGATTGGGCGAAGGAACCGGGGCCGCGCTGGCGATTGGCATCCTGAAGGGCGCCGTGGCCTGTCACTCCGGAATGGCGACCTTTGCCGAGGCAGGTGTCTCGGAGGGCTAGACTATTTGCGCTTGCGGGCCGGGCGGCCTTCGGATCCGGCCCGCTTCACATCTTCGATCTGGGCAAGAAGGGCCGCTTCAAGCTCTTTGTCCAGTTCGCGGGACTTTTCGACATAGGCCTGATTCTCCGAGACCGGGACTTTCGGATCCCACAGCTGGGCAAGTTCTCGCAAGGCTGAACGATCCATATCGTAGAACGTCCCTTCCGCGGTCGCGGCCTCGTATTCGGTCAGCCCCATGTTTTCCAGCACGTAGCGTCCCGCGCGAAGCGAACTGTCAAACATCTCGCGTACGATGTCGTTGGCGCCGGCGGCATATAACTGGAAAACGTGCAGCCGATCAAAAGCGCGGGCGACAATATGCAGGTCGGGCCGCGTCCTGCGGGCATAGCCAACCAGCCGGACGGCGGCCTCGCGATCATCCAGCGCCACAACCAACACCCTTGCCTTGTCCAGACCGGCAGCATGCAGCAATTCGGGCCGTGTCGGATCACCAAAATATCCTTTGAAACCGAATTTGCGCATCAACTGTATGGTTTTCAGATCGTGGTCGACGACAGTCGTCGGAAAGCCCGACATCTGCACCAGCCGATTGACCACCTGTCCGAACCGCCCGATGCCCGCGATGATCACTGGCCCCTGTTCGTCGATCTCGTCATCGGGCGTGGTGTCCCCGGCATCCTTGATCCGCTTCGACAGAAATTCGTAAAGGATGAAGAACAACGGCGTCAGCAGCATCGACAGGGCGATGATCACCAGCAGCGTTTCGCCCATCCGGAATGGCAGCACGTCCTGCTGGACCGAAAAGGACACCAGAACAAAACCGAACTCACCTGCTTGCGCCAGACCAAGGGTGAACAGCCACTGGTTACGAGACTTCAAGCGGAAGATCAGTCCAAGCAGGTAAAGAATGATGCCCTTGAGAAACATCAGCGCAAGGGTGACGCCGAAAATCGTCAGCGGGCGGTCAAATATGACGCTGAAATTGACCCCCGCGCCAACTGTAATGAAGAACAGCCCAAGCAGCAGGCCCTTGAACGGTTCCAGGTCACTTTCCAGCTCGTGGCGGAATTCCGAGTTCGCCAGCACTACGCCCGCCAGAAACGTGCCAAGGGCCGCGGAAAGACCGACGACATTCATCAGGAAGGCAATGGAGACGACGATCAGAAGCGCAAAGGCGGTGTGCAATTCCCGCAGCCGCGCGGTGTTGATGAAGCGAAAGACCGGCGGGAACGCATAAAGCCCCATCACGATCACCAGTCCAACGGCGCCAAGCGTCACCAGTGCCGCGCCCCAGCCGGGTAGATCGGCGATGAAGTTGACCGCGGCATTGTGCATGCCTTCGGCCGTCGGACCAACCGCATCGCCCACCGACTCGTGCGCGTCCGCTTCTGGTTTGAATGGCTGCGAGGTGAACGCAAGTAGCGGCAAGGCGATCAGCATCGGGATGACCGCGATGTCCTGGGTGAGCAGCACCGAGAACGCCGCGCGCCCGCCGGACGTCTGCATCAGGCCCTTTTCCGATAGCGTCTGCAAGACGATGGCAGTCGAGGACAGCGCGAAGACCATGCCTATCGCAAGTCCTTGGTTCCACGGCAAGCCGAGGGTCATCGCACCCCCCATTACCGCCAGCATGGTCACGATGACCTGTGCCCCGCCGAGACCCAAAAGGCGGTGTCGCATGTCCCAAAGCGCGCGGGGTTCCAGTTCTAGGCCGATCAGGAACAGCATCATCACAACGCCGAACTCGGCAAAGTGCCGCAGGTCTTCACTTTCCGCACCGACGAGCCCAAGAATTGGACCGATCACGACCCCAGCCGTCAGATACCCCAGCACAGATCCCAGCCCAAGACGCGCGGCGATCGGCACCGCGATCACCGCAGCGGCCAGATAGATCGTGGACTGGAACAGAAATCCTTCCAAAGTATCCCCTTCAGGTTGGCAGTGGCGCGTCGGTCTTGAACTGATCCATGACGATTTGGCTTTGCACCCGAGCCACGGCGGGGTGTGGCAGCAAAACCTGGTGGATCAGAGAGTTCAGCGCTGCAAGGTCTTCGCAATAAACACGTAAAAGATAGTCCGCTTCGCCGGTCAATGTCCACGCGCTGATGACCTCTGGCCGAAGTTCGACGGTGCGGGCAAAGGTCTTTACCAGATCGGGAACATGGGTCGCCATCTGAACCTGTACGAAAGCCTGCACGGTCAACCCCAGCTTGCCGGCATCAAGTCGGGCAGCGTAGCCTTGGATGTAGCCTTCGGCCTCGAGCCTTTGGCGACGTCTTCCGGCTTGACTGGATGACAAGTTCAGGCGCTCACCCAGTTCCTGACTGGTAACATGCGCATCGTTCTGCAGGGCAGCCAGTAGCCGAGCGTCAATGTCATCAATTTGGATGCGCGTTTTCTGCATGATCAAATGGTATAGCGCTGCATGTCCGCAATTGTAACGCTAATCTATTCACTCAATGCGCAAAATTCGTGCGAAAGATGCGTTAAACTCGCCGCACGCGCGCAAACAGGAGTCATCGCATGGGACCTTTCCCTCATAACGCCCCGAAATCTGCCATCACCGAGGCGAACCCGGCGGGCACCGACGGTTTCGAATTCGTCGAGTTTGCACATCAAGAGCCGCAGGTTCTGCGCGATCTGCTTGCGCGAATGGGGTATGTCCACACCGCCAATCACAAAACCAAGGCAATCGAACTGTGGCAGCAGGGCGACATCACTTATGTACTGAATGCCGAACCCGGCAGCTTTGCGGCACGTTTCGTCGAACAGCATGGCCCCTGCGCGCCTTCCATGGCGTGGCGCGTCGTCGATGCCAATCAGGCGCTGCGGCACGCGGTGTCGAAGGGTGCCACGCGCTATGACGGCGACGACAGGACGATGAACGTGCCGGCCATTGTCGGGATCGGCGGAAGCCTGATCTATTTCGTCGACAAGTATTATGAATCAAACCCCTACAATGACGAATTCAACTGGGTGTCCAAGGCGCATCCAGAGGGTGTGGGGTTCTACTATCTCGACCACCTGACCCACAATGTCCACAAGGGCAACATGGATCGCTGGTTCCGCTTCTACGGTGACATTTTCAACTTCCGGGAAATCCGGTTCTTCGACATAGCGGGCAAATTCACCGGACTTCTGTCACGCGCCCTGACCTCGCCTTGTGGGCGTATCCGCATTCCGATCAACGAGGACCGCGGCGAGAAGGGGCAGATCGTCGAATACCTGAAACGCTACAACGGCGAGGGGATCCAGCACATCGCGGTCGGCGCCAAGGATATTTACGCGGCCACTGATGCAATCGCGGACCGCGGCCTGAAATTCATGCCCGCGCCGCCCGATGCCTATTACGAGAAAAGCCGCGATCGTGTTGTCGATCATGACGAACCGATCGACCGGATGAAGAAGCACGGCATCCTGATTGACGGCGAGGGCGTGGTCGACGGCGATGAGACGCGCATCCTGCTTCAGATATTCTCGAAAACCGTGATCGGGCCGATCTTCTTCGAATTCATCCAGCGCAAGGGCGATGATGGGTTCGGCGAAGGCAATTTCCGTGCCCTTTTCGAGTCGATCGAACAGGATCAGATCGACCGCGGCGTCCTGACTGAAAACTGACCAGCATGTCCTGTCTGGCCGGTCGGGGACGCAAGGCGATCTTTCGTCGAACGATCGTGCCTCTGGCGGGGATATTTTTCAGACAATGAATAACCGGCCATGAAAATGCGCGCGGTCAGCTTTTCGGCATCGCCAGCGTGACCCTTCGGCCGCCCTTGACGTAGAGCACTTCGCTCGATCCGATCGCCGCGACTTGTCCGCCATCGACTCGGTCGCCGACCTGAACCTTCACGTATTTGCCGCTGGAAAGCCTGATCAGCGCGCGCCGGTTCGACGAAGAGCCGTAGACCCCGATCAGGTTGATCTTGCCCAGATCAATGGCATTCTTGACGGTCGCTTCTTTCGCGACACTCGCACGTGTCGGGACCGCGGGCAGTTTCGGGGCAGCAACGGCGGCTGCGGCGACAACTGTGGTCTGCTCTGCCGACGGAGCGGCGGCGGCTGGCGCATCCGCCGGAGGCTCGGCTGCCTGTGCCTCGGCCAAGGCTTTTTCGACCACCTTTGAGAAATCGCTGGGACGGGATGCCGGCGCCGGCGAAGCCAGCACCGCGAGCTTCGTGGGAGGCGCTTCGACAGCGTTGCCGGTTTCTTGCGCCGACTCCGGCCGAGGTGTCGGACGAAGCGCGGCGAGTTGTGCGAGCGTCCGACCGCCGAGCCTGGATTTCTGGTTCTCTTCGACCAGATTTCCCGGACGCGCCCGCGGTCGGAACGCAGCCAAAGCATCGGCGGCGACGTCTGCGACATCTGTTGTACCGGCGGCGCGGGGCAATGGGACGAGAGCGGGCTTTCCAGCAAAGACCATGACTCCATCCGGGGTCAGTGCGCCTTCAGGGACGGCCCGGACATGACCGTTCTCGTCAAGATCAAAGACCGTGCCCGCAGCGGTGGGTGACTGCCGAACGGCCAGCGCGGTATCTGTCAGCGCCAGCTCTTCCGACGGTAAGGCAACTGCGTCGTGGCTGACCACAACCGGGTCGATCGAGGCCACGTAGAGGTCATCGATACTGTCGGGATCGGTGCCGATCGGCGCAGTTGGTGCATTGGCCCAAAGCGGGCCGGGGGCGCTAGCAACGGTGGCGGATTCATCATCAACCGGGCTTCCCGTGGCAGTCGGGTCCAGCGGAGTCAGATCAACTTGCAGCTCTTCGTCGACAGGCGCGCTGATGTCGATGGAATCTATCTGCGAAGTCGCGGCTTCGATTGTTGGTCCGGCAGGGCGGAACAGACGTGAAACCACCGAATCGTCACCCAGTATAAGCGTCGACAGAAACGCCGCCGCCGCAAGCGCGAGGATCAGCGCAAGCGTCAGGACCAATCCGAGATAACGCGGCTTACCCCGCACCTGAACCAGCTTTCGCGCGCCGAAGACTGTCACGTCCTGACGCGCAGAGGTGGTGGCGTCGGCTCCGCCCGCCATCGGCGATGCGTTGGCGGGAAGAGGGGTATCCAAACCGGAATGTGGCGACACGGGAACCTTCCCGTTCAATGCGAAACGTGGCGGAGCAGCAGGGGGCGGATCACGCTTTTCCTCGCGTTCGTCATCGGCCGTCTGCGGCGCTGTCACCGACAGATGGGTGACTTCGGCCGTGCGATTGGCGCCACCCAACCGGGGCAAAGCATCGTGATCCTCGACCGCGATCTTGTCCGCCCGGATTGCGATCCTGGGGGTCATTTTTTCCAGGCGCAACGGCGTTGTCTCGGCGAAGCCGGCGTCGGTGTTCGGTCTGCGGCTTGAAAATGCCATCGCCGCCATCGCCGTTTCCAGATGCGGGGGTGCAAGGGGGCGGGATTGGTCCACCTGCGGACCCGCGCCGGCGTTAACTGCGTTTTCGGCGACCGGCCGCAGGGTCAGAATCTGGGGCGGCGGCGCGACTATCGGCGCTTGGGCAGTCTCGTCGAAGATATCCTCCGCCTGTTCG
>JBBKVT010000401.1:0-2554 GCA_037968535.1 Paracoccaceae bacterium
CGCGCAATCTGGACCGGGTCGAAGGCGATACCTTCGCAAAACCCGTCCACAGCGTCGACCAGCCCGTCGGCATGGGCTGTTTCCAGCGTCGGGATGACGACATCGTCTATATAGGCGTCGGCGCGGCCCGCATAGTCCGGTGGCACCGCATGGGCGCCCAGAAAACTCGTGCTCACCCGCACCGACCGGGTCTGAGCTATTGCGCGCACGGCACGGAGCATCCGAAGTTCGGTGTCGCGGTCAAGACCGTAACCCGACTTGATCTCGATGGTCGTCACGCCCTCGGCAATCAGCGCATCGACTCGCTTCAAGGCGTCTGTCAACAGTGCTTCGTCGCTCGCCGCCCGTGTCGCCTTGACGGTTGAGACGATGCCACCCCCGGCGCGGGCGATCTCCTCGTAGCTGGCCCCCTCCAGCCGCATTTCGAATTCGCGGGCGCGGTTGCCGCCGAAGACGACATGGGTGTGGCAATCAATCAGCCCAGGCGTCACCAGGCGACCACCCAAGTCGCGAGGTTCGTGGCGGGCGAATTCACCGGGAATTTCGGCCATTGGGCCAACCCACACGATACGGCCGCCATCAACGGCGATCGCCCCACCTTGGACCAACCCGTAGCGGTCAGTTCCCGCCATCGTTGCGAGGGTGGCGTTCGTCAGAAGCATGCGGAATCGGCCCCTTGTTTAACATGTGCTATTATGTTTTATGTATGGACATATTAAACTGTCAAGGCAGAACTCGAATGACGACGATCTGGGCGCACCAGGCTTTGCTGCCGGATGGCTGGGCCAATGACGTGTTGGTAACGGTTGGTGCGGATGGCCGGATTTCTCAGGTGCTCACAGGTCAACCCGCTGTGGGCGAGCAAACCGGCGTTCTCGTCCCGGCCCCAGCCAACAGCCATTCGCACGCTTTCCAACGCGCGTTGGCCGGCCTGACTGAACGACGCGGCCACAGCGCACAGGACAGTTTCTGGACCTGGCGCAGCCTGATGTACCGGTTCCTTGACCAGATCACCCCCGAACAGGTCGAGACGATCACCGCCTTCGTGCAAATGGAAATGCTAGAGGCCGGGTTCGGCGCGACTGTCGAGTTCCACTACCTGCATCATGCGCCCGGCGGCACGCCCTATGACGCATTGGCAGAGATGTCAGAGCGCATTGCAGCAGCCGCAGCAACCAGCGGAATGGGCCTGACGCTGCTGCCAGTTCATTATCAATATGGCGGCTGCGACCAGCGCCCTTTGGGACCCGGCCAGGCGCGGTTCGGCAATGATCCCCAGCGCTTCGCCCAACTGATGCAGGCGGCAGCGCACGCGATTGCCCCTCTGCCGGCCGATACCGTTCTTGGCGTTGCCCCGCATTCGCTGCGCGCGGTCGGCGCAGATGACCTTGCAGTGACGGCGGCGCTGGCCGGGTCGGGACCGGTTCACATGCACCTGGCCGAGCAGATGGTCGAAGTCGATGAAGTGCTTGCCGCCCGTGGTGCCCGGCCGGTCGACTGGGCGGTCGACAATCTCGATCTCGGCCCGCGTTGGTGCCTGATCCACTGCACCCAGATGGAGCCGCATGAGACCGTGCGGTTGGCCAGGACGGGCGCTGTCGCAGGGCTTTGCCCGCTGACAGAGGCAAGTCTGGGTGACGGCATTTTCGACGGGGTGCGCTGGCTGGATGCAGGTGGCGCGATTTCGATCGGGTCGGACAGCAACATCCGGATCTCGCTGGCCGAAGAACTGCGTCAACTCGACACCACACAACGGCTGAGGGACCATACCCGCGCCGCAATGGCGACGCCGGATCTATCCACAGGTCGGCGCATTTTCGAGGCTTCCGCAAGAGGCGGCGCGCAAGCTGCCGGACGTGGAAGCGGGGCGATCGCAACCGGGGAATGGGCCGATCTGCTGGCGCTGGACTCTACGCATCCGGACCTTGACGGCCTGCGCGGCGATACTGTTCTGGACGCTTTCATCTTCGCGGGCGGCAATGCGATGGCGCGCGATGTCTGGTCGGCTGGCCGGCATCTGGTGAAAGATGGCCGCCACATCCAGAGGGACGCAATAACCATCGCCTATCGCCGCGCGGTCAAACCGCTGCGCGAAGGGCTATAAGGTCAGTACCGCGTCGTGATCCGGTAGCCGCGCTTATGCACCAGACGAACATAGGTCACTGCTCCGCCCTCCCACCAGGTGGAACGCTCTAGCTGCATCAGCGGATCGCCCGGACGGCAGCCGAGATGTTCGGCCACATCCGGATCTGCGGCCGTCGCGGAAAAGCTGATCTCGGCGTTTGAGAATGGAACCGTGGCGACCAGCCACTCGTTCGGCCCCACTGCTGCGAAATCCGCATCAAGCGCTTCAGGCAGGACAGTGAGATTGATCCAACGGTCCTCGTATTGATAGGGGCTGCCGTCGGCAAAATGCAGGCAGACCAGATGCAGCACCTGCCCCGCCGGTTTAAGGCCCATCCGGGCGCGCAACCAGTCGGGTGCGATCTGTGCCTCGCGTTGGACAAGGGCATACCGATAAAGCTGTCCTTGCTCTTCGATCTCTTTCCGCACG
>JBBKVT010000402.1:0-9139 GCA_037968535.1 Paracoccaceae bacterium
GATATCGCCCAGCGTTCCCTTCGTGGCCCCCGCCGAGGACCCCGAGATCGCCGATGGCGAGGATAGCGAGATGCTGGCCAGCGGGTTTGCGAACCTGACCGGCCATCCCGCGCTGAGCCAGCCATGCGGAACGGTCGGCGGACTGCCGGTCGGGATGCAGTTGACCGGCCCACTTGGCCGCGACGCGCGGCTGTTGGCGATCGCACGGACGTTTGAAGCGGCCCCGGGGTTTCGTTCGTGAAGAGGGCCACGTTGGATAGCGCCTGGCCGCTGATCCTGACGCTGGATGAACAAACCACAAGAAAAGTGTTGACCGACCGCCAAGCTGAACCAATACTAAAATGGTTCGAAACCCTTGGGCAATAGATCCGCTCGGTTCGGAGCAGGCCATGACGATCGAAGGCGCCTTTCCTGACAATACCAACCGCGTTCTGATTCAGATCCGACGCATGATCGAGACAGGTGACCTGCCCGGAACGGCGCGGCTGCCGACCGAGCGCGAATTGTCCTTGAAACTCGGTGCCGGGCGGCGTGCGGTGCGCAAGGCGCTTGAGGCGCTGGAAGCCGAAGGTCTGATCTGGCGGCGGCAGGGCAAGGGCACGTTCCTTGGCCAGCCGCCGGATCCGACCGGTGTGCTGGTGGCAGAAATTGCGCCCGAGTCTGATCCGCTGACGGTGATGGAGGCCCGGCTTTACCTTGAACCCGGCCTTGCCGAGCTTTGTGCAAGGCGCTCGACCGCCGAGGATGTAGAGCGTCTGCGCGCGATTGCCGGGCTTACAAAACGGGCGGCCTTAGGCACGGACGCGGATTCAACAGAATTATGGGACGGCGCGCTGCATCGTCTGATCGCCCGTATCGCCGGTAATCCGCTGCTGTCGACGGCCTTCCTGGTTCTGGACGAGGTCCGGATGAGCGAAACTTGGCAGCAAGAGCGACAGCGCGCCCGGTCGCCAGAAAAGCTGACGCTTTACGCCGAACAGCACGGACAGATCATCGATGCGATCGATGCGCGCGATGGTCCGGCGGCTCGGCAGGCGATGACAGACCATATTCTGGAATTGTCGGCGAATCTACGGGCCTCGCTGACCGAGAAGTCACCATGACCAATTCCGAACCGCCGCTGCTGGACGTGCGAAACCTGTCGATCCGGGTCGCCAAGGCGCGCAACAACCTTGTCGATGACGTGTCATTCTCTCTTGCCGCCGGGCGCACGCTTTGCATCGTCGGCGAGTCCGGTTGCGGAAAGAGTCTGACCGCATTGGCGCTGATGGGGCTGCTGACATCGCCGCCGTTATCGGTCACCGGTGGCACTGCGCTATTCAACGGCCAGGATTTGCTGTCACTGTCGCAGGCCGAAAAGCAGCGGGTTCGCGGCAACCGCATGGCGATGATCTTTCAAGAGCCGATGAGTTCGCTGAACCCGGTCTTGCGGATCGGCGAGCAGATCGCCGAAGCGGTACGTCGGCACAAGCGCATAAGTGCCGAGGCGGCGCGCGCCCGGGCGCTTGAGATGCTGGAGCGGGTGCGCATCCCGGCGGCAGGCAAGCGGCTTGACGAATTCCCGCATCAGCTTTCGGGCGGCATGCGCCAGCGCGCGATGATCGCGATGGCGCTGTCCAACGACCCAGAGCTGGTTCTGGCCGACGAGCCGACAACGGCGCTGGATGTGACAATCCAGGCGCAGATCCTTGACCTGATGCGCACCCTTCAGGCCGAACTTGGAACCGCGATGATACTGATCACCCACGATCTGGGCGTGGTGGCCGAGATGGCCGATGAAGTGGCGGTGATGTATGCCGGTCGGATCGTCGAGATCGCATCTACACGCGACATTTTCGAGGATCCGCAACATCCCTACACGATCGGGCTGATGAGTTCGATGCCCGCCCTTGGGCAGCGCAGCGAGCGGCTGGTGACCATCCCCGGCCGGGTTCCGTCCGCCATGGACATGCCTGACGGCTGCCGCTTTGCCTCTCGCTGTCCGTTTCGCATGGCGCAGTGTGCCCAGACGCCGGATCTGCGCGCGCTCGGCGGATCGCACCGCGTCGCCTGCTGGCGGGCGCCGATCGAGGACACCGCGGGACAGCGCCAACGTCAGGCGGAACCGGCATGACCGGGAATGGCATCATCCTGGAGGCCCGAGGGCTGGAGCGCCGCTTTGTCACCGACCAGCCGCTGTTCGGCAAGCCGACGGTGGTGCGTGCGGTGGACGGAGTCGATCTGGCGGTGCGGCGCGGAGAGACGCTAGCGATTGTCGGGGAATCCGGCTGCGGCAAGTCCACGCTGGCGCGGCTTCTGGTGCGCCTGATCGAGCCATCGGGCGGAACCGTAACTTATGAGGGGCGCGATATCGGTGCGCTGGACGACGCGTCGCTACGCGGGCTTCGTCGCGATCTGCAATTCATCTTTCAGGATCCGTTCGCCTCTCTGAATCCCCGGATGACGGTTGGCGCGCTGATCGAGGAGCCATTGCGCGCGCATGGCATTGGCAATGCCGCCGAGCGTCGGGAACAGGCTGGGCAGCTTCTGGCCCGTGTCGGGCTGTCGCCGCAACATGCCGACCGCTATCCGCACGAGTTTTCGGGCGGTCAGCGGCAACGGATCGGCATCGCCCGCGCGCTTGCCTCGGGTCCAAAGATCGTGATCGGTGACGAGCCGGTCAGCGCGCTGGATGTCTCGATCCAGGCTCAGGTGGTCAACATTCTGGAAGACCTGAAGCAAGAATTCGGGCTGACGCTGATCGTGATCGCGCATGACCTGTCGGTGATCCGGCACATGGCCGACCGGGTGGCGGTGATGTACCTGGGCCAACTGGTCGAGATCGCCCGGACCGAGGATATTTTCCGCGCACCGAAGCATCCCTATACCGAGGCGTTGCTGGCCGCGATTCCGCTGCCGCAATTCGGCGCGCGCAAGGTCAAGGTCTCGATCGAGGGCGACCCGCCCGACCCGATCGCGCCGCCGCCGGGCTGCCGGTTTCACACCCGCTGTCCCTATGCGGTCGCCGCCTGCAGCGCCGAACGACCAGCCCTGATTGCCGATGATGAGGGGCGCAGCGTGGCCTGTCTGCGCGCCGACGAATTGTCGCTGACCGGCACGACCGACCTGGCGCAGGCACGCAAGGCGCCCGCCGAACGCCGGTTCCAGCTTTATCGTGAAGCCCGGACGCAGAAGACACCGCAGAGCACAAACTGAAGACCCAACTACCAACTTGGAGAGGAGAAACATTATGTCACACAAGAGAACCCTTGCCCTGGCCGCTGCGCTGATGATCGGCGCGTCCTGGGCCCAGGCTGCTGATCTGAGGATTGGTCTGGCCGAAGACCCCGACGTGCTTGATCCCGACCAGTCACGCACCTTCGTGGGGCGCATCGTTTATACCTCGCTATGCGACAAGCTGGTCGACATCACGCCCGAGCTGGAAATCATTCCGCAGCTTGCTTCCGAATGGGAGTGGTCGGAGGATGGCAAGGTGCTGACCATGAAGCTGCGCGAGGGGGTCACCTTTCATGACGGCGAGCCGTTTAATGCTGCGGCTGTCGCGGCTAATATCGACCGCAGCCAAAATCTGGACGAAAGCCGCCGCAAGTCCGAGGTCGCCTCGATTACCTCGACCGAGGTCGTCGACGATCTGACGATCAGGATCAATCTGGCTAACCCAGACGCCACGCTTTTGGCGCAGTTCGCCGACCGTGCGGGTATGATGGTGTCGCCCAAGGCCGCCGAAGCTGCCGGGGTAGATTTCGGCTCTAACCCGGTCTGTTCCGGTCCGTTCAAATTCAAGGAGCGGGTGCAGCAGGACCGCATTGTGCTGGAGAAATTCGCCGACTACTGGAACGCGGACGCGATCCATTTCGATACGGTGACTTATCTGCCGATCACCGATGGCACCGTGCGACTGGCCAACGTGCGCGCCGGTGACGTCGATATCATCGAGCGGCTGGCGGCGACCGATGTCGCCTCGGTCAAGGCCGATGGCAACCTGAAGCTGGAGATGGCGGTGTCGCTGGGATATCAGGGGATCACCATCAACGTGAATAACGGCGACCGGTCGAAGAACCCGCTGGGGCAGGATGCCCGCGTGCGCCGCGCGCTGTCGCTGGCCATAGACCGCGAGGCGCTGAACCAGGTCGTGTTCGAAGGCGTGATGGCGGCGGGCAATCAGGCCTTCCCGCCCACCTCTCCGTGGTATTCCGCCGATTATCCGATCCCGGCGCGCGATGTCGAGGCGGCCAAGGCGCTGCTGGCCGAGGCAGGTGCCGAGAATATCGAGGTCGAGTTGCAGCTCTCCACCGATCCGGTGGCCCAACAGGTCGGGCAGGTGGTTCAGGCGATGGCCGCGGAGGCGGGGATCAACGTCAAGATCGTTGCCAAGGAATTTGCTACTCAGTTGAGCGAACAAACGGCGGGCAATTATCAAGCCAGCCAGATCGGCTGGTCGGGGCGTGTCGATCCTGACGGGAACATCCATCAGTTCATGACCTGCGAGGGCGGCATCAACGATTCCAAATACTGCAATCCCGCAGTGGACGAGTTGCTGAACGCCGCGCGCACCTCGACCGACATCGCCGTGCGCAAGGCCAAGTATGACGAGGCCGAAGCGATCCTGGCCGAGGACCTGCCGATCATCTACCTCTATCACCAGACCTGGATCTGGGCGCTGGCCAAGAAGGTCGAGGGCTTCGTGCCCTATCCCGACGGGATGATCCGTCTGGAAGATGTGAGTTTCGCCGAGTAGGCCCCTGAAAAGGAAGGTTCGGCGATAGCATCGTCGGACCTTCGACCCCCCGGAAACCCAACAGCGGAGTGCAAGATGTTGTCCTTCATCGGACGCCGTATCCTGATCGCGATACCGACGATCCTTCTGATCTCGGTCTTCGTGTTCTTCTTGCAGAAACTTCTGCCGGGCGATCCGGTTCTGGCGCTTGCGGGCGAGGACCGGAACCCCGAGATTTTGGCGTTCTTGCGGGAAAAGTACCGGCTGAACGATCCGCTTTACGTTCAGTACTTCACCTGGATCGGCAATGCCCTTCAGGGCGATCTGGGGATTTCGTTGCGCACCCAGCAACCGGTTCTGACGCTGATCGGGCAGAAGCTGCCGGTCACGATCCAGCTGGCCCTGATGGCGCTGGTCATCGCGGTGGTGATCGGCGTTCCCGCCGGTATCCTGTCAGCCTATCGCAAGGGCACATGGATCGACTGGCTTGCCAATATTCTGGCCCTGTCGGGGCTTTCGGTGCCGAATTTCTGGCTGGGGATCATGCTGATCCTGCTGGTTTCGGTCAAACTCGGCTGGCTGCCTGCCTCTGGCTATCAGCCGTTTCTGGAAGACCCGCTGCAATCGATGCGCACCATGCTGATGCCGGCCTTCGTGCTGGGCACGGGGCTGGCCGCCACGCTGATGCGCCATACCCGCTCGGCGATGCTGGGGGTGTTGAAGTCAGATTATGTCCGCACCGCCCGTGCCAAGGGCCTGAGCGAGACGACGGTCGTGGTCAAGCACGCCCTGCGCAATGCCTTGGTGCCGATCGTCACGGTGGTGACACTGCTTTTCGGCGAATTGCTGGGAGGCGCAGTGTTGACCGAGCAGATCTTCACGATCCCGGGTTTCGGCAAGCTGGTCGTCGATGCCGTCTTCAATCGCGACTACGCGGTGGTGCAGGGGATCGTGCTGTGCACCGCCGTCGCCTTCATCGCGATGAACATCCTGGCTGATGCGCTGTACCGCGTCCTGAACCCGAGAATGCGCAATTCATGAGCAGCGCCACCGAAATCTACGAGACCGAACCGCTGGCACCCCGGCGCCGGAGCAGGGCACTGGCGCATCTGCTGAACAATCCGGTCGCGCTGTTCGGCGCGGCGCTGGTGATGTTCTTCGTCATCACCGCGCTGCTGGCACCGCTGCTGCCAATTCCCGGCCCGGCTGAAACCGACTGGGCGGCGGTGCGCAAGGCGCCGTCAGCGGCGCACTGGCTTGGCACCGACGAGATCGGGCGCGACGTGCTGTCGCGGATGATCTGGGGGGCGCAGGCCTCGCTTCTTGCGGGGGTGGTCTCGGTCGCCATCGCGCTTGGCCTGGGGATTCCCCTGGGCGTGATGGCGGGATACCGCAGGGGCTGGACCGATGCCGTGATCTCGCGCATCACCGAGGCGCTTCTGGCCGCGCCCTTCCTGATCCTTGCCATCGCGCTTGCAGCCTTTCTTGGCCCGTCGCTGCGCAATGCGATGATCGCGATCGGCCTGTCGGCGATGCCGATCTTCATCCGCATCGCGCGCGGCCAGACGCTGCAGGTGATGACCGAGGACTATGTCGAAAGCGCCCGCGCGATCGGCCTGACCCACGGCGCGATCATCTGGCGCTACGTGCTGCCGAACATCTTCCCGCCGCTTCTGGTGCAGGCGACGCTGACGATCGCTACGGCGATCATCGCCGAGGCTTCGCTGTCCTTTCTCGGGCTGGGCCAGCAACCGCCGGCGCCCTCGTGGGGCTCGATGCTGAACACCGCCAAGGCCTTCCTGGAACAGGCGCCCTGGATGGCGATGTGGCCGGGGATCGCGATCTTTCTGGTCGTCCTTGGCTTCAACCTGCTTGGCGACGGATTGCGCGATGCGTTCGATCCGCGCGAAAGCTGACAAGAACCTCACGCATTCAGGACGAAGAGGAAATCAGATGAGCTTCACAACCCGGCCCGAGATCCGCGGCACCTTCGGTGTCGCCACATCCACCCACTGGATCGCCTCGGCGGTGGGGATGGCGCTGCTGGAAAAAGGTGGCACGGCGTTCGATGCCGCGGCGGGCATGGGGTTTGTCCTGCATGTGGTCGAGCCGCATTTGAACGGGCCGTTGGGTGACATGCCGGCAATCATCCGGCTGGCAGGCGACGACCAGCCAAAGGTGGTCTGCGGCCAGGGTGTGGCCCCCGCAGGCGCGACCATCGCGCATTACCGCAACGAAGGGCTGGATATGATCCCGGGATCGGGGCTGTTGGCGACCGTCGTGCCGGGCGCGTTCGACGCCTGGATGCTGATGCTGCGCGACCACGGCCGGCTGCCGTTGCGCGATATCCTTGAACCGGCGATCCACTATGCGCGCCACGGACATCCGGTGCTGGAACGGGTTTCGGCCACCATTGCCGGGCTGGCCGATTTCTTCCGCGAAGAATGGCCAACCTCGGCCAAGGTCTGGCTGCCGGACGGGTCCGCGCCCGCGCCGGACAGCCTGTTCTGCAACCCCGATCTTGCCGATACCTGGGACAGGCTTCTGGCAGAGGCAGAAGCGGTGCGCGGCCGCGAGGCGCAGATCGAGGCGGCGCGGGCGGCGTTCTACAAGGGTTTCATCGCCGAGGCGATCGACGGCTGGATGCGGGACGCCTGCGTCATGGATGCAGCTGGCGGGCGGCGCAAGGGCGTTCTGACCGGTCAGGACATGGCGGATTGGCAGGCCTGCTATGAAGACCCGCTTGCGGTCGATTACGGTGATTGGTCGGTCTGGAAATGCGGGGTCTGGTCGCAGGGACCGACCTTCCTGCAATCGCTGCGCATCCTTGAAGGCAGCGGTATCGCCGACATGGATCTGTGCGGCGCGGATTTCGTTCATCTGGTCACAGAGACGATGAAGCTCGCCTTCGCCGACCGCGAGGCATTTTATGGCGATCCGGATTTCAGCACGATCCCGGTCGACAGACTGCTGTCGCGCCAGTACGCCGCGCTTCGGCGTGCGCAGATCGGGCAGGATGCCTCGTATGAACAGCGGCCCGGTCGGATCGAGGGCTACGCAGCCTGGGCCGATGCGGCCGTGGCGCGCGCCACGGCAAAGACCGAGACGGCGGGCGTCGGTGCCGGAGAGCCCACGATGGCGCATCTGACCGAACGGCGCGGCGATACCGTGCATATCGACGTGATCGACCGCTGGGGCAACATGATCGCGGCCACACCGTCTGGCGGCTGGCTGCAATCGTCGCCGGTGGTGCCGGGTCTGGGGATGCCGTTGAACAGCCGGGCGCAGATGTTCTGGCTGAACGAGGGTCTGCCGACCTCGTTGGCACCGGGCCGACGGCCGCGCACCACGTTGTCACCTTCGATGGCCGGACGCGGGGGGATACCGACGTTGGCCTTCGGAACGCCGGGCGGCGACCAGCAGGATCAGTGGCAGTTAATCTATTTCCTGAGGCTGGTGCATGGCGCGATGAACCTGCAAGAGGCGGTCGATGCGCCGCTGTTTCATACCGGACATTTCCAGGCATCATTTTACCCGCGTGGCACCCGACCGGGGCATCTGATGATCGAACCGGCCTTCGGCACCGGCGTAATCGACGATCTGCGCGCGCGCGGCCATCGGATCGAAGTGGCCGAACCCTGGTCGGTCGGCCGCCTGACGGCGGCGAGCCGCGAAGACAATGGGCTGCTGCGCGCCGCCGCCACGCCGCGGCTGATGCAGGCCTACGCAGTGGGCCGCTGAAACCGGAGGAAAGCCATGACCTATTCGATTGCCGCCCGCGACCCTCAGACCGGGCAATACGGCGTCGCCGTCGCCAGCCGGTTTTTCGCCGTGGGCGCGCTGGTCCCGCATGTTCGCGGCGGGCGCTGTGCGGTCGCGACGCAGGCTTTCGTCAACCCGGTCTGGGGGTTGGAGGCCGCCAGGCGGCTGGCCGACGGCGAAACCGCACAGGCGGTGATCGCCGATCTGGTCGCGCAGGACGCGGGCCGGGCGCAACGGCAGATCCACATGATCGACAGCGCCGGCCAATCGGCAGCGCATACTGGCAAGGACTGCGTCGATTGGTGCGGGCACCTGATCGGCGAGGACATGTCGGTTGCAGGCAACATGCTTGCAGGTCCGGCCGTTATCGCGGACACGCTTGCTGCCTACCGCGCCAACATGGCCCTTCCATTCGCCGAACGGCTGATGACGGCGATGGAGGCCGGCCAAGCCGCTGGCGGCGACAAGCGCGGACGCCAGTCGGCGGCGCTGCGGATTCATCGCACCGAGGACTATCCGTGGATCGACATCCGCACCGACGACCATCCCGATCCCCTCGCCGAGCTGCGGCGGCTTTATGATGTGGCGCAAGAACGGTATCTGCATTTTGCCGAAGCGATCCCGACGCGGGCCAACCCGTCGGGGATGACCGACCGCACG
>JBBKVT010000403.1:0-4946 GCA_037968535.1 Paracoccaceae bacterium
ATGTTTTTGGATGCGACAGTTTCTGAAAATGATAGAAGGAACTAATTGATCAGGCAGCGGACGTTTTTCTGTGTTTGGGGCTCAACATCAATCAATCTGAACGTATGACGGTCCGCGTGTTCAAAACTGACGTTGGACGGTCAAACCGGACTACACACAGTTTCGGCGGCTTGCTGCATCCAACCACATAAGGTCACCGGCCGATCACTTAGGTCAAAAAAAATTCAACCAATGAAGCGGGAGTAGAGGATGGACCATTTGAGCTCGCTCTTTGACCGCGCGCTAGACGTTGTTGTCGGAATGGATCACCGTGGCAATGTCATTGCATGGAATAAGGCCGCGGAAGATCTTTTCGGCTGGTCCCGGGAAGAGGCAATCGGTCAATCGATGGGCGACCTGATTGTGCCGAAGAAACACCGCACTTCGCACTCGAAGGGCCTTGCCAAATATAACAGGACCAAAAAGGGACCGGTCCTGGAACAACGGATAAAGATTACCGCGATTGACCGGGCCCAGTTTGAATTCCCCATTGAACTGTCGATTTTTCCGATGCACCAGCCCAACGGCGACATCTTTTATGCGTTCATCCGCAGCCTGCTCCTCGAAGAGGCGCACCGGACAGAGCAGGACATGCGCGCACAGGAGGCGGAGGTTCTCCTCGCTGTTGCAACCACACTGATCGAGGACACGTCGCTGGAAGAGTTTACCAGATATTGCCTTCGCAAGATCTGTGATGTGGCCGGTCTGGACGCGGCGCATCTCTTTTATGTCCGGGGTCACACCGATGATCGCCGACTTATACCCTCCGGCATCTGGTATGTATCAGAAGCAAAGTTCCAGGCAGTCGCCGATGATACGGCTCGCCGAACATTTCGAAAGGGCGAGGGACTTCCCGGGCAGGCGTGGTTGGAAGGGAATGCGGTAGTTGTGGAAAGCATCCCTGAGCGGAAGGACTTCATTCGTCGAGCGAGCTTTGAGCAGGTGGGCCTGGTTCAGGGCTTGGCTGTTCCGATAGATCAGGAGAACAAGACTTTCGCCATAATGGAGTTTTTCGGGACCGCAAAAGCTCGTGTTGACGAGGATGTCATCCGTCTTGTGCGCACCGTCGCAAAGCAGATTGGCCTGGCGATTCAGCGCAAAGGTGAAGCAGAAGAGCGGGCAATTCTTCGCGGAGAGCTGGCGCACCGTCTGGGCAATAGTTTGGCGATCTTGTCCGCCATATTTAGAGCAACGGCGGCAAAAGCAACAACGGTCTCAGAGCTCGCGAGTTCGTTTTCAGTCCGGCTCCACGCGGTAGCTCGGGCGTACAAGGAACTTCCCAAAACGTCGGAACACCGAAGTCTGGAAAGCGTATTGGAAGATTCATTGGAACTGCTGCCCGACAGGGACCGGCTACTCTTTGACGTGCCAAGTATTCAGTTGGCGGCCGATGCCGTTGTCCCTCTCTCACTCGTGTTTTCCGAGCTGGTCACAAATCATCTCAAGCATGGAAACCCCGAAGGCCATGGAAACATATCTTTGTCTGTCGAAGAAGTGCACGAAAGTTCGCTGATCAGGTTTGTTTGGCACGAACCCGAAACCACCTATCCCGCAACTTCCAGTGAAGGTTACGGAAGCTTTCTCGTTCGAGCATTAGTTGAGGATAAACTTTCGGGAACTTTCAGCAGGACTTTTGGACGTGACGGATTCAATGCAGTAATTCAAATACCGGATAATTTCGTCAGATAGTCCTGCCGTATTCTGGCAGTTGCTGGCCGACTACGCGCTCACTGGTCGGCTGAACTGAATCGACTCTCGGCGGCTTCAGCTGCCGGGAGTCACTCACTCTGCCTTTTTTGCGAACGTGGGGTCCATCAGCGGCTCAAACGCGATCGTCCGCCTCAACCGACAACTCGGTGGCCTGACGGACCGCGCGATACTTTACGCATTGATACCCTGCTGGAAAAGATCGAGTGGCAAGCCAGTGTAACGCTTAGCCTTGGTATAGGCCCTTATCATGAAATAATTTGCCGGCGGGTGGAAGTAAGCCAATGAGCTTGAACAGCCTCCCGTAATCTAACCGGTCTACCGGGGCCACTTCGAAGGGTGTCCAACGCGGAGAACAGTTCGCATTTTTCTGGCAGCACCCCAAATCAGCCTACGAGATGCGCTGCTAGTGCTGCGATGAACCGGTCGCAGGCCCTCAACTGCTCCAGATCGACATATTCATCAGGTTTGTGCGCGACGGCGATCGCGCCCGGCCCGCACAGGACAGTCGGGATGCCTAGCTCGCGGCGGAAGAGGCCGGCTTCGGCGCCGAACGCGACCTTGCTGTTATCGTTGCGGCCGGCGAGGGATTTCATTGTGGTGACGAAGGGGTCTTGTGAATCGATCGAATGCGCCGGGTATTCGTAGATCTGTTCGAACCGGATACCGGCGCCGGGATAAACACGGCGCATCTCGGGCAGGATCGCTGCTATTGCAAAATCGTCGATCCGGGCGAAGATCCCCGATTGATCGACCTCCAGAAGGTTGCGGAACTCGAAGACGAAGGAACAGCTAGCCGGAACGATGTTGATCGCGGCACCGCCCTCAATCAGGCCGGTCGAGATCGTCGAATGGGTCAGGTCGAAGTCGGCGTCCTGCGGCCCGTTTGCGAGATCCTGCGCAATCTTGCGGATAAACACGATGATTTCAGCCGCGAACTCAATCGCGTTTACACCGCGGGGCGCAAGGCTCGAATGCGCCGACAGTCCATCGACATGGCAGCGATAGGCCCGCCCGCCCTTGTGGCCCGTCACCACCTGCATAGAAGTCGGCTCACCGACGATGCACATCGAGGGTCGCGGGCCGGTCTCGGCAAGTTTGGCCAGCAGGCTCCGGACACCGACGCAGCCAATCTCTTCGTCATGTGAGAATGCCAGGTGGACCGGACGGGACAGCCGCGCAGTGATTAGCGTGGGTACCGCCGCGAGAACGCAGGCGAGGAACCCCTTCATGTCCGCCGCGCCGCGCGCATAAAGCCGTCCGTCGCGCTCGGTCAGAGTGAAAGGGTCGGATGTCCAGACCTCGCCATCCACCGGTACGCAGTCGGTGTGGCCACTGAGGATTACGCCGCCGTCCCCGTTGCCGCCAATCGTCGCCCAGAGGTTAGCTTTCTGACCGGTTGCATCATGAACAAGGGTAGATGCGATGCCGTAGCCGGAAAGATACGTCCTGACATAGTCGATCAAGTCGAGGTTGGAATTGCGGCTGGTCGTGTCGAACGCGACCAGATCGGCAAGCAATCTGCGAGACGTAGCGGTCATCCTTCGAACCCTCCCCCGCCTTTCACGCGCCGCCGCTTCCGCCGGGCCTGTAGGGAGGTGGCGTCATCAGCATCGCGGTCACATCGGCCGGGATGCCACCCAGTGGATCCTTGCGGGACGGCATCCCACCGACGAAAGGCAGAAGCTGTGCGCGCGCGATCTCGAACACCCGGCGCAGTTCGGCGACGGGGTTGCGGTGTTCGTCGACGCGGAGGTCGAGCCACGGGAACTCCTCGATATTGTAGACCTTGAGCGCCGCCGACTGCTTGCCCCGCTTGTCGCCGCCAGCGGCCTGTCCGGCTTCAAGCACCAGCATCAGCCGTTCCGGAAGTCCAAGCGCGGCGCTTGCCTCCGCGGTCTCGGCCATCTTCTCGATCGTCGCGGCCCCGATCAGCATGTTGCCCTGCACTGTGAAGCCGTCGCCGGTGATATGACCGGCCCAGTCGACGCAATCTGCGCCAGTGAAGGCGGCAGAGTTACCCTTGGAATCGACGATGCCAAGCTGGCGCACTTCCCGGCCTGGATCGTCGCCGATGAGCTTGTCGAGCGCCTCCTGCGCTGAGAGGCCGCCCTCCAGCAGTTTTAGCCCGTCTATGCCCAGATAGGGGTTAACCCAGGACTGGGTCGCGATCGCCCCAACCCCGGGCCCGACGAACGGGCAGATGCCGCCGACGGCGGGAACGGCGGTCGAAACGGCCACACCCAGCATGCCGGTGCGGTCGCAGCGCGCGGCGACGGAAAAGGTGTTGAGCTCGATCATTCCTGGCCTCCTTCAGTGGATGAGTGCATTGCGGGGTCGGGAACCGCCGCGATCAGCGCCCTGGTGTAGTCGTGCTGGGGATTGGCGAAGATAGCCTCGACATCGCCGTATTCCACGACCTGACCGAGCCGCATCACCGCCACCCGGTCGCTGACCTGGCGGATCACGGCGAGGTTGTGGCTGACGAAGACTGAGGTCAGGCTCATCTCGGCCCTGGTCTCCTGAAAGAGGTCGAGCACCTGGGCCTGGACCGAAACGTCGAGCGCTGAGGTCGGCTCGTCCGCGAGCACGATCTTCGGCTCGAGGATCACGGCGCGGGCGATGGCGATGCGCTGCTTTTGCCCGCCCGATAGCTGGTGCGGATAGCGGCTGGCATAGTCGGCGGGAAGACCAACCCGTTCCAGAAGCTCGCCGACCTTGCGTCGCCGGCTCTGCCGGTCGCCGATCTCGTGCACCTCGAGCGGCGCCCGCAGGATGGCGCCGATGGTCTGGCGGGGATTGAATGACGAGGCGGGGTTCTGAAAGATCGGCTGCACCTTCCGCCGGAACGCCTTCTCATCGCGTCGGTGCAGGGTGGCGATGTTCTGCCCTTCGATCTCGATCGTGCCGGTGGTCGACCGGATCAGCCCGAGGATCATCCGCAGAAGGGTCGATTTGCCCGATCCGGATTCGCCCACGACTCCCACCGTCTCGCCCGCCGAGACAGTCAGCGAAACGCCGGAGACGGCGGGGAAGGCGGACCCGCGCCCGAATAGCCGGCGCTGTTCGAAGGTCTTGCCGAGATCCGATATGCGGATCATCTCGCCGGTCACGGCCGCGCCCTCCGCAACGGTGCGTGGATGCTCGGCGTCGCGGCCAGCAGCATGCGGGTATACTCTGCCTTCGGCGCGGTGAAGATG
>JBBKVT010000404.1:0-8857 GCA_037968535.1 Paracoccaceae bacterium
GCAGATGATCTGCTTGTCGCCCTCGTCGGTCTCGACGATGCAGACCCGCAGCTTGTCGGCGTCGGGATGCTTCTCGGCGGTCTTGACCTTGCCAAGCGTGAAATCCTTCAGCGCAGCCAACGGATTTTCAACGCCTTCGACCTCCAGCCCCAGATCGGTAAGGGCATAGGTGATCTCTTCGACCGAAGCCTCGGTGTCGAGGTGGTCTTTCAGCCATGACAGCGTGAATTTCATATCAAGTGTTCCTTCTTCGGCTTTTGCAGCGCCACAACGCTGGGTCGCGCCTGACCCTGGGGGGGCGCAAAGCGCCCTCCCGTGGGGAGGGTCGGGCGCGGCCCGTGCCAAGGCACGGACCAGTGTGGCTGCACGCACGTCATTCTGTCTCTTCCTGCCGCCCAAGGTCCTCAACAACGTCGAACCGCTCGCAAATCATCATCATATCCGGCGCCCAGCCACCGCTGCGCTCGAAATAGCGGCGGTGGTCGTCATACCATTCCCGGTAAGTCTCGTTCTCGCCCTCGGCCAGCGCGAAATCCTCACTGATCTCGCTCAACGGCATCTCTTCGACCGAGACCGTCCGAACTACCACCGCAGGCGTCCCATCCCATTCGGTGATGATATCGCAGCGCCCGACCACCGGCTTCTCAGCCTTGCCCGGCCCGAAATCCGAGAGCCGCCCCATCGTCGCCCGCTTCTTGCCCGCGCGGACGAGAGCAATCAACTCGCGATTCATCGCGTCGGAATCGCCGAAGCGGAAGGTGACGGCGTTGGGGTATTTGGTGTGAAGGTGATCTGACACTGGATTTACTCAACTAACCTGTGACGATATTCTGGATTACATCGCGAACGATCGGCAAAAAGAATGGCATGGCGATACCAAACGCGAAAATGACCATTGCAATCGAAAACGTACGTGACCCCTTTATATGAGCGCTTTCAAATTTCCTCAGAGTCCCGGCTAAGTACTTTTCCCATTCCTCGATGGTTTTCTGGAGAAATTTGCTCTGATCAACAACCTGAACGTGCTTCATTGAAGACATGAACGCTCCCAGTGAAAGGCAAAGAAAACTAATCAGAGCGAACAGCACTAGCCAAAAAAACGGTTGAGAACCGAAGGTGCTTTGGGAAGGTAATTTTCCCAGCGCCGCGCCCACGCCGAGAGCTGCAAGAAAACCCGAAACGATTGCAACGTTCCTTTGGGAACGCGATTGAAGATTGCCGATTACTTGCAGAGCTCTATCTACGGGATTTGTGGTCCAATTGTCCTTTGGCGAGGTTGAATTTTCTGAGTCACTGGTATGGAGGCACAGTGGACAGTGGTCGATATATCCGTCTGAACTGTCGCAGAATGAGCCGTGAACTCGACACAGGTACCGTCCGCGGTTAACTTCAAGAAAACCAAATACTTGATTACTCACGTATTTACCCCACCATGTAACGTCGGCACATCCAGCGCCGAGAACCCGTATTGCCGCAGCCCGCCCGGACCGATTGCGGTCCGGTTCGCAGCCGACCCGTTATTCCACCCCTCCCGAATTCCAGTTACCGCTAACATCAACAACCCCAACACCTTAGCTATGCGTCCACATGTGGACACTACCGATTGACCCCACCATGCAGGGTCGGCACATCCAGCGCCGAGAACCCGTAATGCCGCAGCCAGCGCAGGTCAGAATCAAAGAACGCCCGCAAATCCGGAATCCCGTATTTCAGCATCGCCAGCCGGTCGATTCCCATCCCGAAAGCAAAGCCCTGCCACTGATCCGGATCGACCCCCGCCGCCGACAAAACCTTCGGGTGAACCATGCCAGAACCCAGCACTTCCAGCCAGTCGTCGCCTTCGCCGACCTTCACAGTGCCGCCCTCCCACGAACACTGAATATCGACCTCTGCCGACGGCTCGGTGAACGGGAAATGCGAGGCCCGGAACCGGGTCCGCACGCCGGTGCCGAAGAAGGCCGAGAAGAATTCCTCCAGAACCCATTTCAGGTTCGCCATCGAAAGATCCCGGTCTAGCGCCAACCCCTCGATCTGATGAAACATCGGGGTGTGGGTCTGATCGTAATCCGCCCGATAAACCCGCCCCGGAGCAATCACCCTGAGCGGCGCGCCATGCTCGGCCATCGCCCGGATCTGCACCGGGCTGGTATGGGTCCGCAAGACATGCGGCGGCCGGTTGTCGCCCGGCTCGCGGTGCATGTAGAACGTATCCATCTCGGTCCGCGTCGGATGTTCCGGCGGGATATTCAGCGCGTCGAAGTTGAACCAGTCGCTTTCCACCTGCGGCCCCTCGGCCACGGCAAAGCCCATGTCGGCGAAGATCGCGGAAACCTCGTCGGTGACCTGGCTGACCGGATGGATCGTGCCCTGAGGGCGCGGCCGCCCCGGCAGCGTCACATCCAGCCATTCATGGCGCAGCCGCTCATCCAGCGCCGAATCCGCCAGCGCGGATTTCTTGGCGGCAAGGGCCGAGGTGATCTCATCCTTCAAAGCATTCAGCGCAGGTCCGGCGCTCTGCCGCTCCTCGGGCGTCATCCGGCCCAGCTCGCGCATCTTCAGCGCAACCTCGCCCTGCTTGCCCATGGCCGCGACGCGAATATCCTCCAACGCGGCCTCATCGGCTGCGTCGGTGATGGCACCCAGATATTTCTGCCTCAGATCGTCCATTGCGCGCCCCTTGGTTGCGTCTGGAACCTGCTATCCAGACACCCCTTCAAATGCAAGGCTGGCAGCGGATTCAGAGGGCCGATTTGTCGCAGAATGCCCGCTTGTCTGTTTGCTGTGGCGAGCGCAGAACAGTCGAGGCTTTTGAAGGACCACAGGAATGACAGCAAGAACCGCAGAGAAGAAAAGAAGCTATGCGGGTCCGACCCTGCTTAGCGGCGGGTTCAGGCCGTTCTTTCTGTTCGGTGCAATCTGGGCAGCTTTGGCGATGATCCTGTGGATTGCAATGATCTCCGGCAATCTGGAATTGCCAACCTCGTTCGATCCCGTCGACTGGCATGCACACGAGCTGATGTTCGGCTACGGCGCGGCAATCGTCTGCGGCTTCCTGCTGACTGCGGTGCCGAACTGGACCGGGCGGCTGCCAGTGATCGGCATGCCGCTGGCCGCGCTGGCGGGTCTGTGGATTCTGGGGCGCGTCGTCGTGACATTTGGCGCGGCGCTGCCGGGATGGGCCGTGGCCATCGGTGATCTGGCCTTCCTTGTCGCCCTGGTGGCCATCATAGGGCGCGAGATCCGGGCGGGCGCCAACTGGCGCAACCTGCCGGTTTTGGGGCTGTGCTTGCTGCTTCTTTTCGGCAATGCGGTGTTTCACTACGTTGCGACCCAAGGCGCTGTTGCGTCCTCTGGTATAGGCGCACGGCTCGGCGCATCGGCGCTGGTCATGCTGTTGTCGGTCATCGGCGGACGGGTTGTTCCCAGCTTCACCCGCAACTGGCTTGCGCGGCGTGCGCCGGGACCAATGCCGGTCGTGATCAACGCTTTTGATCATGTGACCCTCGGTATATCGGGGCTGGCGCTGGTTGGCTGGATTGGCTGGCCAGAGCAAACGTTGACGGCGGTCTCATTGGCAGTTGCCGGACTGATGCAGGCAGCGAGACTGGCACGGTGGGCGGGCTACCGGACTTGGCCAGAGCCGTTGGTCGTCGTCCTGCACTTGGCCTATGCCTTCGTGCCTGTGGGTTTCCTGTTGTCCGCAGCGTCTGTTATTGTCCCAGGGATTCCGGCACTGGTGGGAATGCATGCTTGGATGACGGGGGCGGTCGGGATGATGACCCTGGCAATGATGACGCGCGCAAGTCTCGGCCATACCGGGCGCGACCTGAGTGCCGGATATGCCGAGACCGCGATCTTTGCCCTTATACTGGCGGCAGTTCTGGCTCGGATCGCTGCGGGGCTTGGTGGCAGCACCTGGCTGCTGGACGTAGCAGGCGCTGGGTGGATCGGGGCGTTTTCACTTTATGCGGTCGCCTACTGGCCGGTCCTGACCGGTCCCCGACTGGCAATGAAGAAACCGATGCCGTCGCCTCGTCCGAGCTAAGCAAAAGGCCCACCGTTTCGGGTGGGCCTTGGGCAGTTCTATCTGATCAGGTGTTCAGACCAGCGCGGCCTTCGCCTTGTCGACGATGGCGTTGAACGCGTCCGGTTCGTGGACGGCGAGATCGGCGAGCACCTTGCGGTCCACCTCGATCCCGGCGAGCGACAGACCGTTGATGAAACGCGAGTAGGTCAGCGTTGCATCGACGCCGCGTACGGCTGCGTTGATCCGCTGAATCCACAGGGCGCGGAAATTGCGCTTGCGATTCTTGCGGTCGCGAGTCGCGTACTGGTTGGCCTTATCCACGGCTTGCGTGGCGGTCCGGAAGTTGCGGCTGCGGTTACCATAGTAACCTTTGGCGGCCTTCAGGACTTTCTTGTGACGGGCGTGCGTGACGGTTCCGCTCTTTACTCGAGACATCTGTCAGACCTCCTTATCGGTCGTATGGCATGTAGGACTTGATGATCTTTGCGTCCTGATCGGACAGCACAGTCGTCCCGCGTGCATCACGAATGAATTTCTTGGTCCGTTTGATCATCCCGTGGCGTTTTCCAGCCTGGGCTGCGAGAACCTTACCGGTCGCAGTAATCTTGAAGCGCTTCTTGGCGCTCGATTTGGTCTTCATCTTGGGCATTTCCGTCTCCTTCTCGGGTCGGTAGACTGCGCGACTCGGCATGCCACTTGGGCCGGACGCACAGTTAGACTGGGGGCGTATAGGCGGCTAAGGTAGTTGAAGCAAGTGCTATAAGTGTATTTCACCGCACGTAATGTGCGACCACACGGGTAAATGCGCCCGGAACATCGCCGAAGCTATAACCACCTGGCCGTTGCGTCACGGCAAGGACGATCAGACCGCCGCCGATCAGACCTAGAATGGCGGCAGCGCGAGGCGGGCGGCTTTCTGAAAAAGCTCCGATCAACGACGGGACTGCGAGCGCCGCGATGATGAGACCAAGTACCAGATACAGATCGTTCGTCATGAACCGTCCTTCCGAGTTTTACCCTTGGGGGCGATTATTCGGGATCAGTGCTGAAAATCAACCGTTCCTCGCAGGGTGCTACCCTGAGAATATTGGTTGAACCCGGCTGATTGAACGGAATTCCCGCCGTGACGACGATATGGTCCTTCTCTGTGGCAAAACCCGCGGCCCGCGCTGCACGGACGGCGCTTACGACGGCCATCTTGAATCGCGTGACATCGCCGGTCATCACACAGTGCATCCCCCAGCTGAGCGCAAGCCGGCGTGCCGTGCCAACGCGAGATGTCAGTGCGATGATTGGCACACGCGGGCGTTCGCGGGCGGTCAGCAGCGCCGTGGTACCGGATTCAGAGAAGCAGCAGATTGCCTTGATATCCGTGGTTTCCGCAATTTCACGCGCGGCGGAAACGATCGCGTCGGCGATGGTTTCCTTTCGTCCGGCCCGACTGGCTTCGATCACTTCGCGGTAGATCGGGTCAATTTCAACCTCAAGGGCGACATTGTTCATCGTCTTCACGGCTTCGATCGGATAGTTGCCGGCAGCACTTTCGGCGGACAGCATTACAGCATCCGCCCCTTCGTAAATTGCCGTTGCAACATCCGAGACTTCGGCGCGGGTCGGCATCGGACTATCAATCATGCTTTCCAGCATCTGGGTTGCCACGATCACGGGCTTGGCAGCGGCACGGCAGGCGCGGACCATCCGCTTTTGAAGCGGCGGAACGGCCTGGACAGGCAATTCGACCCCCAGATCGCCGCGTGCCACCATGATCCCATCGGAGGCCGCCAGGATACTGTCGAACGCCTTGACGGCGGCAGGCTTTTCGACCTTCGACATGATCGCGGCGCGTCCTGCCACCAAGGCCCGGCCTTCTTCGACATCGGCCGCGCGCTGCACGAAGGACAGGGCAAGCCAGTCGATCCCAAGCTCGCACGCAAACTCCAGATCCTTGCGGTCCTTTGCGGACAGTGCGGCCAGCGGCAAGACGACATCGGGGACGTTGACGCCCTTGCGGTCGGAGATCGTGCCGCCCGCGATCACTGTGCAATCGGCGAAATCGGATCCGCAGTCGTCGACCCGCAAGCGGATCTTGCCGTCGTTGACCAACAGCGAAGCCCCCGGTTCGAGCGCGTCGAAGATTTCCTTATGCGGCAGGCAAACTCTGGTTTTGTCGCCTTCGGACTTGTCCAGGTCTAGCCGAAACTTCTGGCCGTTTTCCAGTTCCTCTTCGCCGTTCTTGAACGTCCCAAGACGCAATTTCGGGCCCTGAAGATCGGCGAGAATTGCGATCGGGCGACCGACGTCCTTCTCGACCTGGCGGATGATCTCGTGGCGGGCGCGGATGTCGGCATGTTCGCCATGGCTCATGTTGAGCCGGAACACGTCGGCGCCGGCCTCGAACAGGGCGCGTATGGTTTTGTAATCGTTCGATGCCGGGCCCAGTGTGGCAACGATCTTCACATTGCGAAGGCGTCTCATCAAGCCTCGTTCCTTTTGTTGAAACTTCATTCTTTGGTGGGCCAACGTCTGTATGAATGAATTCCCGCGACGTGACAACTGGCGCTTTCCATGCAGGTTGCGTAAGCAGGAAGGAACCGCGTTCAAAGGCAGTCCGATGACAGACGAAGCTTACGAAATCATTGGAAACGAAAGAAAATCGAGGTGGTTGGTCACGTGTGACCACGCCACGAACCGCGTGCCGCCCGAGATCTGCGGCGGCGACCTTGGGCTGTCGGCGGCAGAGATGGAACGCCACATTGCCTATGATATCGGTGCGGCAGGCGTGACGAAGCGGTTGGCGGATCTGCTGGACGCGCCGGCAATTCTGTCTCGGTATTCGCGGCTGGTGATCGACCCGAACCGGGGCGAGGATGATCCGACACTGATGATGCGGGTCTATGACGGCACGATCATTCCGGGAAACCGGCATGCTGACGCGGCCGAAATCGAACGTCGCTTGAACACCTACCATCGTCCCTATCATCAAGCATATAAGGACCTTGCGCAAAGGCGCGGTGACGTCGTGATCGTCGCGGTTCACAGCTTCACGCCGAAGCTGAACAGCCGCTCTCCGCGACCGTGGCATATCGGGATTCTCTATGCCGATTGGGACGCACGGTTGGCGGACCCGATGCTTGAGGCGTTGCGGCGCGAAGACGGTCTGTGCGTCGGCGCGAACGAGCCATATGCCGGGCACCTTCCCGGCGACGCGGTCGACCGTCATGCCTTGCAACCGGGGCGCCCGAATGCTCTGATCGAAATCAGGCAGGATCTGATTGCCGACGACGCGGGCCAGCAGCAATGGGCCGAAAGATTGGCTCCGATCCTCAAAAGTGCCATGGTTTCAAGCGGCATATAGCCAAGGAGTTTACGCATGGACGAGAAAACCCGGATCGAGCTGGAAGCCGCGGCCTTCCGCCGGCTGCGCGAACACCTGATGGAAAAGCGTCCGGATGTGCAGAATATCGACTTGATGAACCTTGGTGGTTTCTGCCGTAACTGCCTGTCGCGCTGGTATCAGGAAGCAGCGAACGAGCGCGGGATCGAAATGAGCAAGGAAGAGGGTCGCGAGGCGTTTTACGGGATGCCTTACGAGCAGTGGCGAGCCGAAAATCAAACCGAAGCGAGTGACAAGAAGAAAGCCGAATTCGACGACGCTTTCCGGCAGAATATTGGTGGGGGCAGCGAATAGGCGGACATGCCGCGAACCCACGTTCTGTACAGACCGTAATCCCGCATCCGTATATTTCGTACGCGCCTGTACACCCGCTTTCTTACGTTCTGTACGGGGCCTGACAGACGCTTTTTTCCAGTTTCGAGGACCGACTGAGCGCTACGTCAGGACTCTGGTTCGGCATCATCCGCGTTCAGACTGCACATGCGAATCATCCAGTCGTCCTTCGGTCGGCGCTCGAAGACGCACAGCGATGTTCCCTCGCTGGCCGTGTCGCCTTCACTGTACCTGGCAAGAGCCCAGGCGACATCACCCGATCCACCGCATTCGACGATTTCCAGCCGCTTCCCATCTCCGCCCTCGCTGGTCCAGGCCGCATGCGCCGCCTCAATTTCCGTCCGTCCACGCGCGGGCGGTCCATAGGGCGACATCATCTGACTGTCCGGGGTAAACACCGCCGCGCAGCCATGGGCATCCTGGTCTTGATAGGCCGCAACGTAGCGGTCCATCGTTTGCTGGAGTTCGTCTTGTAGTGTCATGACAGCGGCTCCGATGCGGACCTCGGTCAATCCGGCGCAGGCGTGCGACGGTCTGTCAACAGTTTTGGGCTGGCGCAATCGGGTAGGCGTTGATCCGCAAGGATCAGTGCTTGATGAACGCCAACATCGAAGCTTCATCGTCTTCTGAGAATTTCGGGAGGTCGTCGCAGGGATCATACCACGGCAACTGCGTGTCGGCGTAGATATGGCAGGCCATGCGCGCCTCTGACGGATTGTCGAGGCTGCCGACGCACAGATTGGTCTGCCAGTCGTCTTGCGGGTCGATGGCTTGCCAGACGAGCCTGGATCCGCAGTTGCCGCAAAAACCGCGTTTCCCGGCGGAGGATGTGACGAAATACTTCGGCTCCGCTTTCGAATATCGCAGCGTGCCAGGCTTGATCAGCACCGTGATTTCGGCGGGTTGGCCGGTGCTTTTCTGACACATGGTGCAATGGCAGATGTAGCCGTCGTGAAGATAGACCTCCGCCTCGTAGCGCAGGTGCCCACATAGACAGCCGCCGCTTACCCTGGTCGTTTCTGCCGTCATGTCCTGCCTCTTTGGCCAGACACCGGAAATATCAGGCGTCAAACCCTAGATCGCAGCTTTTCGGCTTTCGTCCA
>JBBKVT010000405.1:0-12426 GCA_037968535.1 Paracoccaceae bacterium
GGCGGCTATGGCAACTGCTTCGGCGTGCCGACCATCGGCGGCGAGGTGCGGTTCCACCGCGCTTATAACGGCAATTGTCTGGTCAATGCCTTTGCCGCAGGTCTGGCCGATGCCGACAAGATCTTCTACTCGGCTGCGTCCGGCGTGGGAATGCCGGTCGTGTATCTCGGGGCCAAGACCGGGCGCGACGGTGTGGGCGGGGCGACGATGGCCAGCGCCGAGTTCGACGACACGATCGAGGAAAAGCGCCCGACCGTTCAGGTCGGCGACCCGTTCACCGAAAAGTGCCTGATGGAAGCCTGTATGGAGTTGATGCAGACCGGGGCCGTGATCTCGATTCAGGACATGGGCGCAGCAGGCCTGACCTGCTCGGCGGTCGAGATGGGCGACAAGGGCAATCTGGGGATTCGGCTGAACCTCGAAGATGTGCCGGTGCGCGAAGAGAACATGTCCGCCTACGAAATGATGCTGTCGGAAAGCCAGGAACGGATGCTGATGGTCTTGAATCCCGCGCTGGAAGCCGAGGCCAAGGCGGTATTCGACAAATGGGATCTCGATTTCGCCATCGTCGGCGAAACCATTGCCGAAGACCGGTTCCTGATCATGCATCATAACGAAGTGAAGGCTGACCTGCCGCTCAAGGCGCTGTCGGGCAACGCGCCGGAATATGACCGGCCGTGGATCGAGACGCCGACGGTTGCCATACACTTTGCAGACGTTCCGCAGATCGACCCGATCGACGGTCTGAAGGCCCTGATCAGCAGTCCGAACTACGCATCGAAGCAATGGGTCTACGAGCAATACGACCACATGGTGATGGCCGACACGGTCGTCGCACCGGGTCTTGGCGCGGGCGTGATCCGGGTTCATGGCACGCCGAAACTTCTGGCCTTCACATCGGACGTAACGCCCAGATATGTCATGGCAAATCCGTTCGAAGGCGGCAAACAAGCGGTGGCCGAGGCCTACCGAAATCTCTGCGCCGTCGGCGCCACACCGCTTGCCACAACCGACAACCTGAACTTCGGAAATCCCGAAAAGCCTGAAATCATGGGACAATTCGTGGGTGCGATCAAAGGCATAGGGGCGGCAGTTGCGGCGCTGGACATGCCAATCGTGTCGGGCAACGTGTCTCTTTATAACGAGACCGACGGCAAGGGCATTCTGCCAACACCGACCATCGGCGCGGTCGGTTTGATCGCGTCAGAAGACCATCTGATCGCCGGCCAAGCCCGCGACGGCCATGTCGCCCTGCTGATCGGGGAAACCACCGGGCATCTGGGGCAATCCGCCCTTCTCGCAGAAGTTTTCCACCGCGAAGACGGCGACGCGCCTGCCGTCGACCTCGAAGCGGAAAAGCGTAACGGCTTGTTTATCCGAGATAATTGCAGTCTGATCCGCGCCTGCACCGACCTCTCGGACGGCGGTCTCGCGCTGGCGGCCTTCGAGATGGCAGAAACCGGCGGCGTCGGCGTGACCTTGGAACCGTTCGACACCCCGACCTTGTTCGCAGAGGATCAGGCCCGCTACCTTGTCGCCTGCAACTTCGATCAGGCCGAAGCGCTGATGGTGGCCGCAGGTCAGGTTGGCGTGCCCATTCTTGCAGTGGGTCGGTTCGGCGGAACTGACGTGTGTTTCGGCAAGTCATCTGCGCCGCTCGATGAGCTGTCAGCACTCTACCGCAACAGCTTTACCGCAGCGGTCTCGCAGGGCTGAGCCGCAGGGGCATGTCACCACACACGCGGGCGGCCACTTGCGCCCACCCGCCTCGCGCTCTACATCTTGATCAACACGGGAACGGAGGCGCCCATGGCCATCCAAGCGCAGGAGATTGAAGACCTCATACGAGAGAGTTTTCCAAATGCCAGCATAACGATTACCGACCTTGCAGGCGACGGAAACCACTATTCGGCCGAGGTTGTCGACCCTAGTTTCAAGGGCATGAATCGCGTCCAGCAACAGCGGGCGGTCTATGCCGCCCTAAAAGGAAAGATGCACGGCAGCGCGGGCGAACTGCACGCGTTGGCCCTGACCACCAAAGCACCGGAGTAGCGCGATGTCAGATGCAGAAACCAAGATCAAGGAAACCGTGACCAGCAATGACGTAGTGCTGTTCATGAAGGGCACCAAGATGATGCCGCAATGCGGTTTTTCCAGTCGCGTCGCCGGGGTGCTGAATTTCATGGGCGTGGACTTCGCCGATA
Source organism: Paracoccaceae bacterium (assembly GCA_037968535.1). Lineage (GTDB taxonomy): Bacteria > Pseudomonadota > Alphaproteobacteria > Rhodobacterales > Rhodobacteraceae > JAHEAO01. Next base: position 2,205 of record JBBKVT010000405.1, read on the forward strand.
TCAACGTGCTGGCGGATGAGGATGTCCGGCAGGGCATCAAGGACTATTCCGACTGGCCGACGATCCCGCAGCTTTACGTCAAGGGCGAGTTCGTCGGCGGCTGTGATATCATTACCGAGATGACGTTGTCGGGCGAATTGGACCAGCTATTTGAGGCAAAAGGCGTTGCCTATGACAAGGCGGCGGCGGAAAAGATCCGCGAAGCCAATGGCTGACGACACACGGCTGACGTTTAGTTAGCCCTGCAGGCCTCGTAGAGCGTGACGTCTTCCGATTTCTCGGCGTCGAACCAGCCAAGCGTCGCCTCATTTCCCTTGGTCCACTAGACATAGCCCGAGCCATCGCTCGGCCAGGCGTAGCGCACCCCCGAGGCAGCAGGCGTCCGCACAAGCGTGATCTGTCGGCCTTCGACATGAATTACCGCGACGGCATCTTCCTCGGTTGAAACCACGGATTCAGCGATTTCGACCCCCCGTTCGCATTGATAGATTGCCGTGCTCACTTGCATCTCTGCGAAGACCGGGCTGGCCACGAAACAGAGGCTTGTCAGAAACGCCAGTCTCAAGAAGCGACCTTTTCCTCGATCGCGGTGGCCAGCGATTCAGCGCGGGCGGCAATCTCGGCCAGCGACTCGGTCAGTTGCGGCGGGATCACGGCGACTTCGATGGTTTTGCCCTGCGGCTCTGGCCGGTTGCGCAGTTCCTCAATCAACTGTTCCTGAGCCGCGAGTTTTTGTTCCAACCCGCGCAGCTGCTCGTCTATTCCGGCGGTTTTGTCGGCCAGCATCAGCCCCGCCATCAGCAGCATCCGGCTTTCCGGCATCCGGCCGATCTGATTGCTGAGAACGGCTGCTTCTGCATCCAGCATCGCGGCCGCCGATTTCAGAAAATGCTCTTCCCCGGACTGGCAGGCGACCTCAAAGTCGCGCCCGCCGATGGATACTTTGATGTCAGGCATTGGCACCTCTTTCCAGCATGGGCCGCAGTTCTCCCAGAACGGCGTCAAGTTCCGCTCTGTCGGCATCGCGGCTGGCGCGCAGCGCGTCGAGTTCGGTCATCATCGATTTGTTGATCAGGTGGGGATCGCCCACGCCTTGCTCGTTCGCGTCCCGCAGCGCCTGATTGTTCTGCCGCAGTTGGGCATTGACGCGCTTGAGCTTCTGCAATTCACCGTCATGGCGCGCTGATGCTTCGCGCAGTCGCGTAACCTCTGTCTCCAGCGCGCTGACCGTCTGTTCCTGGCGGTCACGAATGGCGCGGACGCGTTCCTCAAGCTGAGAGTTCGCCGACTGCTCGGTTTCCAGCGCCTCGCGAAGTTGGGCGACCTCATCTGACGCTCCGCCTTTGCCCCCTACACTGGCCAGCCCGTTACCGATCCGGTCCAATGCCGCAGTGATCCTTCGTTCCAGTTCGGTGATATCATTCATTTCGGTTCCCGCCCGCTATCTCTTGCCCACAATAAGCACAGAATTCAAATCAGCTAGTGCAAAGTCAAGCCAAAGCCCAGTGATCGCCGCATAAACCGGCCTATTGCATGGCCACCCGGTGCTGTCGGCTTGAACTTCGCGAATTGGCTGCTATCAACCGCTGGACCTCTTCAACCAAAGGACAGACCCCCGTGGACATCGAAACCCTGCGCCAACAGCATCCCGATCACTGGACCAAGGCCGCCGCGATCCGTGTGCTTGCGATGGATGCGGTTCAGGCTGCGAATTCAGGTCATCCCGGAATGCCAATGGGAATGGCCGATGTCGCGACGGTGCTGTTCGAGAAACACCTGAAATTCGATGCCAAGGCCCCTGACTGGCCGGACCGCGACCGGTTCATTCTGTCCGCTGGTCACGGCTCGATGTTGCTTTATGCGCTGCTGCATCTGACAGGCAACAAAGATATCACGATGGATGAGATCCGCAACTTTCGCCAATGGGGCAGCAAAACAGCCGGCCACCCGGAAAATTTCCTGGTCGATGGCATCGAGACCACGACGGGGCCGCTCGGCCAAGGCCTTGCGAATGCAGTCGGCTTCGCGATGGCAGAAGAAAACATGCGCGCTCGTTACGGTCGCAAAGCGGTGGATCACTTCACATACGTCATTGTCGGCGACGGCTGCCTGATGGAAGGCATCAGCCACGAGGCGATCGGGCTGGCGGGAATGCAGCAACTGTCCAAGCTGATCGTGATGTGGGATGACAACAGTATCTCGATCGACGGCGCGGTTTCGCTTTCCGACGTCACCGATCAGAAGAAGCGGTTTGAGGCGGCGGGCTGGCAGGTGCTATCGTGCGACGGCCACGATCCGACCGAGATCGACACGGCACTGACCGCCGCGAAGACCTCGAAAAAGCCGACGATGATCGCCTGCAAGACCCATATCGGCTTCGGATCTCCGGCCAAGCAGGACACGGCCAAGGCGCATGGCTCGCCTTTGGGACCCGATGAGATCGCTAAGGTTCGCAAGATTTACGGCTGGACTTATCCCGCCTTCGAGATCCCTGCCGATGTCAAATCATCCTGGGAAAAGATCGGAATGCGCGGCGCGGCGGATCGCGCCGAGTGGCAAAGTCGTTTCGAGGACCTGTCGGATAACCGCAAGACGGAATTCAACCGGGTGATCGCCGGTGACGCGCCGCGAAAGTTGTCGGCCACGATCAAGGCCCTCAAGAAACAGACCTCCGAATCTCTGCCGAAGGTCGCGACCCGAAAATCGTCGGAAATGGTGCTGGAGGTTGTTAATCCGATCATGCCCGAAACCGTCGGCGGGTCCGCTGACCTGACCGGCTCGAACAACACGCTGACGGCTGACCTGGGGATATTCAGCCCCGACAACCGCAAGGGCCGTTATGTCCATTACGGCATCCGTGAACATGGCATGGCAGCCGCGATGAACGGAATGGTCCTTCACGGCGGGATCAGGCCCTATGGCGGCACTTTCCTGACTTTCGTCGACTATGCGCGGGGTGCCGTGCGGCTTGCATCGTTGATGGGGATTCCAACGGTATTCGTAATGACGCATGACAGTATCGGACTGGGCGAGGATGGTCCGACCCACCAGCCGGTCGAGCATCTGGCGATCTGCCGCGCCACACCGAACAGCTGGACATTCCGCCCGGCGGATACGGTCGAGACTGCGGAAGCGTGGGAACTCGCGTTGACGTCGACCAGAACTCCTTCGGTGTTGGCCTTGTCACGGCAAAACCTGCCGACCGTGCGGACCACGCACAAGCTGAAGAACCTAACGGCACAGGGGGCTTATGTACTGGTCGAGGCCGAGGGTAAACGCCAGGCGATCGTCATGGCGACCGGTTCCGAAGTAGAGATCGCCCTGAAAGCTCGCGATATTCTGCAAGCCAAAGGCATTGGCACCCGCGTCGTTTCGATGCCCTGCATGGAACTTTTTGCCTCGCAGGACGAAGCCTATCGCCGCAAGGTTCTGCCCGCCGGACCAGTTCGAGTGGCGGTCGAGGCCGGGGTACGGACCGGTTGGGACCAGTGGCTGCTGGGAGAGCGCGGACGCGAGGCAAAGGCAGCGTTTGTCGGGATGGCGGGCTTTGGTGCTTCCGCGCCTGCCGAGATCCTCTATGAAAAATTCGGGATCACCGCCGAGAATGTCGCGGCGCAAGTCGAAAAGCGGCTCTGAGATCTGGGCTGGCGATGGCAGGATGTTTTTCCATCGCACGGCTTTCAAGCTTGCGCCTGCCCGAAACGGGTGACTTGAAACGCGATATGCCGACGCCACCCCGAAAGCGGAAGAAGGGCTATGTCGAAAGTTTCGACGGGCTCACGCTGATCTATGATTGCTTTTATGACAGTGCGGCGCGGCAGGTGATTCTGATCTGCCCGCGTCTGCTCAACCTTTGGCCAGTGCTGCGAGACGGGTTGTCGATCAACGGGCAGCCCGCGGGTGATAAACTGCGCCGCACCAAAAGGTTACGCGTCGAGATCTTGCGCATTGCCCTTCCCGAACGTCCCAACAAGATCGAAGTGATTGCGGATGGGCAGACCCATTCGTTGCCGGTGCTCGAACAGGACGCCGCCGACTTCGCGAACCGCAATGTCCTGATGGCGATTTCCAAGGATAACCCAATCGAATGGATCGAGGATTGGCTGCGCTATCACATCTCGGCGCATGGCGCAGACGCGGTCCTGCTGATTGACAACGGCTCATCCGCCTACACGCCGGAAATCCTATTGCAGCGACTCTCTGCAGTTCCGGGCCTTAGTGCCTGTCGCATCATCTCCGCTCCGTTTCCATACGGTGGCTCCAGCGGCGGACGGCTCAGCCCGCCGGCAAAATACCTTCAGACCTCGATGTTCAATGTTGCGCAGCAGCGATTCCTGATCCGCGCCCGCGCCGTCCTGTCGATTGACGTCGATGAATTTGTCTGGCCTCGGAACGGGTCGATTTTCGACGCCACAGCAGCGTCCGCGCTCGGCATGATCTCTTTCCTCGGCCATTGGGTCTACCCAAGCGACGTCGGATCGCCTGCGTCGCATCGCGGGCACTCGATGAGAGTCGGGCGAAAAATGGGTCGTAATCCCAAGTGGTGCATGGTTCCGGACAGTCTGGCCGGCAGGTTCAGCTGGGCCATCCATCGACCCGGCGGGCCATTTTATCCGTTGACCATCAGGCGACGGTTTGGCTTTTGGCATTTCTACGCCACCTCAACCAGCTGGAAGAACAACCGCACCAAATTGGTGCAAGGGCTCGAGCCCTGCCCAGAACTCGTGAGTGCCTTGCACAGTCATCTTCCGGACAGGTCCGCATAGGGCCTTTAGGCGGGAATGTTGACGGCTGCGCGACCATAGCGCCGCTTTAGAACAATTGGCGCAGTCGTTGGCGCTAACATTTGATGTTTACGCTATCATGTTGGCGCACAAGGCTTTTGCATGGCTGAATGCCAATGTATACCGCGCGCAAGTTCGGCGCGACTGGCGTCGAGGGGACAGGAGAGTGATATGACAGTGACCGTCGGGATCAACGGCTTCGGCCGCATCGGACGTTGCACGCTGTACCATATCACCGAGGCGGCCCGCAATGACGTTCAGGTCGTGAAGATCAACGCTACCGGACCGATCGAGACGAACGCGCATCTGTTGAAATACGACAGCGTTCACGGCCGCTTTCCCGGCGAGATCAAAATATCCAAGGATACGATGGATCTGGGTCGCGGCCCGATGCAGGTCTTTTCAACCTACGATCCCACAGAGCTTGATTGGTCGGGTGTCGATGTCGTGCTGGAATGTTCCGGCAAGTTCAATGATGGCCAGCAATCGGTAGTCCATCTCGAACGCGGTGCGAAGCGGGTGCTGATCTCGGCCCCCGCGCGGAACGTCGATCGCACGGTAGTCTACGGTGTCAACCACCGGAGCCTATTGGCCGACGATCGGATGGTGTCGAACGGATCCTGCACCACGAACTGCCTCGCACCGCTGGCCAAGGCGTTGAACGATGCGATCGGCATCGAACGCGGGATCATGACGACGATACACAGCTATACCGGCGACCAGCCGACATTGGACCGTCGCCACGATGATCTCTATCGCGCGCGTGCGGCCGCGATGTCGATGATCCCGACGTCGACCGGGGCTGCGGCGGCCTTGGGCGAAGTCCTGCCCGAACTGGCCGGCAAACTCGACGGCACAGCGATACGGGTGCCAACCCCGAACGTCTCGGCGGTCGATCTTACCTTCGAAGCCGCAAGGGATGTCACCGTCGCCGATGTGAACGAGGTGGTACGCGAGGCCTCTTGCGGTCGGATGGGGTCGGTTCTGGCCTATGATCCCGAACCGAAGGTTTCTATCGACTTCAACCACACCACCTATTCGTCTATCTTCGCCCCAGAGCAAACCAAGGTCATGGGCGGGCGAATGGTCCGGGTGCTGGCGTGGTATGACAACGAATGGGGCTTTTCCTGCCGAATGGCGGACGTTGCGGCAGCAATGGGGCGGCTCCTGCACTGAGGAGCGACGAGCATTACAAATCGAATCGCGATCTGGCTGGCAGGGTTCATTCTGGCCTTCCTTGTCGTTGACGTCTATTTCTACGACTGGGCGATGACACTGTACCTTGCCCGCAAGTTCGTTTTACTGATCGAGTACCTGCAATTCTGGCGATGAGCGCAGTCTCATGATGGTTGACCTTCTTCCGCCAGGTGGACATGTTAGCGATAACAGCCGCGGCCTCGTCCGTCGGCGATGATTTTTGAAGGAGTGCGAGACTATGGCCGTCAAAGTCGCCATCAACGGATTTGGTCGAATCGGGCGCAACGTCCTGCGGTCGATCATCGAATCGGGCAGGAAAGACATCGAGGTCGTCGCGATCAATGATCTTGGGCCCGTCGAAACCAACGCACACCTGCTGCAATTCGACAGCGTGCACGGCCGGTTTCCAAGCGATGTAAAGACCACCAAGACGACAATCGATGCGGGACGCGGCCCAATAGAGGTCACCGCACTTCGCGATCCGGCAGAATTGCCTTGGAAGCATGTCGACATCGTTCTCGAATGCACCGGCATCTTCACCGACAAGGACAAGGCCAAGGTACATCTTGAAAACGGGGCGTCCCGCGTCCTTGTGTCCGCGCCATCGAAAGGCGCCGACAAGACGATCGTCTACGGCGTCAACGACGGCCTGCTGACGGGTGACGATCTTGTGGTTTCAAACGGATCCTGCACGACGAACTGTCTGGCCCCGGTGGCCAAGCTTCTGAACGATCAGTTTGGTGTGGTGACAGGCTTCATGACGACGGTTCACAGCTATACCGGCGATCAGCCTACGCTGGATACAATGCACAAGGATCTCTACCGTGCGCGGGCGGCGGCGCTGTCGATGATCCCGACTTCGACGGGCGCGGCCAAGGCGCTGGGGCTTGTGCTGCCAGAACTTGAGGGCAAGCTCGATGGCGCCTCGATCCGGGTGCCGACGCCAAATGTCAGCTGCATCGACCTGACGGTCGTGTTGAAGAAATCGGCAACCGTCGAAGAAATCAACGAAGTGTTCAAAGCAGCGTCTGAGAAAGGCCCGATGAAAGGCATTCTGGGGTATGAGCCACGGCCGCTGGTATCCTCGGATTTTAACCACAACCCGCAATCTTCGACTTTTGCACCCGAGCAGACGAAAGTGATGCCGGGCAACTTTGTCAGGGTGCTGTCCTGGTATGACAATGAATGGGGCTTTTCCTGCCGCATGTCGGATGTCGCAGTGGCTATGGGAAAATTTCTCTAAGCAAATCGATCGGCTATACCGAAAACGGTGCCGGGGTTGGTCTGTGAAGAGATCAACCTTTGGCCGGGAACTTCTGGTCAAGCGCCGCCTTCACGGCGGGCGGCACGAATTTGGTAACGTCGCCGCCCAGCCGGGCGATTTCCTTCACGAGCTTCGAGGCAATGGCCTGATGCTTCGCTTCGGCCATCAGGAATACCGTCTCGATCGAAGAATTCAGCGCGCGGTTCATGCCGACCATCTGAAATTCATACTCGAAATCGGCGACCGCCCTTAGTCCGCGGATTATGACGCCTGCTCCGACGTCTCGGGCGCAGTTGATTAGCAAATTCTCGAAAGGATAGACAACGATCTCGATGCCGGTGTCCGAGGCGATTCTGGTGCATTCGTTCTCGACCATCGCGACCCGGTCCTCAAGTGCGAACAGCGGGTTCTTGTCACGGTTGATGGCAATGCCGATCACCAGCCGATCGACAAGAACCGAGGCGCGACGGATGATGTCGAGATGTCCGTGGGTAACCGGATCAAAGGTGCCGGGATAAAGGCCAATTCGCATCGCGCATTCCTCTGCTTTGCGCCACGCAATCCGATTGTAGTCCGGATTTCAAGTGCATCATGGCTGCCAATGGCATCCCGACGGGGCAGCACGTGACGGTTCCTTGTGAACGACGGCTTTCGCATGGGCTCGCATTTTTAGTGGCCCATGATCATCCCGGCCAGCGCGTCCTTTTCCATTGAAAGTTCCGAAAGTCGCGCTTTCACCACGTCGCCAATCGAAATGAGACCGACCATCTCTGCCTCTTCCATCACCGGCAGGTGGCGGAACCGGCCGACCGTCATCTTTTCGAGGACTTCATCTGCGCTGTCGTGTCTCGTGCAACTTACCAGCTTGGAGGTCATCAGTTCGTCGACCGTTTCCGAAAGACACCCTGCGCCGCGCCGCCCGAGTTCGCGGACGATGTCGCGTTCTGACAGGATTCCGAGCGGCACCTTGCCGTCCACCGAAATGACGACCGCGCCGATCCGCTTTTGGGACAGAAATTCCGCAGCGGCGGAAATAGGAGTCCCCGGCGGCAGGGTCAAGACGCCTTCGTCAGATTTCCCCTTGAGGATCTGATTGACGAGCATGGGCCTTCCTCCTGCTTTGCTTTCAATGTCCAAGCGTCACCCTTTCGCCGGCCCCCTGTCAAGCAAAGCCTCGAGCCTGGCGACTTCGGCGCGCAAACCGAGGGCCAGTGCCTCGGCGATGCGGTTCAGACGTTCGACGCGCCTGTCGTCGGCGTGTCGGATCAAGTAGAAGCTGCGGGTAAGTTCTAATTGGTCCGGCAGAATGCGGATCAGGTTGCGGGCCGAGGGCAGTGCGAAATCATGCACGACGCCGACGCCCGCGTCCTGACGCAATAGGTTGGTCTGGACCGAAACCGAGTTCGAGGCCAGATCGACGCGGGTAACGCCCAGTTCGGCAAGGTAATCAAGTTCTTTGTCGAAGATCATGTCGGGGATGTAGCCGACGATGCGGTGGTTCTTGAGGTCCACAAGTTTGCGGATTTCCGGGTGTTGCCGGAGGTAACGACGGCTGGCGGCGAGGTGCAGCCTGTAATCGGTGATGCGTTGGACTGTCAGCCTCCCAGTTGCGGGTTGGCTGACGGCAATGGCCATGTCGGCCTCGCGTTTCGAGAGGTTGAAGATGCGCGGCAGGGCGACAATCTGGAGCTCAAGGCCTGGATTCTTCGCCACGATTGCAGCGGTAACTTGCGGCAGCAAGTAGTTGGCGCAGCCATCCGGCGCGCCGATGCGCACCTGACCGGTCAACTGGCCGGTCTGGCCGAGCGCATCTTCCGCCGCCTGCATCACCGCTTGTTCCGCAACTTCCGCATGAGCCATCAGACGTTGACCGCTGTCAGTCAGTTGGTAGCCTTGGGGCGATTTCAAGAAGAGCGGCTGCGCCAGGTCATCCTCAAGCCGCTGGATGCGGCGACCGACCGTGGCAGGATCGAGTCTCAGCGTGCGCGCGGCCCCGGAAAGGCTTTCAGCCCGCGCTACGGCAAGGAAAACGCGCAAGTCGTCCCAGTTGAATTCCATGTGTGTCCTTGCATTTTTGCAAAACGCTTTTGGAAATCTGCCCCTTTTCCGGGAAGAATTGCAAGACTAAGATGCCCAAGAACCCAGAGGAGAGGCAATATGAACGAGCTTTCACATTTCATTGGCGGCAAGGCCGTCAAGGGCAAGTCGGGGCGCTACGCCGATGTGTTCAATCCGTCGACAGGCGAGGTGCAGGCCAAGGTGCCATTGGCGTCAAAGGAAGAAGTTGATGCGGCGGTGGCGGCTGCGGCCGATGCTCAGGTGGCCTGGGGCGCGACGAACCCGCAGAAACGCGCCCGCGTGATGATGGAGTTCGTGCGTCTGATCAACCGCGACATGGAAAAGCTGGCCGAGGCGCTGAGCCGCGAGCACGGCAAGACCATCCCCGACGCCAAGGGCGATGTGCAGCGCGGGCTTGAGGTCGTCGAGTTCTGTATCGGTGCACCCCACCTGCTGAAGGGCGAGTATACTGATGGCGCCGGGCCCGGAATCGACATGTATTCGATGCGCCAACCGCTTGGTGTCGTTGCGGGAATCACTCCGTTCAACTTCCCGGCGATGATCCCGATGTGGAAGATGGCGCCGGCGCTTTCGTGCGGCAATGCGTTCATTCTGAAGCCGTCAGAGCGCGATCCATCGGTGCCCTTCATGCTGGCGGAACTGCTGAAGGAGGCAGGACTGCCTGACGGTGTTCTGCAGGTCGTGAACGGCGACAAGGAAGCGGTGGATGCAATCCTCGACAATGACACCGTGCAGGCGATCGGGTTTGTCGGGTCGACGCCGATCGCGCAGTATATCTATTCGCGTGGCTGTGCGGCGGGCAAGCGGGTGCAGTGCTTTGGCGGCGCCAAGAACCATATGATCATCATGCCAGATGCCGACATGGATCAGGCGGCGGATGCATTGATCGGTGCAGGCT
>JBBKVT010000406.1:0-3409 GCA_037968535.1 Paracoccaceae bacterium
AGTTTTTTTGGGCTGTCCGCCCAGTTAATGAAAATCAGCCCCACATTGGGATTATCGAGAAGTGTCCCCAGGCTCTTGAACATTCCGTTGCCGTTATAGTCCGGGAACGCCAATGTAGACGGCCCGACGACCCGGACGAAGCCGGGAAACCCGCCCTTGTAGGAGACATCAGGCCTACCTTGGGCGTCGGCAGTGGCCAGAAAAAACATCGGTGCCGCTTCGATCATTTCTCGATGGGCATCGGTGAATTCTTCCAAGAGATCGACTTTTTCCAGGCGATCCGCAATCCGTCGCGTATCAAACCGGTCTTGCAGACGCCGTGAACCGTCTGAGTACAATTTGCTGTCTGACATTGTTCAACCTCTCCTCACCGAAATCGCCATGCCTAGCGTAGATGCTCAGGAACAGGCATCCTATCGCTTGCCTGGTCCCAGGCATGAGCGGCGATGCGCCATTCGCTCGCATCCTTGACCAATAGGTAGCCGCTTACGTCATGGTTCACTTCCACCCCGTTCTCCACCATCTCGGATGCGGCCAGGACTACAGCCACACTGCCGAAGACAAGAACCTGCATCCCGAGCGTGCGCTCTTCGAAGGAGCGAAGCGAACCCTGTGCCACGCCATTCATTCGTTCGACAAACGCATCCAGTGTTTTTGCCCGCGCAGGCCGTGCCGCCGGAAAGAGCGAAGCATCAGGCAGGAAGTCAGCTGCAAATGTGGTCCAATCCGCTTGAGTGGTTGGTGTCCACTTCAGGCCTTGAAAATGAGCGCCAATCAGGTTTCGAATTGTGTTCTCATCGTGGGTAAATTCTAGATTGTTCATATCGTCACCCTGAGATGTTTGGGATCAGGTTAGTGACACGCGGTCGCCTGTTTGCACCGCTCCCGCCGCCTTGACCACCGCGTACGCACCCGCGCAGGGAAATCGCCCGCCATCACCGACCTGGATTCTGTTGTGTCGGACCAGAGTGCGCAGAACATCGGTATCCCGGGGCAAATCGTCTTGCGCGAGCGTCGTCATCACGCAACGAGGATCAGGCAGCGCTACACTGAGGCGCAGCGCGTCACCAATTGCGAGACCGTGGCCAACCCAGTTGTTCTCGACGAACCCCGCGCCCTCGGTGCCGACAATCACGTTCATCCGGAACCGGCGCTCGTCGAAGCTGCTGTCCGGCTGCATCTCGTTCAACTGATCGAGTGTCGATGTCGTTAGCACCGATACCGGAAACAGATCGAAAAAAGCACCCACCTGCACCGGGGAAGGCTCACCTGCCTCGGCGAAATATGCGGACCCGAGTTTCTGTTCGACCACGGTGTCCCGGTGACCCGCCGGGTCAGCGTCCTCGACGTCGGGGTGATACTGGTCGATGGTGAAGTCGTCCGGAGCCGCGCGGGACAGCGTGACATCTCGCCCGAAAAAAGCTGATAACACACTGTCTGCATCACTCGAATCACTGGTCACCGAATGGCCGTCAGACAGTGTAATGTGCACCGGGGGCAGTTCAGCGTCCAATTGCGGGGGCTCGACAAAGGCGGCATGGCAGCCCAATAGATCGGGAAACAGCCGCACACTTTTTGCGCTTACCACTTTTCCTGTATCCGCGTCGATAAGAGCATAGGCACGGTCGCCGACAAGGCCTCGATCCGTGAACTCACTGTGCTCGATCCGCTCACCTCTCATGGACTTGACCGGGAACCTCCACAGTCTGGCCACGGAACCAACTATTCTCTCTGTCGGCATTTTTGCCTCCCTTTTATATTCTCCTTCTGGAACTATTTGGTAAGCGTTTGGTGAGCCCGGTCTGGCGCAACCAACGGCCGTACGTTACGCTCGTATCTGAGCGTAACACCACGGCATGAGTTGGTCCAGCTTAGTGATTTTGTGATCGGCGATGCGGGCCAGCGTGTCGGTGAGCCAGGCTTGCGGATCAACGCCGTTGAGTTTGGCCGTTTCGATCAGCGTGTAGGCGATGGCCGCCGCCTTTCCGCCGCCCTCAGAACCCATAAACAAATAGTTTTTTCTGCCTAGGGAAATTGGTCTCATGGATCGCTCGGCGGCGTTGTTGTCCAACTCCAGAAAGCCGTTTTCCAGATATGGCCTCAGACGCTTCATGCGTGTCAGGGCATAGCGAATGGCGCCAGCAAGGGGTGTCTTGCCGGATATCTTGGGGAGCTGTGCGTGCAACCAGCTTTCCAAGTCATCGAAGATGGGTTTGGCCTTGGTCTGCCTTGCGGTCGCCCGTTCATCTGGCGGCGATCCGCGCACTTCTTTCTCGACGCCATAAAGTCGGGCAATCCGCAGAACCGCTTCCTCGGCAATAACCGAGCCTTGAGATTTATGCACGTCAACAAACTTGCGCCGGATATGCGCCATGCAGGCAACTTCGCGGATGCGGCCTGAACGGTACAATTCGTTGAACCCCGAATAGCCATCAGCATGCATCCAGCCTTTGTAATCCTTCAGATGCTCGACGGGCTGCTCGCCCTTTCGATCCCGCGAGAAGCGATAGAATGCCGCCGGCGGTGCTTCACTCGCCCATGGTCGCTCATCCCGGACATAAGCCCAAAGCCGTGCGGTCTTTGTCTTTCCCGCACCGGGTGACAGCAACTTGACTGGAGTATCATCCGCAAAAATGGCCTGACCGCTGAGCACATGGCGCTCGATGGCATCGGCCAGTGGCTCAAGCAGGTTTGTGGATTTGCCGACCCAATCGGCTAATGTGGAGCGTTCCAGATCAATACCGTCGCGTTCAAAGATTTGCGACTGGCGGTAAAGTGGCGAGTGATCCGCGTACTTATTGACCAACACATGCGCCAGAAGCCCGGGGCCGGGACGGCCGCGTTCAATCGGCCGCGAGGGCAGCGGTGCCTGGACGATCTTCTCGCAGCAGGCACATGCCATGCGCGGACGCACGATACGGTTCACCACAAAGCGACCGGGGACATATTCCAGTTCTTCGGTGACATCCTCGCCCAGGGTCTTCAGCTTGCCACCGCATTCGCCACATGCGTCGCCCGGCGACAGCACTTGTTCATTGCGCGGCAGGTGATCGGGCAGAGGTTTGCGCTTTGGCTTGTCTTTCGCGGTGGCTTGGGCTGTATCAGACCCATCCGTCTGATCAGCATCCTTGACTGCCGCCGCAATCTCATCTTCTTCCAGAGCCAGCTTAAGTTGATCCAGCGCCTCTGACGAGGAGCCAAAACGGTGTTGGCGCATCCCTGCCAGTTGATGTTCAAGTTTGGTGATCTTGAGATCACGGCACTTCAGTTCAGACATCAACAGCGTCGCAAACTGCCTGAGTTCATCGGGGTTTGAGGGGAGGATTTGCGCGTCATTCGACATGCTCATTGTATAGCCGGAGTGCTGCCAAAAGGGAATCCCTGATAGGCACATTATTGTTGTTTTTAT